>CAKZNC010000073.1 GCA_937129385.1 uncultured Bacteroidota bacterium
TATGAAAAACAGCGCAGGGACCGAATCTCCATGGAAGGCTACCACGGCTACTCACGGGTCCTCATCCGGAAGGGCAAAAAGATCGGCTACATCTGCGGGACCGACCAAAACTGGCTCAGACGGTTCAACGAAATCTCCGGAGATAAGCTTCTAACCACACCACTCTCCGATCCCTGCAATTATAAGATCATACCAGAAAACGGGCAGGACACACTCATCCCCAAGGCAGTCTACCGGAAATCCTACCCCATTGACCGCACCCACACCTCTCTGGCACAAGAATACCCGCTACGACACGAATTTTACCTGCAATTGCCAGAAAAACTCAAGCCAGGAACACAATATATCATGCATCTCGAGACACAATCACAGCTTCCCTCCCACCTCTCGTTCACATTCGACGATACCCGTCTGCGCAGCGAAGCGATCCACGTGAACCTCGACGGCTATGCTCCCGGCGATCCGAAAGTGGGTTACCTCTCCACATGGCTGGGCGACGGCGGCAGCCAAACCTACAACGAACCGCCTGCCTTTAGTCTTGTCGACGACGCCACCGGCGAAACGGTGTACACATCAAGCGCTACACTCCGCTCACCGGGGACATCAGCAGAATATATGCTGAACGGTACCGGCTATAACCACAACCTTACCGACATCATGGCCCTGGATTTCAGCGATTTCAACCTTGCAGGCAAATACAGGATCGTCGTGGACGGCATCGGCACCAGCTTCCCATTCCGTATCTCGTCCGATGTATGGGAAGAATCGGTCCGGCTCGTCATGAAGGGTTTTCTCCACCAGCGCTCGGGAATCGAACTCGGACCCCCGTATACCGATTACCAGCGGCCGCGCAACATGCACCCGGCCGATCATACCACCATCCACAAGGTAGATACTGAACGCTTCTTCAATCCGCCCGGGCAGGTGGATGAGCGCTCGCAGACCGGCGTGTTTGAACGCATACAGGCCAGCATCCTCACCGATACCGAGATCCCCGGGGCATGGGGCGGATGGATGGACGCCGGCGATTTCGACCAGCGGATGACCCACCTCTGGACCGTCCGCCGGATGATCCTGCTGCACGACCTCAACCCGGAATACTTCCGTCAGCTCAACCTCGGGATTCCTGAATCATCCAACAAGCTCCCCGACATCCTCGATGAAGCTGCATGGTGCCTCGATCTCTACAGGCGTACACAAGGGGTCTACGAAAAAGGAGGCGTCAGCTGGTGGGTCGAGTCGGAACAACATCCCAGGGGCGGCGAACCGAGCTGGCTCAACTCCCTCCCCACAGCACTGGTCCCTCCCACGCCCAGTGCGAACTTCCTCTATGCAGCAACAGCAGCACAACTCTCACTCGCCATCCAGCCCTACGATACAGCACTGTCCTCTACCTACCTCGCCAGTGCCCTGGATGCATTTCTCTGGGCCATTACCAACGACGACACCCCCGATCTCTACAGGTCGCGCAGCAAGGAGGTCTATGCATCCATGGCCATGCTGAACCTCTACCGACGTACAGGAGCGTCCAAATGGCACGACCGCTACCTGGAAAGTCTCGTACAGGCCACCGGAAGCCCCGAAAAAATAAAACTCAACGGCGGCAACTATGAGGCCATCGTTCCCTACCTGCTCGATGATCCCATTCCCAAAGACTCACTGCTCCTCGGAAGACTGAAACGCGCCATGATCTTATACGCCAACGACCTGGTCACCGGGGCATCACAAAACGCCTATCGCATCCTCAAACCCTCCGCTCAGCCACTCAACCGGATGGCCACCCTCAGTGACATGATCCTCCCGCTGGTCATGGCCCACAAAATCTCCGGCGATCCGGTCTACACCGACGCGCTGGCACAGACCCTTCAATATACGATGGGCGCCAACCCAATGAACCGCAGTTACATAAGCGGACTCGGAGAGCGGTGGTTTGTTCCCTACCAGCTCGACTGGGAGACCAACCATACCGATATCCCTGCCGGGATCCCTACTTTCGGACCCGTATCCCACAACGAAGAGCGCTGGGGATGGACCGGCAAATGGGCCATCGATGCCATCGAAGGCGCGGGACTCTACCCGGGTGAGCTGGGAACATGGCCCCATGCTGAAAAATGCTTTAACCAGACCTGGATCGCACCCATCAATGAATTCACCGTCCGCTCCCCCATGGGCGAACTCCTGCTTTGCACCGCCTACCTCGCCCAGGACCATGCCGGTCGGTACAACAAAGCAAAGATGTCGGAGGTGAACAGGGAATAATTTCACAATCTGCCTCATGCCGCGGACTGGCGTCCAGTTCAGCATACATGATTAATTTTAAACTGCAAACAGAAGAAATAGGAATTATGAAAAAAAAATACGCACTGCTTACAATGCTTTTTCTTGGAGTCTTTATGCTGAATGTTACCGGCCAGGGCTCCGAAACAGCTCCCTGGATCAGTTATCCCACGGCAAGCGTGACCGATTACGGAGTGTACCATTTCAGGAAATCGTTTGACCTGCAGAAGGTGCCGGAACAACTGGTGATCCATGTCTCGGCCGACAACCGGTACCACCTGTATGTCAATGGTAAACGTGTAAGTTATGGTCCGGCCAAGGGAGACCTGCAAACCTACAAGTACGACGTGATCGATATCGCACCGTACCTGGAACAAGGTGAGAACCTGCTGGCTGCCCTTGTATACAATGCAGGCAAGGACAAACCCATGGCGCTGCTGACTGCACAGACCGCCTTCCTGGTGAGACCGGCGGACAGCTCCTTTGCCGGGATTGCCACGGGAAGTGACTGGATAACAATAAAAAATCCTGCGTATCAACCGGTCTCCTATTACGAGATGCTGTTCAAAAACCGCTGGTTTTATGGGTATTATGCATGCGGACCCGGTGATGACCTGGATGCGAAAAAATACCCGTGGGGATGGGAACAGCCTGGATTTGATGATGCGGAATGGAAGCGTGCTGAAGTGCTCTCTTTCGACGGAAATCCACCGTGGAAGCTGGTGCCCAGGAACATTGCCTTTATGGCGGATCAAAGGGAAGCACCGGCATCGATCCGTTACGCAAAGGCGGTACGCGGTGCCGATGGATTAATCAATGGAAACTCTCCCATGATCGTTCCTGCCGGGACAAAAGCGACCGTCCTGCTCGATTACGAGATGCTAACCATGGGATACCCCGCGATGGTCGTAGAGGGAGGAACCGGAAGCTCAGTGAAGATCAAATATGCAGAGGCACTTTACGAAAAGGTGAACCTGAAGGCGCACCGTGATTCTGTGGAGGGGAAGACCATGTTCGGCGTATGGGATCTCTTTCGTCCGGATGGAGGCAAGAGGACTTTCCGGCCATTGTGGAAACGAACGTTCAGGTATGTGCAATTGGAGATAGTGACCGGCGATGAGCCACTGGTGGTGCACAGCTTCAGCAGTGAATATTCGGGGTACCCCTATACCGAAATGGCTACTTTCGAGTCGGACAACAGGGCGCTGAATGAGATCTTTGAAATATGTTTGCGTACCCTGCGTATGTGCTCGGGTGAGACCTATTACGATACCCCTTTCTACGAGCAACTCAGCTATGGAGGTGACAATCGACCCATCGCTGCGATCTCAACATACAATTCTACGGACGACAGGCTGCTGAGGGAGGTGATGCGGCTCTACCCGCAATCGGTCAACCGCGAAACCCGCCTGTTCAAGTCGGCATACCCCTCCCGGTTTGATTTTGACATGGGGTCCTGGTCGCTGGCATGGATCCATAGTCTGCATGATTACTACCTAATGCGCGGTGATGCGCAGTACGTCAACCAGTTTGCAGAAAGCATGGAGGGCGTTCTCGGGTTTTATCACAGGCACATGGATGAGAACCTGGGGATCCTGGGTGGAATCAGGAGTCAGAATTTCATGGACTGGAGCATCTCGCAGGGCAGCATCCCCAGGAAGAACGATGATGGCGAGATCAGGCATTCGACCATGCTGACCCTTTTCTATCTGCATACACTGGATTGTGTACTTGCGCTACACCGGGAATCCGGACTGGAGATTGATGCTGAAAAGTGGGAAGCTGAGGCAGAATTGATCAGGAAAGGGATACGGACTCATTGCTGGAACGGATCAGTGGAACTGTTCCGCGACCACCCGGGGGATAACACTTACTCCCAGCATGCAAACATCCTGGCGATCCTCACAGATGTGGTTCCCGACGAAGAGCAGTCGGCGATGATGCATCGGATCCTCGAATACGACGGATTTACGGAATATGCCAGTTCCTACTTTTCATTTTTCCTCTTCAAAGCCATGGTGAAAACAGGTAACGAAGATCTTTTCCTGGACAACCTGGGGTTCTGGTACAATTTCCTTGACAGGGGTCACACCACATGCGGGGAGACAGGTTTTGCCTCACATGACCGCTCCGATTGCCATGCATGGTCCGCACACCCGGCCTACTATTTACTGAGCACAGTTTGCGGGATCAGACCGGCCGATATCGGGTTTGAGAATGTCGTGGTAGAACCACATCCCGGTGACCTTGGAGAGATCCGGGCCGACATGCCCCATCCGAAAGGGCGAATAGCTGTGGATTACAGGATCAGGAACGGGAAGCTGAAAGGCAGCATCCTTTTACCCCCGGGAATGACCGGGAAACTGGTTTTTAATGGGAATACGCAGGAACTTGCAGCTGGAGAAAACAAGATCAGGTTGTAGCGTGTTTCATTACAGTGAAGGACGGGTACAGCGCATCTGAATTTCAATGCTGCTGGTCTTTTAGCGGCAAAAAAATCAAAGCAAAGCGCTGGAATATGATGTAATGCACCAGGTCACCCTGTGAAAAATACAAACTTATACCTTGTTAATTTATAGGTGTTTAAAAAGATATAGTAATGAAACCCTCATCGTTGGGAGTAGATTTTTCAGCGGAGCCATGACAAATGAACATGTATAATTAGAACGAAGATTTACAGTAAATTGATGAGAGTTCGCCGAGCACCTTTACTATTTAAACATTCTGCGAGGCAACCAGTCACCTTGAGAAAAAACGAAGTTTATAACATATTGTAAATTAATACTATAACTTAATAATATACTTGTGAAAAAATTGATGAATTATCTCCTCCAGGGCCTGCTCTTTATTGCTCCCCTGGGTATCACCGCGTACATCGTGTACCTGCTGTTCACTTTTATTGACGGGTTGCTCAATGACACGCTGGAACAGTGGCTGGGTATCGCAATACCCGGACTTGGCATCGTGATCATCGTGGCCTTCCTGGTGCTGATTGGGTTCCTGGGGCAAACCTTCCTGGCCCGGCCGTTCAAGATCCTTTTTGCCAGGCTTATGAAGCGCATTCCCCTTCTGAAGGTGATCTATTCAGCCTTCAATGATCTCTTTTCAGCCTTTGTAGGCAAAGAAAAGAAATTCAGTCAGCCAGTCATTGTAACCATCAACGAAGCATCACAGATCGAAAAGCTCGGGTTCCTCACCGAGACAGACCTGGAAGAACTTGGGGTGAAAGATAAAGTAGCGGTCTATTTCCCCCACTCCTATAATTTTTCCGGGGAACTTTTTATCGTGCCCAGCAGCAATGTGCGGACAGTCGACGTGAACCCGGCCGACATGATGAAATTCATTGTCTCCGCAGGCGTGGCCGGATGGCACAAAGACGAACCGGTAGATGGGGAGGTCATTTCCTGATACCTGGCGTGGGATTAGGGGCGGTAAATTTTTCTTGCAGGGTTTCATTAGGACAACGGAAGGCCAGACCACAATTAAGCAATCCCATCGACGCTTTCATTTATCGGATATATAATATATATTGTAACTAGAAACTGATATCCTGACATGAAAAGATTTTATGCATTATTGAATATCATAGTGATCTTTGCTGTGATCGTGGTGAATTATTTTGCCGGTTCAACCGGACTCGGGGGAAATACAGTAAGCAGTGTCAGTGCGAAATACGATACACTTTTCGCACCTGCCGGATACGCTTTTGCGATCTGGGGTGTGATCTACCTTGGGCTCCTTTCATTTGGTATTTTCCAGCTGGTCAGGGTATTCTCCAGCGATAAAGAGGATGATTTTGTACTGGCGATCGGACCATGGCTGACCATTGCCAACCTGGCCAATATGTTATGGATCTGGTCATGGCTCAGCGAAAACCTGTCGCTGTCGGTGATCCTGATGGTTGCCATTCTATTCTCCCTGATCATCATCGTATTAAGGCTGAATATGGAACGCTGGGATGCCCCGTTCCCGATCATTGCCTGGGTGTGGTGGCCAATCTGCATCTATATCGGATGGATCACCGTGGCCACGGTAGCGAACTATGCCGCCTACCTGGTAATGATTGACTGGCTGGCCTTGTTCAACCCGGTAACATGGACAGTTGTAATGGTCATTGTAGCCACGATCATCAACCTGTTGATGATCATCACCCGAAACATGCGGGAATTTGCCGTTGTGGGGGTATGGGCCATCAGTGCCATTGCAGTGAGACAATGGGGTGACCACCCAACAATACAATGGACGGCACTGGTTTGTGCACTGGTCCTCCTGGTTGCAATTTCAATACATGGATACCGGAACAGGGCCACAGCACCACATCTAAAATTCAGGGAATATTACAAATAACCAATAATCTGATCACCCATGGAGCGGAAGTCTCCCAATAAACTGAATTTCGAACAACTGCTGATGGATATCGCCGGGATCACAACCTTTTTATTCCGGTATATCGGCAGCCTTTTCCGTAACCGTTTTGAAGGCCGGGAGTTCATCAACCAGTGCTACCGAACCGGTTACCAGTCACTGTTACTGGTGGGGATCACCGCCATCATCCTGGGTCTTGTGCTGACCATCCAGATCAGGCCGATACTGGCCGACCTGGGAGCCGAGGCATGGCTGCCGAACATGGTATTTATCTCCGTACTCACGGAAATGGGACCGGTGATCTTTGCCCTGCTCTTTGCCGGAAAAGTAGGCTCAGGAATTGGAGCAGAGCTAAGTTCCATGCGGGTCACGGAACAGATCGATGCCATGGAGGTCTCGGCTACCAATCCATTCAACTACCTGGTCGTTACCCGCGTTTCAGCAACAACCATTATGCTGCCTTTACTGGTATTCTTTGGTGACCTGCTTGCGTTTTTTGGATCTTTTATCGGTCTCAAGGCATACAGTGACATCTCTTTTAAACTTTTCTACAGCAGGGCATTCAGCGAAGTTTATTTCAGGGATATTTTCCCGGCCACCATCAAGACCATATTCTTCGGATTCTTCATCGGGCTCATCGCTAGCTACATGGGATATTATTCAGGCAAGGGAACCTCGGGGGTTGGGAAAGCTGCCAATGCTGCAGTTGTGGCCTCCTCTCTTGTAATCTTTCTCATCGACCTCATCGCTGTTCAATTAACTGATATTCTTACCTGATAAAATGGAAAATAACAGGATCCTTGACGTACATAATCTGCATAAATCTTTTGGTGAGAAAAAGGTGATCGACGGTCTGGACCTGGCACTCTATTCAGGAGAAAACCTGGTGATCCTGGGAAAATCCGGAACGGGAAAATCTGTGATCATGAAATGTATCGTGCGCTTACTGAAACCGGATGCCGGGTCTATCAACGTATTTGGCACAGATGTGCTGAACTGTGGCGAGAAAGAGCTAAATGAGGTACGCACACGCATTGGCTACTTGTTCCAGGAAGGCGCCCTCTATGACTCAATGACCATCAGGGAAAATCTTGAATTCCCGGCGAAGAGAGATAAAAAACTGAGGAAACTGGCTGACAAGGAGCTCAATGAAATCATTGAGAAAAACCTGGAAAGTGTTGGATTGATTGATGCCATCGATAAGCTTCCTTCAGAATTATCGGGCGGGATGAAGAAAAGGGCCGGCCTGGCCAGGTCACTCATGCTCTCACCCGATATGATCATCTATGACGAACCCACCACTGGGCTTGATCCTTATACCAGTGATGCCATCAATGACCTGATTCTACGGATCAGGGAATCATACAATACCGCATCGCTTATCATTACCCATGACATCAAGTGTGCAAAAAGAACAAGTGACAGGATGGTTATTTTGAGTGATGGAAAAATTATTGCCGAAGGAAAATTTGATGAGTTGAAAACAGATCCATCTGAACAGGTGCGACTGTTTTTTGTTTAATTTTATATGATCAGGAATAATTAAATTGCCCAATATAAAGCTGCAAACCTGTGAAAAAAAAACTACAAAGAAGTATACTGGTTGGAATATTTGTAACCCTCGGCCTTGCTATTTTCATAGCAGCAATCTACCTGGTTGGAAAGAAGGAGAACCTGTTTGGTTCGCCTGTTAGGGTTTCAGCGATCTTCAATGATGTCAAGGGACTCAGGGAGGGGAATAAAGTAAGGCTTTCCGGGATCGACATCGGAACTGTGAGCAGTCTGTCCTTTATGAATGATAACCGGGTCTTCATCCAGATGAACCTGGAGGAGGAGCAGGTCTTATACGTAAAAAAGGACTCGAAAGTAACCATCGGAAGTGAAGGGCTGATGGGCAGTAAGGTGGTGATGATCCTTCCCGGCACAATAGATGGCATACCTGTGCAGGAATATGATACCCTGCAGACGGTAGAACAGGTGGATATTGATGACATCCTGGAAGAGGTGAACAAGTCGAGTCAGAACATCGCTGTTGTATCAAGTGAACTGATCTCGATCACCAGGAAGATCAACCGGGGTGACGGGGTTTTTGGCAAAATATTCACCGACACGACACTCACCCAAAACCTCGACGATGCTACCAGGAACATCTCCTATATCACTGAAAACCTCTACGATCTGTCAGAAAAGGTGAATGCCGGTGAGGGAATTGTGGGAAAGCTGTTTGCCGACACAACACTGACCGGTGACATTGGAAAAGCCAGTGCAAATATGGATGAGATCACGAACAATCTCAGGGAGATTACCGATAAGATCAACCAGGGGCAGGGCATCTTTGGCCGTATGTTTACCGATACATCACTGACAAACAACCTGTATGTCACCAGTAAAAACCTGCAATCCACCACCGGGAGCCTGATGCTGCTGGCCGACAAAATGAACAATGACAGCAGTGCGTTGAATCTACTGATCGACGATCCCACATTTGCCGATTCACTCGAAATACTTATTCAAAGATTGAACCGGGGCATCGTGGAAGCAACAGAAGCAGCAGATGCTGTGCAACGCAGCGGACTGATCCGTGCATTCTCAAAGAAGAAGAAAGAGGAAAAATAACCTGAAGATTTTTTAGATATGTGCTAAGATTCTGAAGGGTCCGGGGCTGACTGTAGGTTGATGTCCAGTCGTTTCATCTTGTTATACAAGGTTTTCCTGTCGATCTTCAGGATCCTTGCTGCCTTTGATTTATTGTTATCAACACTCCGCAGTGTGCGGATGATCAGGTCTTTCTCTGCTTCCATTGAGGTCTCTCTCAGGTCACCCGGCGCATCACTTTTGCTTCGTTCAAAGCCCTGGTGCAGGTGAAAACTCCTGATCTCTTCAGGAAATGTATCTTTCGTGATCATATCTGAATTTGCAAGAAGAACAGCCCGTTTTACGATATTCCTCAATTCCCGGAGATTGCCCTGCCATGAATAATTGAGGATCAGTCGCTTTGTCTCCTCATCGAATCCAGCAACCTCTTTCCCCAGTTGGACATTTGCCTTCTTCATAAAGTATTCGGCATAAGGCTGTATGTCCTTTTTTCTTTCCCTGAGCGGCGGAAGGTGGATCATAAATTCATTCAAACGATGAAAAAGATCCTCCCTGAACCTGTTCTCTGCAACTTGCTCCTTCAGGTCTTCGTTACTTGCTGCAATAATGCGTACATCAATCTTTACCGATTTTGGATCTCCGACCCTGGTCACCCTCCTTTCCTGCAATGTTCGCAGAAGCTTCACCTGTACCTCGTATTCCAGGTTTCCGATCTCATCGAGGAAGAGCGTCCCGCCGTCAGCTTCCTGGAAGACACCAATCTTATCAGCCACCGCCCCGGTAAAGGATCCCTTGATGTGACCAAACAATTCACTGTTGGCAAGAGTCTTTGGAATGGCGCCACAATCCAGGGCAACAAACGGCATCTCCTTACGCTCACTCTGTTCATGAATATACCGGGCAAGAAATTCTTTACCTGAACCAGTTTCCCCGTCAATGAGCACACTCAAATCTGTAGGCCCAACCTTATCTGCAAGATCCAGGACACGCCTGATCTCCGGACTGTCACCGAAAAAAAAGTCCGTACCATTTTTCCTGGATATTACCTTTCTTTCCTTTTTTGCGGGCTGTTTAAGCAACTTCCTGATGAGGTGAAGTATCTCCTCCTGCTGTATAGGCTTAACAACATAATCGTCAGCACCGCTCTTGATCAGTTTTACAGCTATGTTCACATCTGCATATGCAGTGATGATCACTACTTTGGCGGCAGAATTCAGTGACTTTATGGCATCCAGCATTTTCAGTCCGTCGCCATCCGGAAGCCGGTAGTCACACAATACCACATCAAAAGAAGCATCTTTCAGTTTTTTCCTCGCTGATCCTGCCGAGTATGCGGTATCAACCAGGTAGTCATTATCCGTGAGATATTTTTCAAGGATATTACATATAAATACATCATCATCAACGATCAGTATCTTGCTCATTTGGGAAATCTGCTATGATTTTTGATAAATATACTCATTTTTCAGCTTGGGTAGCACGAGATTCAGCTTTTGAAGCAGATCCTCCACCAATTCAGGCACTTCATCGAATTCTTTCTGCCTGATGGTCTTGTCTTCGATTTGAACACAAATGTTCGCAACTTCACTCAATCCAATAAACCTGGCCGAAGAGATGATCTTGTGCGCCTGCTCACCCACATTTTTCCACTCTTGTGCTTTACTCATGTCGGAGATGTTCCTGAAAACCTTTTCTGCGGAACTGATGAATGACTTCAGCGTCTTGTTGTAGAAATTGATATCCCCTTTTGAGACATTGATCAGATCGTTCAGGTTGTAGGGTTTGTTGTCAGACTTCTCACCATCCAGTTTTGTCTTCCCCTCTGTTTGTCCGTGTACCTTGCCTGTGGATGCATTTACCCTAAGTACATTGCAGACCTTGTTGAACAATGCCTCTTCCCTGTATGGTTTGATCAGGTAAGAATCCATCCCCTCCTTTTTGAATTTGTGAATATCGCTCTTGATCGCATTGGCAGTCACAGCTATGAACTTCGCATCTCCATTGGGATGGTCCTTCTCTTTCTTCAGTCTCTTCACTACCCCGATCCCGCTGATCACAGGCATGTGTATATCCATCAATACGACATCATATTTATTTGATTGCAGGTATTGAAGGGCTTCCCCGCCATCATGGGCAGTATCATATTCAAGGCCCCAGCTGTCCAGGATCGTCCCGGCCAGGATCTGGTTGGTCTCATCATCATCAGCCAGAAGCACCCTGATATCCTTCAGCAGTTCCCTGTCTGGTTCATAGATCCTGTCCTCCTCCGGGAGATCTTCCTTCCTGCCGATTCTATAGGGGATACTGATCATGAATTCAGCTCCGGTACCTTTTCGGCTGAAAACGCTGATGGACCCACCCTGAAGTTCAACCAGTTTCTTCACAATGGTAAGACCAAGTCCGGAACCACCAAATTTGCGGGTTATGGAAGTATCTGCCTGGTGGAATGGCTCAAATATCGTCGATAACTCCTCCTTATCGATCCCGATTCCACTGTCCTTAACCGTGATCTCAAGTTCAACACGCTTTGAAGTCTGGCTTGATGCTTTTGCAATACAGTTAACATATCCAAACTGCGTGAATTTCAGAGCATTACTTACCAAATTGATCAACACCTGTTTTAATCTCACGGGATCCCCCACCAATACTTCGGGCAGCTCTTTACTTACCTGAAAATTCATATTGATGCTCTTTTTACTGGCCCGAATCCGGAATGTATTATCAACTTCATTGATCAAATTCCTCAGGCTAAATGGAATCTCTTCAATGTGTACACTGTTGGCTCCGATCTTAAGCAGGATCAGTATCTCATTTACAATCGAAAGCAAATGCTCGGAGGATTCATCGATCAGGTCTGCATACTTCTTCTGGTCCCTGGTCAGGTTGGTTTTGCCAAGTTGCTCGGAAAATCCCATGATCGAGTTTAGGGGTGTACGGATTTCATGGCTCATGTTGGCCATGAATTCCGACTTGGCCCTGCTTGCACTCTCTGCCAGTTCCTTTGCTTCCTCAAGTTCATTTTCACGGTTTTTCTCTTCAGAAACGTTCATCATCACTGCCATTCCGGCATAAATGTTGCCATTCATTTCGCGCAGGGGTAAAACGGTGAGGTGATAGAGATCTCCCGAAAGCGAAACCTCCCTCGAGATCAGCCTGCCTTTTATTGCTCCCTGGTACACTGGTTTTAGTACTGAAGCCGATTGGGCATCCCACGTTTCCTCGATTTCCTTACCTTCGAAATGCTCACGGTGGTAACCATATTTCTCCATTTCCCCGCCCAGGGCATTAATTACCCTGAGCTCCTTATCGAAAACGAAAATATCGGTATTTGGTATATTTTTGGCCAGTGTCTCAAACAGCCTGAAATCTTGCTCACGCAATCGCACCAACCGGTTATTTGATTTTTCCTCTTCAGCCTCTTTTTGCCGGATACCCTCTTCCAACTGATCTACCAATTGATTCAGGCGTTTTGCATCTATCTCTCCGTTTTTTAGTTGTTCACGAATCTCACTGAGAACCCCTTCAACATCTCTGTTTTTCAATCCCATCTGTGCCACTTTATTGATTACCCAATTCGATTTTATCCTCAATATATGTACCTTTTCTGATTATAAAGACCAAAAACCTATCCTAACACCTTGATTATCTGTTAAATAAAAAATATTATATTCCTTATTATTCATTTTTTAACGAAGCTACCTGCTATTTATGAGGAAAAAGGTCCACAAAACCATACCTTCCTGTTCCCATTGTAGCTGGCTGATTTTAAAAAATATTGAACAAAAATGGCCGCTGATCACTTTATATACTGAATACGAACTTACATGGACAGGACAGGGTCAAAAAATGAGCATCTTGCTGAATCACTTAACAGGCCTAAGAAGGTTGCTGAGATTCTGGATGAGCAGATCGAGAAGGCAATGGAAGAGCACAAACGCTCAAATTCCGATGTGTTTGTATCCGCAATTGCTGCCGGACTTGAGCTTGGTTTCAGTGTTTTCCTGATGGGGGTCCTGTATTCCTTATACTTTGAACAGGTCTCGGCAGCTTCTCTCCATATGATCCTCTCCCTGGCCTATCCACTTGGATTCATATTCGTGGTTATCGGAAAATCCGAACTTTTCACTGAGCACACTACGATGGCGATCCTGCCGGTCTTCAACAGGAGAACTACGATAAAAAGCCTTTTGATCCTTTGGGGCGTGATCTATTCCGGAAACCTGATCGGAGGAACACTGTTCAGCCTGGGACTTGTAAAGCTGCCTATAGACATGGGCGTTATCCTTCCTGAGGCCCTGGTATCGATGGCCGCAAAAATGATCCGGTTCGACTGGTCAGTCATCCTCGGCAGCGGAATCCTTGCAGGATGGTTGATGGGGCTATTATCCTGGCTTGTGGCCTCGTCCCAGGAAACCTTTAGCAGGATTTTTTCGATAATACTTGTTACGGTTGTGATCGGACTCGGTGGCTTGCATCATAGCATTGTCGGGTCGATCGAAGTATTTTCAGGTATGCTGCTGAGTGAAGATATAACCATACTCTCTTATCTTCATGTACTTACATGGTCAACATTTGGTAATCTTATCGGCGGTGTCGTATTCGTTGCATTGTTGAAATTCAGCTATGCAACCCGTGAAAGAATTGTACAGAAATAACAATGTTGTTGAACATTGTCCACAATTGAATGCACCTGATTCTTTTCCTGGAATATCAAAAGATCCGGTTTCCGTTTCTATGTACACATCCTGTATACATTGTAAAACATGGCATGGAGGAAGATTTGTTTCTCAAATGATCAATTCTTTGGGCTTATTGTATGATAATTGCATGATTGCTATGTATGAGAACAATATAATTATCGTGTTATGGCAAAGAAGATCATACATTTCATCAGATCAGCAGAGAATCTGGAAAATTCTATCGGGAGTTCAATATCCATTGCAAAGACACTGGGATACGAGATAAAACTTCTCATGATCCTGGAGTCAAGGCACACATTCTTTTACCCGATGACGAGTCCGCTGAAAACAGGACTGGCCTCCTATGAGTTTGAAATGATCAGGGAGGAAAGAATGAAGGAAGAGGAGAAACAGATCAGGGAATTCCTGGATCAGCAGCCTGAGGTTGAGAATATACCTGCAATTACCTATGATATCAGGAGTGGGGCAACAGACATGATCCTGATTGAGGAATCGGAAAAAGATGATACAGCAATGATCCTTGTAAACGAGGCTGAAGAGCCGGAACTTGGATTTATCATCAATACTTACATGAACATTCTTGAGAAAATAAGTTGTCCGTTACTCAAAGTGCCCGAAGAATTTGAACTCGGCAAAATCAGGAAAATTCTGTATGCAACTGATTATAAGGAGGAGGATATACCGACTCTTTCCATGCTGGCAGAGTTTGCAGCTCCTTTCGGGGGAGAGATCACTGCATTGCATATCACGGATAGTGTTGACCTTGAAGAGAAATTGAAAAGTCACGGATTTGAATCTTCCATCCAGGAAAAGGCTGGATATCATAAGATTGAATTCGCAATACGTGAGGATCAAAGTGTAGTAAACGGGATTCTGGAATATACCGGTAAAGGAAATTTTGACCTGGTTGTGCTGCTAAAAGAGAACCGGAATTTCCTTAAACGAATATTTACGAAAAGTGACTCCAACAGGATGCTGAAGGAGTCCGATATCCCTGTAATGATTTACCGGGAACCTGCAAAATAATTTATAAAAACAGAACAGACGATATGGATTCAATGGAACCAAAAACGAAAATGAAAACGCATGCGAGACTTGGCTTCAGCAGCATGGATACTGCTGAAATGGTAACTACAATGAACAAATTGATCGCAAATTACCATATATTTTACCAGAAACTGAGGAGTTTTCACTGGAATGTCACAGGTCAGGATTTCTTTGACTTGCATGGGAAATTTGAAGATCTTTACACTGCTTCAGTGAACAATATTGATGATATCGCAGAAAGGGTACGTGTCTTCGGTACAGCACCGATGAGTAGCTTAAAAGAATACCTTGAAATTGCAGAGATACAGGAATCTGACAAACAACTATCAGCAATGCAGATGACAAGGGAAGTGCTGGATGACATTGAGATTCTGGACTCTTTTATGCTGGAGGTAGTTGATGCTGCAGGAAGTGTCGGGGATGCGGCCACCATGGATATGATGAACAGCATGATGCGCAATCTTGAAAAAGAACACTGGATGCTCAGTGCATGGCTAAACGAACCCAAGAAAACCAACTGACAGAGTGATCATGGGTGTTATAAAAAACACCTGTTTTTGTTGTCGGTCCAATATGATAGACCATGAGTAAAAATGCAATCGAAAAGATCGCTGATCGCCTGGGCGGCAGCAAATCAGAAAAAGAATTTAAAACAGGGCTTGTCCTGAGCGGTGGTGCCGCCAGGGGGTTCGCACATGTCGGTGTCATCAAGGCACTACATGAAGCCGGGATCAAACCCGATATTGTCTCTGGCGTGAGTGCTGGTTCAATTGTCGGCGCATTCTATTGTGACGGTTTTGAACCGGAAGAGATCTTTGAGATCTTCGAAAACAATAAGATCTTTGAGCTGGTAAAAGTGGACTTCGATAACCAGGGGCTTCTAAATATCAATGGTCTGAAAGACCTGCTCAAAAAAAACCTGAGAACAAATAGGATAGAAAAACTTGATAAACCACTGATCATTACAGCCACCAATATGGAAGAGGGAAGGACTGTTTTCTTTGCCGAAGGAGATTTGGTTGATCTTGTCCTGGCATCTTCCAGTATTCCGGTTTTATTCAGCCCCACAATGATCAACGGAGTGACCTTTGTGGATGGTGGTGTCACCAATAATTTCCCGCTTGAACCCCTGGAAGGAAAATGTGAAAATCTGCTCGGTGTTCATGTAAACCCCATAGGACATTATGACCCTGAAAAAGGACTGGCACACCTGGCGGTAAATGCCTTCCACCTTAGCATTGCCTCCGGTATCGATCTGAAGAAGAAGAAACTTGATCTGTTTATTGAACCAGAAAAGCTGAAAGACTTTACCTATTATGATATAAAGAGAAGTAAGGAGATGTTTGATATCGGTTATCAAAAGGCAAAAGAGGTCCTGGATGGTTGAGAAATAATTATTTAAAAAAATGATTGCAATAATATCCCTTGTACTTATTCTTGCCTTTTCACTGATCATCACCAGGATTGCTACAATTGCACTTACCCACACGGGGCTTTCCAGGGAGTCTGCAAAATTCCAGGCAAGATCTGCCTTCACCGGCGTGGGTTTTACCACCAGTGAATCGGAGAAGGTGGTAAACAACCCGGTGAGGAGAAGAATCCTGTTACTGCTCATGCTCCTTGGAAATGCCGGGATCGTAACAGGGATCGCTTCACTCATCATCGGTTTTACTGCAGAAGAAAATACTGACAATACATGGTTAAGAATGGTGATCCTGGCAGCAGGTATTGCCACCCTGTGGACGGTTGCGCAAAGCAATTGGATCGACCAACGATTATCGGTAGTGATCACACGATTCCTGAATAAATACACCAAGATAGATACCAACGACTATGCCGGTCTGCTTCAACTCGCAGGAGATTACAGGATCTCGGAGATCGGGGTCGATGAGAAACACTGGCTATGCGAAAAAGAACTTAAGGAGGCCAGGCTCCCCGACGAGGGGATCATCGTGCTCGGCATTACTCGACCAGATGGAACGTATATCGGAACGCCAAAGGCCGATACGGTGATCATGGAGAATGATTCCCTCATTATCTACGGTCGGGGTGAAACAATGAATAAGCTGGAAAAAAGAAAACAAACAAAAAAAGGTGATACGGATCATGACAGGATGTCGAGGCTGCAGAAAAAAATAAGCGACAAAGAGGAAGAGGAGGCAAAAGATGCAGTTCATAAACAGGAAGATCGCTGATCCTGCGAATTGTAAATTACATCTCTTATTGGCATTTCTCCCTCCGCATTTGTACTTTGCAGTGCAAAAAGACCTATTCAATTTCAAATATATCTGCCATGAAGAATTATGCAAGCGCGTTCCGGATCTCCTCCATCTTCATGGTGATCAGTATCTTGTACATAATTTTTTCTGACCGGATCACAAGCCTCCTGTTCGGGCAAAACGCAGTAGAATTAACACAGGTTCAGACGATCAAAGGACTTGTATATGTTATGGTGACCTCCGTTATTATTTTCATACTGATCAACCGGGAGATCAGAAAGCGCCAAAAATATATCCTGGACCTGAAGGTCAGACAGCAAAAATTGAAGGGGGCCAAAGATGAGGTCAATAAAGCAAGGGATAGCCTCGCCAGACGAAATAAATTCATCGAGACAATACTGGAAAATCTTCCTATCGGACTTGCAGTAAACAGGGTCGACGAAGGCAGGGCTACCTATATGAACCATAAATTTAAGGAGATCTATGGCTGGAGCGATGAAGATATCAGGGACATTGAAGAGTTTTTCCTAAAAGTATATCCTGATGAAACCTATCGGAATGAAATTATGGAAAAGGTATATGAGGACATTCGAAGCAGAGATCCTGAACGGATGAAATGGAGCGGCCTTAGCATCACAACAAAAACAGGTAAAAAAAAGATCATAGAAGCACAGAACATTCCGCTTTTCGATCAAGACCTGATGATCTCCACTGTCCAGGATATTACAGGAAAAGTTGAAACAGAAAAGGTCAACAAGGAATACCAGGAATCACTCCGGAATCTGACCAAAGAACTGCTGATCACAGAAGAAAAACACAGGAAAGAGATTGCAGGCAACATACATGACAACCTGAATCAGACCCTCGTGATCGCTAAAATGCACATTACACAACTGACCAAGAACATTGCAGATAAACAGATCCTGGAGCGGCTTCAAAGTGCAAGTGAGTACATCGAGGATGCAATTGCCAATTCACGCAAGATCACCTATGATCTCAGTCCGCCGGTACTTTATCAGCTCGGTCTTGCAGAGGCGGTTGTCTGGCTATCAGAAAAGCTCGAAAATGAATCCGGCCTCCAAATAAAACTGTCACTTGATCATCATCCAAAAGAGGTGCCGGAATCTCATCTCATCCTCACCTATCGTGTCATACAGGAGCTACTTACAAATATCGTAAAACATTCTGGTGCAACGATGGCCGAGGTTGTGTTCAGGAAAAAGAATTCCGATCTACATGTCAACATCAACGACAATGGGAAAGGATTCAATACCCGGGAAGAACTCAATCTGAAAGGACAAGGCGATGGCTTTGGTCTTTTTGCTGTCAGGGAGAGAGTACATAACCTGAATGGAACCATTACCATAAAAGGAATGCGGGGAAAAGGAACCTCGATTGATCTCATCATCCCGTTGACCCAGTGATGACCATTGATCTGATCTGTGATGATCAAAAAGGAACCAAAATTAAGAGATTCTGAAAGATACCCATATCTTACTTGCAGTTATGACATGGAAAGTGGCATTCATAAACGCAATCACACCGGTTTATAAAATTATAGGGTTCAGCTGTACAGAAATTTATTACCTTGGCTTTTACCTAAGCCATGATCAATACTATATCCGTTGCGTAAAAGACTGATCTTATATCTTATATCTGGAGTCCTGACGGTCATCCTGCTCTCCTGTGAGCGGGATTCTGACTATGAGAACTGGACCTTTCAGCTTGACTTCAAGGAGGCACTGAATTTCCAGAAGAGCCTTGGCAGTTTTGAGGCCCAATACTACGGACCGGACAACACCATCATGACAACGATTCTGGACCAGACCAACAAGGAGTTGGAACTTGAACCGACCCGGCTTCCCCAGGGAATCGTAAACTATCATGGAGTGATGGTTACATTGTATGCCGACAATGATGTTGTAGTTACATATATCATAAAAACCGTCTCCGCGGGTCATGAAAAATACGTGGTTGCAAGGGCATTCTACAAATCTGCAAGTGAAATTTCCGGGATCGTGGAACTCTGGGGAATGAACATGGATGAACCTCAATTATTCGAGGGTGAACTCATCATTGATGACCTGAGTTTTGAACTTGACAAGGATAAAAAAATGATCCGGACAAACTGTTACATTGATAATTCTTCATTTGAGAAAGCCGGGGGTAACCTCAATTCTTCAAAATAGCAGACGCGAACAAGACTCCCCCTTTCACGTTCTATGGGTAAAAGGTAAGCAACCTGATTTATTTATAAGACACCTAATGCCACTATTTTTATGAAAACAAATTACATGAATACATCAATTGAACTTACCAGGGGAGATATCACAACACAGAAAGATATTGATGCCATCGTAAATGCTGCAAATGCGCAGCTGCTGCCGGGTGGAGGTGTCGCGGGTGCGATCCACAGGGCTGCCGGAGCAGGTCTCAAGGCAGAAGCAGTACCCCAGGGGCCTGTCAAACCGGGTGAAGCTGTAATTACGGGTGGACATGACCTGCCAAACAAACATGTGATTCATTGTCTCGGACCGGTATATGGTCAGGACAAACCGGAAGATAAACTTTTGGCCAATTGTTACCGGAATGCACTACAATTGGCAGAAAACAAAGAGATCGAATCGATTGCCTTCCCTTCGATCTCTACCGGAGCTTTTGGTTATCCACTGGAAGATGCAGCGGAAGTCGCCCTGGAAGCGATCCGCACATCGGTCAGGGAACTGGACAATGTAAAATTGATCAGGATGGTGCTCTTCGGCAAAAAGGATTTGATGGTTTACGAAGAGAAGATGAAAAAAATATTTGATCTGTAAAATATGCCGATGATAAATCTTACAGGAGCATATACCGATCAGTATCAGTTAAGCATGGCATTGGTCTATTTCAGAATGGGAAACGGGAATGACCAGGCGATTTTTGATTACTTTTTCAGGAAATTGCCCTTCGAAGGAGGTTATGCGATATTTGCCGGTCTCGAAGATCTGCTGGATACTATCGAAAACCTCAACTTCGATCAGAAAGACCTTGAATTCCTGGACCAGAATGGTTTTCCAGGGGATTTCCTGGAGCTCCTTGGAAATTTCAATTTTAGCGGGAAGATCTTCAGCAGCCGGGAAGGGGATATTGTATTTCCGACCCGACCGGTATTGCGGGTGGAGGGAAGCTTGCTGGAAGCACAGATCATTGAGACCCTGCTTCTGAATCTCCTGAATTTCCAGACACTCATTGCCACCAGGGCAAGCCGGATGAGAATGGTTGCAGGTGACAGGAAACTAGTGGATTTCGGGCTGCGACGGGCACAGGGAGTTGGAGGATACCATGCCAGCAGGGCAGCCCTGATCGGCGGGTTTGATGCCACAAGCAATGTAGCTGCCGGCCGGGATTTCCAGTTGCCGGTCTCGGGCACAATGGCGCATAGCTATATCCAGAGTTTTGAGAATGAGGTAGATGCTTTCAGGGAATTTGCACGTGTACATCCCAAAAATTGTGTGCTGTTGGTGGACACTTACGACACGCTCAGGATCGGAATTCCCAATGCAATCCAGGTCGGAAAAGAAATGAAAGCGCGTGGAGAACAGCTAAAAGGAATTAGACTCGACAGCGGTGACCTGGCATTCCTTGCCTTGAGATGCAGGGAAATGCTGGACGAGGCCGGTTTGAATGATGTGAAGATCGCAGCCTCCAACCAGCTGGATGAATACGTGATCAAAAGTCTGCTCGAACAGGCTGCCCCCATCGACATCTTCGGGGTCGGGACAAGCCTGGTGACAGGTCAACCCGATGCCGCACTTGACGGAGTTTATAAGCTGGCATATGCACACGGGAAACCTCGGATAAAAATTTCTGAGAATATCGCCAAAACCACACTGCCCGACAGGAAACAGGTATACCGGCTGAAAGATGACGTTGGAAACTGGATCGGCGCAGATCTGGTGGCCCTCGAAGAGGAGAAAGATTTCGGAATGATGCACCATCCATTCGATCCCGGGAAAAAAATGCAGATTTCAGACGTTGATATGGAACCACTGCTCGAAAAAGTGATGGAGGACGGACACCGCGTGTATGAAAAAACACTCCCTCTTGAGATCGCCGACTACAGCAGGTCCCAACTGGACAAATTACCTGGAGCATACAAACGGTTCCGGAATCCGCATATTTACAAAGTGGGGATAAGCGACGGTCTGAAAAAGCTCAGGGAATCATTGTCGGCGAAGAATGAATAACAGAAAAAACTGATTATGAAAACATTGGTAATTATTGATGCTCAAAATGATTTTATGCCGGGTGGTTCACTGGAAGTGCCGGGTGGAGATGAAATCATACCTGCAATCAATGGTCTTCAGGAGAAATTTGAGCTGGTGATCGCCACACAGGACTGGCACCCTCAGGATCATGTGAGTTTCGCCTCCAATCATGAAGATAAAAAACCTTTTGACACCCTCCGCTGGCATGAAATGGACCAGGTGATGTGGCCCGACCACTGCGTGATGAATAGTTGGGGTGCGGAATTGCATAAAGCTTTGCATACAAAGAAAATCGAAGCCATCTTCAGGAAAGGAATGGACCGGGAGATCGATAGTTACAGCGGATTTTATGACAATGGCCATAAAAAGAACACAGGTCTCAAAGGCTACCTGCGGGAACGGAAAGCTGATAAGCTCTATTTCTGCGGACTGGCTGCTGACGTGTGTGTACAGTTTTCCATCAGGGACGCCATTGATGAGGGATTCTCAGTCACCCTCGTGGAAGATGCCACCCGTGCCATCGACGATGACGAATATCAAAGCATCAGGGAGGAACTGAAAAGCAAAGGATGCAGCTTTGTCCATTCAACAGAATTGTAAACTGTCTTAAGTCAGAAGGTCCACAGAAACAGGGAACCAGGAACACCTTGCCAGTTACAAATGCATCACTCAATCATCAACAGCTCCTTCATCTGGGTCTGGTTGACCATAACTTTTAACACATAAGTTCCTGTCTGAAATCCACTCAAAGGGAGCCTCAGTGTGTGATCTCCCGGCACCCAGTTTTCATTTTCAACAAATTTGTGGAGTTCCCTGCCGCTGAGATCGAACATAGAAACGACAACACTCGACTGCTCCTCTATTGAGAACTGTACTGTACAAAGCTCTGAGGCTGGGTTCGGGAATAGCTTAAATTCCTGGAGTGATTCAATTGGCTGCACTGATGTTTCTCCGGGGGTAACGGTCAACTCAATGCTTGACTGGCTCTCCTCACCCGAACCATTCTCTGCTCTGACCACATAGTAATAGGTGGTACCCTTTGATACTGAACCGTCTTCGAAGCCTGATTCTGTCAACAGTTCTGAATTCAATGGCTGGTATCCACTGCCTGAGGTCAGGGAGCGATATAAATTATATCCCACCACCTCAGCCTCGGCATTGTCATCCCAGTCCAAAGTAACCGTCTGCTCAGTTGCGTTTGCAGTAAAATTTGATGGTGCAGCAATTTTTGGATAGGCCAGGTCACTGAAATAGAGAAAATCGATCTTGGTTTCGATGTCGGAGCTGACAAATTGGTAGAAGCGGAAAAAGTTAATCCCGCTCAGGTCCGGAATTCCATTTGCAGATGCATCCTTTATCTGCAGGCGCAATTCATTCCATCCGTCTGAAAGATCCAGGTCACTGACATTCCAGCTGTATTCCTCAGCATCGGGTCTTCCGGAACTGGAGATCTCTATCTGTCCCCCACCGTCGAAAGCACTTACGTCTGAGACATATAACCAAAGGTTGAAATAACTGTTTTCGTCACAAAAAGTATTTACTGCCTCTTCCCAATTCTTTTTGAACTTGTCCGTTCCACCACCTGTACAGGAAAGGCTTGCGAATCCCTCCTGCTTCATGTCCGAATCAAGCTCCAGGCCATTGGTGGATTGCCAGTCTGATACTTCGTCACAGTAGTCCAGGACGACAATATCGGAAGGACCTCCTGCTTCTCCGGTCGTAAAGCTCCAGACCGGACCATCAGTTTTGCCTGATCCATTCTCCTCATCAATACTCCAGTAATATGTTGTATTTGCTTCCAGGTCACCAGGGTTAAAAGAATTGCTGAACTGGTATGTAACGGAATCAGGTGTCGGGGTGGCCCCGAAATTTATGTGGTGTGAAACTGTGTGGTTACCGGGGGTCCATCCTAATGCTGTGGTAAGCCTGACCCCGGTCTGACCATCTGCCGGGTAAGGATTTAGAGCCGCTTCAGGGAGTCCTTCAAAAACATTGGCGATCTGGACATCTCCCATGTCAACTTCCGGGGATGCTGCATCATGACGAACCATAACGGGGTAGATCCCTTCAGACAGACCTGAAATAGTATAAGTACCAACATCGTCCGTTGTGGAATAAGGAAATGTCATACCCCCGTCAATGCTGATCTCTATAGTGGATTCTTCTGGAAAATCCGGGAAGATGAATTCCATCCCGCCCTGGTTATTGTCATTTGTCTCATCAACGATCCTGATGGTCATGATGCCATCCGGAGGTGTTCCCAGGTTTGCTTCAAGATCCTCATATCCCCTTACGATCTGCGTGGCAAGACTGGCTGTCCTGAGGTACCAGTCGCCTGGAAGGTCGTATCCGTCTTCATCCAGGGGAAGCCAGTAACCCTCTCTCGGGACCATCTGGTCATTTTCGGCCAGCTTGAACATGGCTGTACCTTCATCAATTTCATCATACATGGCAATGTATACGCTTTTGGCATTCACCGGGATCACATCGTTTACTTCGTCCCACAGATATTGTCCTCCCTCCCTGGGATCTGCATTGGGAGTGGCATCATCTTTCAGGTTGTACCATGAGAATCCTGGATGCACAACCGGGATATAATCCACATTGTTATCATCGCCCCATTGCTGTCCCCTTTCGTAATCGGTGTTTCCTGAAAACCAGGGACTGATCACGTCAGCCTGCTTGAAGGTTTCCTGGAATTCTGAACGATAGTAAAAATTATAGAATACACCCAGCTTCACAGATGCCCTGTATTTTGGGTTTGGGTTGTTCTTAAAGAAATCGATCATCTCTGCAAGCTGCGCTGGGGTAGCCTCATCTCTTACTGAATAACCCCAAAGTGACACAAGGGGCAGTCCGCGGTGATGCAGGTACCTGTCGCTATCCGTCACACCAAGGTCATCCACCAGGTGGATCCAGTCAGCCTTCATATCTTCCACCCTGTTGGCTACACCGTCGTACATGATGGCAAATACACGTCCATACTTCTCACATCCTTCCATGACATGTGTGGTCACGGTATCCTTATGGGCCATTCCCTTGTCATTATCGGCATTTGAGATAAACCGCTGCAGAAATACGCCATCCAGGTTATAGTCACGCACCCATTTCATGTGACGTACTACAGTGTTTCTGTTGAAAGATGAAAAGACCGGCGCCATGGAACCATCCGGGAAGGTCAGGTGTGCGTCGTATTTTTCATCGCTTCCGTATTCCCTCATATCGGGATACATATCCACAGTTGAGTTGAGAGGTTCATAGAAATTACCCCAATGCACCCAACCCAATTCTGCACCATCATCCGGATGATTGAACCAGCCCTGGTAACCGAACATCACCTTACCGTCCAGCGTGGAGTTATCCACCACCGGTACGTCCAGTACCGGCCATACAGGGGCCTCCAGACTGGGTGTAAAACGAATGTAATCGATTTTCACGGTAACAGGACCTGATGTGGTATGATGAATACGGAAAAAGTTGATCCCGTCCAGGTTTGCACTTCCGCCGGTCTGACCGGCAGCACTGATCTGCAATTCCACCTGGTTCCACCCGTCAGACAAATCACTGCTGTTGAAATTCCAGTTGTACTCTTGGTCGTCGTAAGTTCCTGAGCTGGAAACCTCTACCTCTCCGCCATCCAACAGAGAAGCATCAGAGACATAGAGCCAGAATGTGAGATAGCCCGTTGAAGTAATGCCTGTTTGTGTACTCGAAAAGGACTTGGAAAACCAGGTGGATGCACCTGTCTGTACATTCGTCTCCAGGGAACCGGTTCCCTCCATTTTATCTGTTCCATCTACGGTAATTGACTGGTCACCCTGCCAGCCTGATGTTACATCACAACGCTGAACAACGACCTGGGCATTGCCTTGCATATTTATTGCAAACAGGACGACGAGGACCGTTAACGTCTTTACTAAATACCTGGGATCTGTCAATTTCATCATATCGTATTTCTTCTTGTCAGATTAAAATATGCATGCTATAATAATACCGGGCGATTAATTAATAATTAAATTCTTAATAATTAATAGTTTTAATATGGGTCGGTATCCAGACTGTTACACAATTATTTCACCAATCTTCTGGACCACTTGTTTTTCCTGGTTCGCACATCGTACATGGTAAGAAAATCCTCACCCATATAACATGAATGGAAGTGACTTTTGATTGGCAAACTGAGTGAAGCAATCGTTTCCAGTGATCCCCCAGGTAAGGTGTGAGATGAAAGGAATAATTACGAATAAAAGTCTGCCATTACCCTACGAAATGAAAACAATGACAGCAAGACTAATTAATGCTTTCGAATCATCTTTCCACTGTACTGCATACCCCGTCCATTTATTTTCAGCACGTACATACCAGCGGTAAGATAACTCAGATCTTCAAGGAAAATACTGCCTGACGAGGCCTCAATTTCGTGGATTGCAGAATGCATTTCCTGTCCTTGCAGACTGAATACTGTTACTACATATTTTCCGGGGATATGATTTGGCAGCTGG
Organism: uncultured Bacteroidota bacterium; assembly: GCA_937129385.1. Classification (GTDB taxonomy): domain Bacteria; phylum Bacteroidota; class Bacteroidia; order Bacteroidales; genus M55B112. The sequence continues at coordinate 25,953 of CAKZNC010000073.1, forward strand.
ATCATTACATGAGACAGGTCAGACGGGTTCGGACTGATTGTTAAAGTTGTCAGCTCCCCGATCACCTGCTCATCCATGCCAGTAATACACTGGCCGTCCCATTGGCTTCCCATCCATGAAAGCCGATTAGCGATCCAGTTCTTAAGGAATTCGATCTCCTCTTCGTAATTGTCTCCTATAAAGTAATTGGGCCAGAAATAGGTACCCAGGATCGGCCACCTGACAAAGTTATGCTCAATCGAAGTACCCAGCTCAAGGATCATTTCATCGATCATCGCATGCAGGGTCGTCTCATTCAAAATGGATTGTGAAAGCGTATTCCACCTGCAGATCACAGTATTTTTAAAATAGGGATCCTCCATGAGCCTTTTCCACCAGTACCTGCTTGCAGAGGGGTAGAGCCAGCCATCTGTTTCCCAGTTGTCATTGCCATAATTGATGTTCCCCAGCGCGATGTTGTAATCCCAGGGCGGGCCTGCATGTAACTTCCCCCCTTTTTCATCACTTGCCTTGTAGAAAAATGTGCTCAACCTGAATGCATCCACATCCTTGTTGAATTCATGCAGGAGCAGGTAGTCGGCAAAGGATTCCACATCGATAAAGGCCCTATACCCACTCAGTGGGTCCTTGAAATTGCTGCCCGCCGTTACTGCATCAAAGCTATTGATCCAGTTGCGTATATAACTGGCCTGGTCTGTTGTAAGCTCATCGATATCAGGATCATAGTACTCAAAGGTGTTGTCAGGCTTATTGTACAATGGATCAACTGGCGAAGTCCAGTATTCATTGTTTTCCAATCCTTCCGTCCTGTCTACCTGGAGTATGTACCCGCCGGTAATATCTGCAGGATTCGTAAAAGTGGAATCCAGCTGGCGGTCATCCACCCTGTACTTGTCGAGCTTTATTTTTTCCATCAATACATACACTCCCTTGTAATCACCATCCAGGTACAGGTCGATAAAACGTGTTCTGGGAGCCCAATGCCCCATCCCTGCAAAAACGTTGAAGCAAAGTATATTTCTGAAATGGGACTTGTCGCTGTAGGGTCCGTTCAATACAAAATCATTTTCCCTGGGCAGCCCAAGCAGCGAAACATTATTATTCGTTCCTGAATCAGTCTGCAATTCGATTGTGTAAGGTTTTTTAGGAAAATTTGAAGATGTATTCCCCCTGATCTTGATACTGATTTTACCATCATAGATATTGAATGAATCCTCAGGGAAATTATCCTCCTGGTATCCATTGTCGATGATTCCCATATCACAAACGATCCTGTCTACTTTATTTATAGTCTCACCATTAGTATTGATGACCATCAGTGGGAGTTGACTGACATAGGTTTTGGGTTCCACAAACCATGCAGGTGTCGGTTCATAATACTGTGATGAATTGTTGATCCCGGCAATGAGGTAGGTGTTGGAAGAGAGGTCCGAGGAGGTGGTGGTCCTGTTGTGCACCTCAACACAAAGTGTATTCTCCCCTTCGACAAGCCTGGCCTCATCATCTTCTGATAAAACGTAATAGTAACTGCCGACCGGCAGTTCGTCGACCTGTTCACTTGAGGGTTGATCCCAGCTTGTGGGTGAAAAGGGCTCACCCATATTGTCCCTGGCAATCTCGGTACCGTTCAGGTAGGCCACAAACCCGTCATCAAAATCCATGTACAGGATCACGCTGTCTATCGTCTCCAGACTGGTTATATTAAACCGGTTCCGCACATAGACAGAAAAACAGTTTTCAATTGTATTGTCGTCATCATCACCATAGCCAACACCATTGATCCCATCGGTCCATCCCGAATCGTCGAATGCAGGCTCGATCCAGTCTGCCGGAACAGGAGCATCCGGTACCAGGTATTTCACCTGTTGACCCGTATTTACAATGATTTCCCAGTGATCAATATTTTGTCCATGCATGTTGCTGGAAATCTGGAGCATGAAAATCATAGAAAAAAACAGGTACATCATTGCACTGCCTGGAAATTTTAAGGCAAACACCATTTTTCGACATTGAAATTGGATAAACAGACGTGATAGCTTTGGTCCTGGGGCAATGATCATCGTTTTCGGGATCCCTGTTAATGTATAAATAAGATTGCAAATATAATCATCTGTCCCGCTATTCGGCAAAGAAGAACAGTTAAGTCTATTCACACTTCCCGAATATCATCCTTTTCTTTTTTGATATTTGGATCCTGGAATAAAACAGTTTTTCAATGGTAGGATTTCCGCAATGATTATTCTTAAAGAATTCATTTTAAGATATTTCTATATCTGATCTTAAGAAAATTGTGTAAATTTAATGTGGACATAGACCATGTATTGTATGGAACTATAAAATCAATTCATATCGCACAATCAACAGAGTCAATAAATAATGTCACATATGAATACAAAAATCAAAGATATAGAGAGTGAAATTCAGGCATTAAGGATCAAAGACATCCTTGATAGCCATGATATCCCGCATATCATTAAAAGTTTCCATGATTCAGCTTATGATGGCTTATTTCAGAATCAATATGGATGGGGAGTCCTTGAAGCTGATGAAAAGAGCAAGGAGGAGATACTGGAATTATTGAAGGATATTTCACCAGAAAACTAAAACCATGTAAATTATTATCAAATGGTCCTCTCCTATTTGTTCGAATAGCTGAGCATATTACATAATTATTACTATTTTCAAGTATTCTTTTATTCACAATCTAAACCTAAAACCAATGTAAGTAGTAAAAATTGATGTAGCCACAGCAATAAAAACAAGTATCAGCTGGGGAACTAAAAACCTGATTTCCCTTATCGGGGCGGTAATTTTATGGGTACTCACGATCTGGATCCCATATCTCAACGTAGGAACCACGATCGCAATGTTAACAATCCCAATTGAGCTAAGTAAAGGGAATACAATCAACCCGACATTTATTTTCGATGCAAAATACCGGAAGTATATGGGGGAATTTTTTATTCTGAATGGAATCCGGTCAATCGCTATTTCAATTGGATTTGCGTTTATGATTATTCCGGGTATCGTCATGAGTATTGCCTATTCAATGAGTAATCTACTGTTACTTGATAAAGAGATGGAGCCAATGCAGGCACTGACCAAAAGTAACAACGTAACATACGGCAACAAATGGCGTATGTTTTTCTCTCAATTTGCCCTGATAATTGTTCTGGCCATTGCTATGTACATTTTCGGACTTATCCCGGTCCTCGGAACAATTCTACAGATCGTAACACTTATTCTTATATCACCTATCCTGCTTTCTCTGCAGGGCTATTTTTACAAGACTCTGGTGCTTGACGTAGCAAAGTAAAGCACAGTAAGCGTCCGGATATTCAAACAGAGGAGGGTCTGGTCTTCTGGTAAAGGACCAGCGTAAACTGTTCAGCCAACTAAAAAACCGCCTCGGCCTATGGCCGGGCGGTTTTCTGGTATTGTCGGGGTAGGAGGATTCGAACCTCCGACCCCCTGCTCCCAAAGCAGGTGCGCTAACCGGACTGCGCTATACCCCGTTTATAGGCCGTAGCCTTGGCGAAGGCCTGTTATTTCTTTCCACCGGAGTTTTAGCAAAGGTGGATTGCTCTATCGCGGTGCAAATGTATAAAAATTTACCGATTTGCAACAGGGGAATCTGAACATTATCCGGGATCCTGGTCACTGAACTGTACCCGCTGTGTTTACAAGGTAGTCTTCCTCGCGTTCTTCAGCGATTTTAATCCATTCAATAATCTCCTCTTCCAGGAACTCCTTCTTCTCCCTCATGAGTTCTTCCATGTCCAGACCAATAAAGGCCTGGGCCTTCTCTTTGGTGGAAATATCCGGATATGGGATCTCCTCATTATGCCCCAACGATGCAAGTATTCTTGCAATCTTGAGCCTGGCCTCCTGGGCAGTCGCGATGCCGTCGGCAATTACTTTGCTGACCTCAACAGGAGAATGGAACGAAGCGCCATGACTGGCAGCTGCATAGTCCCATCGCCACTGTGCATGCCTGATATCCTGTAAAGCAGTCTCCATATCAGATTCAACCGCCCCTAGCTCCCATGCTTTTGCTGCTTCTACATGGGCATGCACGAGCAATTTCTCAAGTTTATCACGATTGCCAATTATCCTGTCCTGCCTGCTGTAAACATCCTTAATCAGTGTCTGCGTCTCCTCCCGGTGACAAACCTGGCATGAACTGGACACGTTGTTCAGCGGACTTTGGATGTGATGATTGGTGTATTTGATCCCTCCTTCACTGATATAAGGCATGTGGCAGTCGGCACAGGAAACGCCTCTCTCAGCATGGATCCCGGTCATAAATATCTCGTATCCGGGGTGCTGTGCCTTCAACATAGGCGCCCTGCTTAACTTGTGGGTCCAATCTGAAAAATCCATGTCGTCGTAATACTCCTCCATGTCACTTGCTGAAAAACCATTGTCCCAGGGAAACCGTAAATAGGGCACCCCCTCCACGATCTTTTTATTGAAATAATATTCTACATGACACTGTGCGCAGACCAGCGACCGCATCTCCTGGTGGGAGGCCTGTTCAATATCCTTTCCCATCCTGTTAAAGGCCTCAATGAGCGCAGGCCTGGAGATCCGCAGATTCATTGTTTCTGCATCATGACAATCGGCACACCCAATGGGATTAACGATCTGCGGTCCAAGTTTCTCCCAGCTGCCCTCATAAAAAGCAGCTACACCCGCCTGGAAATCTCCCTTCTCTTCAATTAGCTGGTTCATTACCCGGGGTACGTCCGGACTCTTGCAGGTCCAGCAAGTATTTGGCATCGGAGACTTCTCCCCGCCCATAGGCGCACCTGTCCGCAAAGTCTTCCTGATATCCTCGATCGCATAATAATGTCCCCTTGCCTGGTTGTAGTCTTTTGAAAATCCGTAACCTGCCCAGAGTACGACCAGCCTGGGATCCTCCTCAAGCATATCCCGCATTTGTGCTCCTCCGTATTTTGACCTGAACATGGTGTCTGATGTCCGCAGGGAGGATTGGTACTCCCTCGGAAAATTCTTTCCCCATACACTGTTCCTGGGTTCGAATTGCGAATGCTCAACCTGCGGCGTATAGGCGAACACAGCTTCCGTACGACGCTCGATAATGGATGATGCCAGGAGTCCGAGCAGGAAAACCACCACCACGGTGACAAGGAAAAGCAGCCATCCTACCCATCTCCGTTCCTGAACCAGTTGTTGAATTGATTTCATAAACGATAATTATTTATTGTCTGTTAATTCTTTAAGCCAGTCAGGGACAGGACTTGGAAGCAGCGGTACCTGTGCATTGGGCGTACTCGAAAGTGAGTTCACCCGCCCATGGGGTACCACCCTGTGACACTCCACACAGGATCGCTCTGTCCGGTAATGCTGAAATTCTCCCGTTTTCGCCATCAGCTTGCTGTCGGTGATCAACTGCTCATGGCACCGCACACAATTGCCCTGTACCACCTCCCTGCCCTCCTCCTTGATAAAAATGACCTGCGGCTCCCGTCGCAGCGTGAATATAGTCGCATGCCGCAATCCATCCTTCGCCTTGAAATAATATTTATTCAGCACATTATTATGCGGAACATGACAATCATTGCAATGCGCAGTTTCCCTGTGTGCACTGTGCATCCAGGTAGCATATTGAGGTGTCATGATATGACAGTTGATACATGTTTCAGGTTGATCAGACAGGTAAGAAGGTGCTTTCGAGATATGTACGACCAGGAATAAGAGTCCTGTGAAAATACCTGCAAGGATCAATACCGGCATGCGCCATTGGGGAGGGGGTGCTATTTTTTGAAACCGTGGGGTCTGCTTCGACATCAATAGCAGGGTTTTATAGTTTAGACAAAACTATTATGTATCTGCAAGATAATATATATCATCTAAAATCAAAACACATTGCTTGCAATGGACCAATGATAAGAAGGAGGTACCCACCCTGAAATATTTTATCTAATTTGGAGTTGCCAATTCGCCCAAACTTAAACATTTCGATTCCCGGTGAAGGTAATATTCTCTGGAGTATACCCGAACTTATGCTGCTACCATGTAAACCATTCCCACAAGTAATTGTAGAATACTACGTTTGAAATCTCATTTTTCACTTATCGTTTTCCCTTCAACACGAAAGCTAGCGTCTCATGGTTTATAGACGACAAAGTAGAAATTGTTTGCCTTGTACTCAGATGCCATATTCTCGTCAAATCCAATAAAAGATATCATTAGTTTGCCGTCCACATGCGCACTTGCAGTAACCCAGGCCTGGCTATTCCCCCCAGCCCTGGTAGTAACCACTGTCACATAGTCAGTATCATTATAATCAACTCCATCTATAGTAATCAGGTATTCCCCTGCTACATAATAGAAATTGGGCCAGTTTCTATGTCCCTTGCTAACACTGAAATTTCCTGTTCCACTGCTGACAGGCACTGTATTGTATGTTTCATTATGATAAATCCCTTCTACGTTACCATAAGCGATGGGTACCATATTGGCCGTTCCGGTAGCAGAGGTATTAACTTCTCCGTTGATCTCAATTCGGTCTTCTTCGATAAAAACTACATCCGAACTTCCTGCACCAAGTCTGAGTTGGTTTGCACCTCCAACAGTCCTTATTCGGGTAATTCCTGCACCCCCGCCCCCGGTTGCAATACCTATTTTCAATCTATATTCATTATTCCCTATTCTGAAGTCTCCTTCGGTATTGGTCAAATTCCATTGGCCACCCACCAAATCCAACCTCGTAGCAGGTGTAATCGTGCCAATACCGATATTCCCTTCTGAATCTATAGCGAGCCTTCGTAAGCCTTGTGTTCGTAAGTAAACCCTACCTGTTGTATTGTCAGAAACGGTACCAAAGTCCATGTTCCCGTTATACAAACTACCAACATATCCTATCCTTCCAGAGGAAGTATAATATTCCGATGTTACACCACTTTCACTGGATTCTAAGCGTAAAGCCTCGGGCTCTGAAGCTTTTATATGGAGTTTTGCAGCTGGTGCTAATATGCCTAAACCTAAATTACCAGCAGGTGAAAGATTCATCCTGACAAGATTATTGGTTAGAAATAGTAAACTACCTGTTGTGTTTCCATCGACAGTACCCATCGCCATATCACTGCCTAAACCAATGCTCCCAATATATCCCTTTGTGCCTAATGAATTGGCAAACTCGATGCCACTATCAGCGCCATTTGTAGACTCTACCTTGACAGGAAACGGATTATCAGTACGGATATGTAATGCATTCGTTGGTGCATCGGTACCTACACCAACATTACCAGCATTATAGTATGCATCATCTCCATTTGCTGCCCATAACGCTCCTCCTGTGGCAGTTTCGTCAGTCCCCAACAACCATTCTGTGCCATCCCACTTAAGCACCTGCCCTTCAGCAGAACCAACCAGACCATTAATATTGGTCCCATCACCTACGAGCAATCCGCTTTGTGAAGTTACATCTATTTCATTGGTAGGATCAGCGTCTGCATCATCAACCTGGTCGTTCAGAAAATGCTCAGCTGTTTTTGCATGAAGGGCATAGGGCACACTTAATAACTGACTGGTACCGGTTATCGTATAATTATCGCCTCCTGCAGGATCTGTTTCTGTTTTAATAAAATAGGGCCCGCCGGACCAGTCAATGGCTGAAAAATCATCGCTGGATGTACCTGTCCCTATTTCAAGGCTAACCAGGCCATTTGCATTCGTGGTTGCTATTTGCGTCTCGAGGTAAACCGGTGGTCCTTCGGCAGAACCTTGTAAAATGCTGATTTGCATTCCTACGGCCTGACCTGTTACAAGGTTATCATTTGCATCTCTGATTACTGCCTGGTAACTCATTTTTTCGGGACTTTGTGCCCAAATCGTTGTTGTGAGTAATACCGTTAAGATTGGTATAAATATGTTTTTCATATTTTTAATTTTTAATGATTTTAAAGGCCTTTACCTCCTTGTTTCCCTGAATTACCTTCACAAAATAGTTTCCAGTAACAAGTTTGCTCATAACAATACTTGTCTTGTTGCCCACGATTTTTTCGTTTAGCAAAAGTTTTCCATTCATATCATACAGTTGGTATGAAAAATTTGAAATGTCAATCTCCTCAATACTCAGTATAAGTAAATCAGCAGCCGGGTTTGGATAAGCCGAAACAGTAAGGTTGATACCCTGGGCATCTTCAATTCCATTTATGATCGATATTTCAAAGGGTTGGTGTACACCTTCGGATACTGAACCAGTTGTTCCCATATAGGTCTGGAACATAACCTGTCCAAAAGAATAACTCACCGAACCTCCGCTGCCAGAAGCATCTCCACCTGTGGCAAAAATGTTTTCTTGTCCGTGTAATCCTGTCAGTCCGAATCCTAACAGGAGTACGACATTTATTATTAATCGCGTGTGTGGCATTTTTATACCCCCCCTTTTTTTAGTTGTGATTTTCTATTTTGTTGATCTGTTTTTGTCTGTGTAACATGTTCGTTAAGAAACCGATCACATATATAAAGACTAAAACATCTTAAATTAGATGTTGGTTCAGACAATCAACATAATTATGGGAGGTGCTATCTGCTTGAATGGGGTGTAAGAGCTGGTAACGTGGGTAAGGCGGGTAAGCATGCTCCTGACGTTTTGGGTGTTTTGTAGTAGAAGTCCACTACGTCAGGAGGGGTTGGCGCTGATTTTGCCTCTTTTATAAACTGGTTACAAAAATGAATGTACGAAAAGATTTTCAAATAAGCTCAGGATTTCCTGAAAAGACTGCTTCAAAGTCTATATAATAAGCCATAAATCAAAGTTTTACAATTTTATCAAATCTACTGTCCATACAGGCACTCAAATCAGTTGTTATAAACTTCCCATTATAAAATAAACTAAAAATCGTTGCCGGAGTCGGCGAGGCTTGTGCTTTCTCCATCGTATCAAGTTTGATAACTGTTAATGGCAATTTCCTTATTGCTGCTGTTTCTTTCAACGAATTCATTACATGATACTCAGAATATGGGCAACGATTTGAATAATAAACCACTAATCCATTTTTGTCGGTGCATTCACCGGTTTTCACTGAATCATTAAACTCTGGATTCATTGCTTTTGGATTAGTTTTCTTCACAAGTAAACTGAATCCTGAAGATAGCTTTTCACAAGTCTCAAATCCTTGTTTTAAAAGCCACTTGGTATCACTCATAAAATGAAACTTACGTGTTCCCACGACTGTTACCAATCCGTCTTTACCTTGTGCATTAGCATCTTCAATCGCAAGTCTTAACAATTCCTTGCCATATCCTTGACCCTTGTATTGTCCTGAAACCCAAAAGCAATTTATTAACAAATAGTTTGGAGCATTAATAGGAACCCATCCATTTTCAGCAGGTCCATACTCAATAAAT
>CAKZNC010000074.1 GCA_937129385.1 uncultured Bacteroidota bacterium
GCATTGTTTACACCTCCACTTCTCACGCTCCCCTTCAATGAAATGATCCAGTCCGCTATCCCTTATACTTTCCAGGTTCTCCAACATGCTCATTCCATATCTTTCGCGGTAGCGCTTGTCCAACTGTTTAAGTCGCCGACACGGAAATTTCTCACAGCTGTAACAGAACGTTGGTTCTTTTCCCGACAGTAGTTCACAGTTGAAAATGGAACAATTCGCACAGTGCTTGGGTTTGTATGCTGAACCGAGACCGCTGGCCGAGCTCATGAGGCCGTTGGCCGAATAATGTTCCCGGCATCCACTGCACGGCCTTCGTTCCCTGTGATAAGCAATGCAGATTCCGCAATTCATACCACAGGGTGCTATTAATCCATCGAATGAGGTGTTCTGACCTGGCATGAAATAAAATTAATACATTTTATTGCCATTTGCAGATTTTTCCGGGATTTGTTGAATGGCATCCCAGTGTTCCACAATCTTACCCTTTGCATCAAAACGGAAAAAATCCATGGTGATCCACTCTTCATTTCCCGGCCATACCTGGTAGGTGTGAAGGGCAACGAGATCCCCTTCGGCGGTACTGCGTACAAACTCCACAGATTTTTCCGGATATTCCTCCTGCAGTTTTTCGAAGTACGCGATGAATCCCTCTTTCCCATCCTTGACGACGGGGTTGTGCTGGATGTATTCAGCACCTGCGTACAATTCCACCGCCTTCCTTGGATTCCCTTCAAATGCAAGCCTGTAATATGCAATTGCATTTTCCCGGTTTTGATCTGTTTGCTGTCCCATATCCGATTTTTACATGTACAAGATATTCAGATTCATATATTTGCGAAACCGCCGATCAGGTTCTATGGAAGAGAATTCGGAAACCGGAACCACCCATTCATCACCCCTGATCTCAAAGGCACAGGCATCTCCACTTCTCTCATGGCGATTCAGCCTCCGGTGCAGATATTTTGTAATCCGGTCATTGCTGGGTGAATAACGATACCACGATGATACGCTTAATTTTGCCACCCCGTTTTCCACCTGGTATTGAATCATGAATGAGCCGACAGAGTATTTGAATTGTGGGTTGTTAACAAGCGGTTGTCCCACCACAAGCTTCCCTTCTGCATTCGCTCCGGATTTTAATTTAAGAAACGTCTCCGCAACGAGATCATACACCCCCGGGTTCCCTGTGATCATATCTTTTGTAGAGATATCCAATGATTCACCCTGACCCCGGAAATAGTGCCTGATAAAATCCCTTGGCATGCGATAAACAGAAATATATCCTACGGCTATGGAGGAGAATAACTTTGACCGGAAATACCATGGTCTGAAGAGCGGAACAAGATATTTCCAGAGCAGGTAGTCGATGGTGAACATGAGATGTATTTTTTAAATTGATGGCAATGCCTCAGAACGCAAATCCGGAACAGGATTGCCGGATTTCTTTGCGGATCACCCACACGTTGTAAACGATTCATCCGGCGGAAAGTTCAATACCCGACCGCGGCTCCATCCGGACTGGAGGAATCGGAGTAGCCTGTCATCATCCCGGTCTCCGGATCGATCGAAATTCCCATCAGCCTGCCCAAATTTTCCACCGGAACCATTGTATGTCCCATCTCTTCAAGGGTCACAACGATACCTGGCGACAGCAGCTCTTCCTCGTAAAGGATCCTGTCGGGCAGCCACTGGTGATGGATCTTCACCGCCTCAATGGCCTGGTCGACCGGCATTTCGTAGGCCAGCATGTTCAGGACCGACTGGAAAACGGTGTTGATGATGGTTCTTCCGCCCGGACTGCCAATAACGATCACCGGTACCCCGTCCTTTGATACGATGGTGGGGGTCATGCTCGAAAGCATCCGTTTCCCGGGTTCGATCCTGTTGGGCGGCGTCCCGATCAGTCCGGCACTATTGGTTACCCCTGGAACAGGATTGAAATCCCCCATCTCATTGTTCAAAAGAAATCCCAGGCCAGGCACCCCAAGCCCCGACCCATACGAGTGCTCCAGCGTGGTTGTCAGGCTCACCGCATTCCCAAACCGGTCGGCCACAGAAAGGTGGGTGGTATTGGCGCCATCATGCAGCTGGTTGAATTCAGAAGAGTCACTGACGGAAGCTTTACACGGGTCGAAAGTTGCCATCAGTTCTGCAGCATGATCAACTGATATCATCTCAATCACAGGCATTTCCAGGTAGAAATCAGGATCCCCAAGAAAAAATGCCCGGTCGGCATACCCCCTTCGCATCACTTCGGCGAGCAGGTGTACATGGTATGCTGAATTGTACGCGGGGAGTCCATCTTCCAGACTGCAGGAATCTGTTTCCGTCATTGCTCCACCATGTGTCGTGCCTGCGACGGTGATCATGTTCAGCATCTCGATCATCGTGACACCCCCTGAGCTTGGAGGTGCCATGGACCATACCTGGTATCCGCCAAATGACCCGCTGACCGGTTTCCGCTCAACGGCACGGTAGCTTTCCAGGTCCTCCCTGGTGATCAGTCCGCCCTCTTTTCGCATGTACCTTGCGATTTTTCTTGCAACCCGACCGCTGTAGAATCCGTCGTGCCCGTGATCCCGGATCTCTTCCAGTGTTTTCGCGAGTTCAGGCTGGCACCATACTTCTCCTGCTTTTGCCGGGACTCCCTCTTCAGTATTGAAAAATTCTTCCAGGAAAGTGATTTCAGCATGCGCTTCGAACCGATCCGCATGGTTTGCCAACGTAATTGTGAGTGCAAAACCATCTTCGGCCAGGTCAATGGCGGGTTGTACGAGGCGCTCCCAGGACAGGCTACCGTATTTTTGATGGGCCAGGTAAAGTCCGGCCACAGACCCGGGCACACCCACCGATTTTATTCCTGCATGGTTGGCGGTGGTGGAATTCCCGAAAGGTCCGGTCGTCCTCTCCAGGTTTCCTTCCGCATCGAGAAACATATCTTCCGATGCAGCCAGGGGAGCGGTCTCCCTGAAATCGATGGTGGTGGCGTTGCCGGCCGAATCCATGAGGACCAGGAATCCGCCGCCCCCGATATTGCCTGCCTGCGGGTGGGTCACCGCGAGGGCGAAGGCAGTGGCGATGGCACCATCGACTGCGTTTCCGCCATCACGGAGGATCTGGACTCCAACTTCGGAAGCGAGCCTGTTGTCACTCACCACCATGCCGTTCCCGGAGCGGGTAGCCTGTGCCTGGCCGGACACATTCAGCATACACAATAAAAGGACGAGGGAACTGGATCGCATCGGGCTATTTGGTTTTTGTCATTTCAGAAGCTGCGCATGGAATGATTACCGGATCTCAAGGCCCTCGGTGTTTTCGGCCCTGATCTTTGCCGATTCCCTGTTGTCGAGTTTTTTGCCCAGGTAGGTCAGGTCCTCGATAAGAACGCCGGATACATTGTGTTCCTGGTCCCAGCCATGAAATACAGAAAACGGCAGCATTCCGCCGGTGACCTGTATATCCATGAATACGACGTTGGAGATGGTGCCGCGGAACTGGTCGTGGTACGCCTCTTTGCCTTCGGGGACCTTTTGTACATTGTCCCAGGCGCCGTGCATGTATACCTCCCTCTCGATCTCCTCGCCACGATAGCCGTCGGGACCGTACTTGGTCATGAAGACCGCCACATCGAAGAGTTTCTGGCGGCAGTCCTCCACCCGGATGTCCTTGAAGACGATGTTTTTCACGTCGGCCGGACCAGAGTTGTGGATGCTCATGGCGGCGCCGTCTTCGCAATGGATGATGTCGATGTTCTGGAAGACGATGTTTTTCACCTCATCGGTATAGAGCTCGAAACCGATCTCGATGGCGTTGCCCCAGATGGAGTTCCAGAAGACGCAATTCTGTACCACGATATTCGCGGTGGGAAGGGAGGGATCGAGTTCGCCACGGGAGAAGGATTTAATGGCGATGCAATCATCCTTGGTATGTGCAAACACTCCGTCGATGAGCACATCCCGGCACTGCACGATGTCCATGCCGTCGTCCCCTCCATCTTCGCTGACAATGCGTACGTTGTTGATCTCGATGTCTGTGCTGTTGTAACACGCGATTTGCCAGGTGGTCCCGTTGTGCAATATGATATCCTCGATGGTGATGCCGCTGCAATCGTTGAACCGGATGAAGCGGTTGGTGTTTTTTTCCATCTGCTGTACGTATGTACCGTCGAGGATTCCGCGGCCCATGATCCTGACATTCTTTTTGTCTTTAGCAGAGATAAATCCCTGCACAACGGCGCCTCCCTCGATGTAGACGGTCTGGTTATCGTCCAGCTCCAGCCTGACATCCTCATGGATCTTGCCTCCTTCGAACCAGATCACGTTTTCATCGTCCCGGGATGGGATATCCGTCTCCGGGGCATTGGAGAAGATGAACAGAGGCTGTTGCCTGATCCTTCCATTGAGCTCCAGGCTCAGGTGACCCGGTTCGGAGATGTTGAAGGAGAAGGAGTTGTCGCCGGTATATTCCGGTGTGATCTCTCTTCTTAACGGCCTGATGTCGACCCAACGGACATCATACATGGTCGACACCTCCACGGTGACCTCCCCGGTAAAATCGAAAACTGCATAGGAAGCGATGGGGGTATCGTATACAGGAACCTCGGTACCGTTCACTTTTACCGTATAATAAATGTCGGACACAAAATTTTCCGGGCCCTGCCAGGTGACCACCTGTGCATGCAGGAGGCTGGAAAGAAAGATTGCTGCTGAAAGGATGATAATTCTTCTCACATCGATAATTTTAGGTTCGTAATTTGTCAAAAATAGTGAATTCAAACGATTCTGTTCATAAAGAATAAACAATACCAGGGATGCCCCATTTGGCAGACTCCGAATTCGTCTGCTGTTTCCTCGTCCATCCTTGTGAGAAATGTTTATCTTCGTTCTAAAATCACCTTGTATGTTGAAGATTGAAGAGGTATACAAATCGTTTGGTAATCAGGCAGGAACTGAACAGCAGCAGGTATTGCAGGGGATCGGTCTGGAAGTTGGAGAAGGGGAGACGATCGCCATACTGGGGCCTTCAGGCTCCGGGAAAAGCACCCTTATGAATATCATCGGGGCGCTGGAGGAACCCGATCGTGGTGAGGTCATTTACAGGGGCCGAAAGATCAATGACTATACAGAGAAGGAGCTGGATCGATTCAGGAACGAGGAGGTCGGATTTGTGTTCCAGTTTCATCAGCTGTTGCCACAATGCAATTTGCAGGAGAATGTGCTGATACCGACCCTGGTCAGTAAGGCTGACAGGAAGGAGAAGAGGGCCTATGCAGAGTCGCTGCTCAAGCGGACCGGGCTGTGGGAGCACAGGCACAAGCTTCCGGGTCAGCTATCCGGTGGTGAATGTCAGCGTACAGCCGTGATCCGTGCCATGATCAACCGACCAAAGTTGCTGCTTGCGGATGAACCCACAGGGGCGCTGGATGGCAGGAACGTGGATGTGCTCACAGACCTGCTCATGGAACTGAACAGAGACGAAAAGGTGGCGATCATCCTTGTGACACATTCAAGGGAGCTGGCGTCGAGGATGGGAAAAGTATATGAATTAAAGAATGGAGTACTGCACCAGCAATGAATCCCTTTAAACTTGCCATAAAGAGCCTCATCTACTACCGGAAACGCAACCTGTTCCTGGCACTTGGCATTGCGATCAGTACTGCTGTGCTCACCGGTGCTTTTGTGGTGGGAGATTCGGTGAAGTACAGCCTGAACCGGATCGTGGAATTGCGGCTGGGCGCTGTTACGCATACCATGGAATCGGGTGACAGGTATTTCACGCTGGCCCTTGCCGATACATTCAGCAGGGTGTATGAAACAGATCCGGCCCCGGTCCTCTCGCTTGACGGTATTGCCATCGCAGGAGGCGGAAAAAGGCGGATCAATGATGTCCAGGTCCATGGTGTGGATAAGCGCTTCGACCGCATCGCAGGAACCGATGGATATTACGGCGGACTTACCGGTGATTCGGTGGTGATCAGCAGGAACCTGGCAGACCGATTGAGTATCGGGCCAGGGGAGGAGTTCCTGCTCAGAATGACGCGGGCCAGCCTCGTTCCGGTCAATGCACCGTTTGTATCTGATGATGAAAATACCATCTCCCTGCGGGTTGCCATCAGGGATGTTGCAGGTGTGTATGAGCTGGGTGCTTTTAGTTTGGAGAATAGTCAGACTGCGCCATTCAACCTGTTTATTTCGATCGAAAGATTAAACGATCTGATGGAGCTCGGGGGACGGGCCAACCTTCTGTTGTTCCCGGGAGGGGTTGAAAATACGAATGAATTGGAACAGCAGGTGGCAGGTTTGTGGGATGTTCGGGATCTCGGGTTGAAATTGCAGGGTGATCCAGGAGGCAAATTCACAGAGATCAAGAGTGAAAGGGTCTTCATTGATGACAGCATTGCAAACGCAATCCTTGAAGTGCGTCCTGGCGCACGTCCCATCCTGACCTATTTTGTGAATTACCTGGCACATTCCGGCAGATCGACCCCTTACTCATTTGTGTCAACGTTTACCGACAGTGACCTTCGGAAAGATGAGATCATCATCAATGAGTGGCTGGCGGATGACATTGATGCCGGGTTCGGTGATACCATCCGGCTTGGCTATTACGTAGTAGGACCATTGCGTGAACTGGACCCGGCAGAAAAGAAATTCGTTGTAAGGGAGGTTGTCCCCATGGAGGAACCATTCCTCGACCAGCGCCTGATGCCTGATATTCCTGGTCTGTCTGATGCAGGAAACTGCAGGGACTGGGATACGGGTGTACCGATCAGTCTGGATAGTATCCGGGATAAAGACGAGGACTACTGGGAACGGTACAGGGGAACGCCAAAAGCATTCATTGCAGTCGGACAGGCAGAAGAGATGTGGGAAAACAGGTTTGGGAAATATACCTCTTTCCGGGTTGAAGAGGGTCAGGATGCGGCAAGAGCGCTCAGTGAATCTATTCCTGGCAGGGTACGGCCTTCTGAGATCGGGTACCGGTTTACACCGGTTCTGGAGCGATCCTCCTTCTCTGCACGGAATGGTGTGGACTTCAGTGAGCTGTTCGGCGGACTCTCCTTTTTCCTGTTAGCGGGTGCTGTTCTGCTGACGGTATTATTATTCAGGCTCAATATCGGGGAGCGGGAAGAACAGCTTAAAACACTCCGGGCGACCGGTATACCAGCACGGACTGTGCAGCGGGTATTGCTTCTGGAAGGGATGATCGTAGCCATCTCCGGCGGGATCATCGGAATATTTTTGTCTGTTATCTACAATCAATTGGTTTTTATTGCGCTCAACAGCATCTGGCGGGATATTGTCAGAACAGATATGCTGGAGGTGGCAATTCGATTTCCAACGCTTCTGACCGGACTGGGCATCTCCCTGCTCATCGCCATGGCTGCCATCTACTTTCCGCTCAGGAAACAGGTCCGTCACCTCGCGAACAGGGCCTGTTCGAAACATTTCAGAAAAAGCAGAATGCGTTCAAAGATATTGTTCACCTCCGGGATCACGGCAACAGCGATCGCGCTGGTCCTGCTGGTAATTCAATTCCTCAATGGAAAATCTGTTGATCCGGGGATCTTTTTTGTTTCCGGCGGACTATTACTTGTGGGCGGACTTGTCCTTGTTTATGGCTACCTCGAACGGCTTGGGTCAGGCAAATCCCAGGTAAATGACCTTGTTACCCTGGGAATTAAAAATGCATTGCGGAACAGGACGAGGAGCATCACCGTGATCATGATGTTCGCGCTCGGCACATTTCTGGTAATATCCACAGGCAGCAATAAGAAAGATCTTTTTGTAAACGCGGATGAAAGATCGAGCGGAACAGGCGGATTTCTCTATTTTGCTGAATCAACTGTACCTGTGCTCCAGGATCTCTCAGATGAAGCCGCAAGGCTGGATTATGGTCTTGGAGATGGTTACAAAGTGGTCCAGATGCGTGTCGCTGAGGGCGATGATGCCTCCTGCCTGAACCTGAACCGTATTCAGACACCCCGTATCCTTGGAGTGGACCCCCGGGAGCTAAGTGGCAGGTTTTCCTTCGTTTCCGGAACAGGGAGGGACCTGGTGGGTGATCCCTGGGAACTCCTTGAACAAGATCTGGATAAAAATGTGGTCCCGGCTATTGCTGACGAAACCGTCATCAAATGGAGCCTGGGCATGACGGTGGGAGATACCCTGGTCTACCAGGCCGAAAACGGTCGGCAGATCCACCTTGTGCTCATGGCGGGAACCGCACCTTCCATTTTCCAGGGAAACGTGCTGATCTCACGAGATCATTTCCTTCGGTATTTTCCGCAGAATACCGGTACCCGGGTCTTCCTGGTGGACGGACCAGTGGAAGACAGCACCATGATCAGTGAGGACCTGGAGGCCGGTATGCGTGATCTTGGGTGGGAGATGGAATATGCTGCCGCCCGACTGGCTGCGTTTAATACTGTCACCAATACCTACTTGTCGATATTCCTGGTGATGGGAGCCCTTGGCTTGCTGCTTGGCACGATCGGGTTGTCCATCGTTTTGTTCAGGAGTATCATCGAACGGCGCGAAGAGCTGGCCATACTCCGGGCCGTTGGATACGGGAAAAAGAAGATCATGAGAATGATCATGACCGAATACCTTTTGTTGCTCCTTGCCGGAACCATCACCGGCTCACTTGCTGCAGTGATCGCGACCCTGCCGGCCTTTATGAGCCGTAACAGCGGGGCTTCCCTGGAAATGGTGTTCGTCATCGTGCTGGTTCTGCTGCTGAACGGGGTGATCTGGATCCGTTGGATCACAGGAATTGGATTAAGGACAAAGGTACTTGGCGCTGCAATGAGAAACGAATAAAAATTTGAAAATGAAAACAGGTGGCAAATTGTGGATGATATTGGCTGTGCTGCTGACTGCACAGTTTCCCGCTGCGGGGCAGAACAACAGCTGGACCCATTTCAGGGGAGATGAGCTCAACGGGATCGTCCCGGAAGGAGACTTCCCTGTGAACTGGAATGATTCGACAAATATTGAATGGAAATTTGAAACTGAAGGCAGGGGATGGTCAAGTCCGGTCGTATATGATGACCAGGTATGGATGACCAGTGCAACTGCTGCCGGAGACAGGATGTTTGCCCTGTGCATCAACCTGGAAACGGGGAAGAAGATATTTGAGATGGATCTCTTCACTCCTGATACCGTTTACAGGAGGCACGCGGTGAACTCCTATGCCACACCTACGCCCGCCATTGAAGAGGGATTTGTATATGTACATTTCGGGCGATATGGAACAGCCTGTATCGACACCAGGACGGGGAAAAAGGTGTGGGTGCGTACCGACATGGAATGCGCACATGTGCAGGGACCGGGGTCCTCCCTGTTCCTTTATGAAGACAAGCTGATTGTCCATATGGAGGGGACCGATGTCCAGGATATCTATGCCCTTGACAAGCGCACTGGCGAAACGATCTGGAAGACCTCCCGGGCCCCGGAATTCTATGATCCCCTGGCGGACATCGGAAAAAAAGCCTATGTAACACCTATCGTGATCGAAGTTGATGACAGAAATCTACTTGTTTCGAACGGATCAGCAGTATGCGATGCAATTGATATCGAGACAGGGGAGGTGGTATGGTATATACCCCAGGGGGAAGATTCCACCATCTCCATGCCCGTTTCCTATGCAGGTAAGGTATATTTTTACACGAGTTTTGTCACCCCTGATGAGGGCGAGAAATATTGTGAATTATGGGCGGTGGATCCTGAAGGAGAAGGGAATCTGACCGGGAATATTGAATGGCGCAGGCAGTTCCCGATCTTGCAGCTGCTTACCCCGGT
Source organism: uncultured Bacteroidota bacterium (assembly GCA_937129385.1). GTDB lineage: Bacteria > Bacteroidota > Bacteroidia > Bacteroidales > M55B112. Next base: position 9,804 of record CAKZNC010000074.1, read on the forward strand.
GATCCATGACGGACTGCTGTATACCATTGATACCAGGAGTGAAATGCATTGTATCGATGCAGGGACCAGTGAAACGGTCTGGCAACATAAGATGAAAGGGAAATATAACTCCTCTCCGATCTGGGCAGGCGGAAAGATCTATGTGACCTCCACCCGCGGGGAAACCTATGTAATTGAGGCGGGCAGGAATTACAAATTGTTGGCTGTAAACAGCTTGCCGGGGGAGGTGTGGTCAACCCCTGCTTTTGTTGAGGAGAGTATTCTTATGCGTACTTCAAAAGGACTGTTCAGGATCTCCGCGATGGACCGGATAACGGGGATGTATACTGAATAGTATCCGGCTTCCCGTAAGCTGGTCAGCTTCCGGAGGCCAGATTTTCTTCTGTGGGCTTTGTTTCAAGTAGTTCAGGTTCCATCGCCATGCGCTTTATGTACCTGAATAATTTACCTCCGTGCATGGCATCTACGGTCCGATGATCCAGGGCGCTGGATAGTGTGATGATACGGCGAATCACAACCTCGTCATTTACGACCACCGGTTTTTTAGAAATCCCACCCATCACAAAGACAAATGAGACATTGGAGATCGGGAAAAGTGCCGGGTATCCGGTGTCCAGACCAATACTTCCGATATTGGTCATTACGAAGGAGCCGAAATTATTGGCAGTGAGTCCGATGGCAGGTACCGAAACCCCCAGTTTTATTGTTAGGAACCTCACCAGGTTAAAAAACCAGGTCCGGATTGGCCATGGGATACTGCCGGCGACCCCTTTCATCCGCATGGTACGGTTTTCATCGCCCGAACGTGAGCCCGAGATCCCTTCAGCCAGCACCTCGGCACATTCTGAAAGTGTAAGACGATCAGCATTTTCCACCTTGACAGAACTCATGGAGCCATCCGGCAGCAATACACTTACCATGGCATCCACCTGATCTCGCTGAATGATGTTTCCCCTCCGTACATAACAGTTCAGTTCGGGGACCTCCTGGCTGATGGCCCTTGCAACGATCAGCGTAAAGATATGGGTAAGAGTGATCTTCAGACCTTCTTTGCGTTTAGCAGATACAAATTTTTCCAGTTCGGTCACATCCAGTTCCACGGATCCGAAGATCTTTGCATCCATCGGTTTCCTGTAAATGGCAGAAGCCACTTTCCTCCAGTCGTTGTTGATTTCTGAAGATGCCATTGTTCAGCAGGTTATTTGGTGCGGATAAATTCCGGGAAATGCATCAGGTTTATTTTTCCAGGGAGCTTGTCAGGGCTGATCCCCGGTTCGTGACTCTTCACTGCCATCGATATATGTCGCAAATCTACGGTATTCTGTCCCATGTACCGGGTCGTGCCGATCCCATGGCCAACCTCCGAAGCGTGTTTCAGTGTAATCCTGGTAGGCTTGTTGGATCTCCCCCCTCGTGTTCATGACAAAGGGGCCGTATTGGGCAACAGGTTCGTTTATGGGCTTGCCCTGGAGGAACAGGAAGGTGCTTGGTTCTTTTCCATTTTGTACGACCACATGTTCCGATCCATTCAGCCTGGCCTGGTGGTAACCCGGTATGGTTTTATTATTGACTTTCAGTTCGTTGCCATAATAATAGTATACTGCACGGTTCACATTTTCCTGTGCCCGTGGAAGCGTTAATTGTGCACCGGGCTCCATTTCAATGATCCAGATGCATACCTCGTTCTCAGCAGTGGCTGCCCACGAATCCGGCGCAGGGTCAACTGCTTTTGTGTCATCAAACGTTCCTGCGATCAGGATCACCTTGCTTGTTTTTCCGGAATCATCTTTATGGTCAACAACCGGATTGTCTTCGGCCCAGAGCATTTTATAATAAGGTTCCACGAACTTATTCTTTTTAGGGAGGTTGATCCAGATCTGCAATAATTCAAGTTTATTTTCTTTATCCTGGTGAACCAACGGAAATATTTCAGCGTGCTGGATACCTTTGCCCGCGGTCATCCACTGAACATCACCATCGCCATACCGACCCTTCGCACCCAGGCTGTCGGAATGGTCGACCAGGCCCTTAAGTGTGATGGTAACAGTTTCAAATCCCCTGTGGGGATGAACAGGGAATCCAGGTACAGTATCTCCATGGTACATTCTGAAACCATCCCTGACGACGAAATCGTTCCCGATGTTTCGTCCTGCAAGTAATTCCGGATCTGGTCCGAGGTTCTCTTTTCCTGCCGGAAACCTGTCGTTGTGATGTGCACAAAAGATGAAAGGATCATAAAGTTCCCAGTGAAACCCCAGTGATTTGATGTCATAGACTGTTTCCATGGTTCATGAATTTGCATAAATATATAAAAAAAGCCCGGCATGGATTGCCGGGCTTTCAAATATTGAATCAGACCTCTACCTGATATACTGATTGATGATCATCTCGTAGAGTTCCTGCTGTCCGCTGTACATCCTGGGTTCTCCATTTTGATGTGCCAGGTCTCTCATATCTTCGAGCGTCAGTTCACCTTTTTCAAATTTCGCTCCGGCTCCACTGTCGAATGAAGCATAGCGCTCTTTACGCATTTTAAGGAATGGTGATTTTTCGAGCAGTTCATGTGTGATGTCGAATGCCCTGGCAAAGGCGTCCATTCCTGCAATATGTGCATAAAAGAGATCTTCCAGGTCGGTGGAATTCCTCCTGGTTTTTGCATCAAAGTTGATTCCGCCGGATGTGAAACCGCCTTGTTGAATGATCACGATCATCGCTTCTACAAGTTCGTAGAGATTGATCGGGAACTGGTCGGTATCCCAGCCGTTCTGGTAATCTCCGCGGTTGGCATCGATGCTGCAGAAGAGACCATTGTCTGTTGCCACCTGCAATTCATGCTGGAACGTATGACCGGCCAGGGTGGCGTGGTTGACCTCGATGTTCATCTTGAAGTCTTTGTCCAGTCCATATTTCTGCAGGAAGCCAATGACAGTTGCAGTGTCGTAATCATATTGGTGCTTGGTTGGCTCCATGGGTTTTGGTTCGATCAGGAATGGTCCGGTAAAGCCATTTTTCCTGGCATAGTCCTTTGCCATGTGCAGAAACTTCGCGAGGTGCTCCTGTTCTCTTTTCATGTCCGTATTCAGGAGTGACATATATCCTTCCCTGCCTCCCCAGAAAACATAATTCTCACCACCAAGAGCGATGGTGGCGTCAAGCGCATTCTTCACCTGTGTCGCTGCAAATGTGATGGCATTGAAATCAGGATTTGTTGATGCACCATTCATGTACCTTGGGTGTGAGAAGACATTTGCAGTGCCCCATAGCAGTTTGACACCACTGGCTTTTTGTTTTTCCTGTGCCAGCCCGACCATGGTTTGAAGATTCTTTTCATATGTTTTCAGTGAATCACCTTCACTGACCATGTCAATGTCGTGAAAACAGTAATAAGGTGCGCCGATCTTTGTAAAGAATTCAAAAGCAGCATCCAGTTTATTGCTGGCCCTTGTGATGTCATCTTTCCCTTCATCCCAGGGAAATTTTACTGTTCCCGGTCCAAATGGATCTGAACCAGTATCGCAGAAGGAGTGCCAGTAAGCAACAGCAAATCTGAGATGTTCCTTCAATGTTTTTCCGGCCACTACCTTTTTCTCATCATAATATTTGAAAGCGAGGGGATTATCGGAGTCCCTTCCTTCAAATTTGATTTTACCGATTCCTTTAAAGTACTCCTTATTGCCTGTTAAGTATTCCATCGTTTGTATTTTTAGTTTTCGTTATTGTATTTCTTTCTGTAATATCTCATGCCATTGGCCATAAAGATCCGTGAAAAAGTCAAGTTTTGACTGATCCGGTTCGATCACTGAGATCCTGGTCAGCGATTCAAAAGCCTCTTCGAAAGAGCCATAAACACCTGATCCGATTCCGGCACCCTTTGCAGCGCCTTCCGAGCCATCGGTGTCGAAGAGCTCAATGGTTGCACCCGTCAGGGTAGCGAGTGTTTCTCTGAAGATCTGGCTGAGAAACATATTGGCATTACCGGCCCTGATCACGGCGGGATTGATCCCGATCTGTTTCATGATCTCCATCCCGTACTGGAAGGAGTAGACAATTCCCTCCTGGGCAGCGCGTACCAGGTGACCTTCATTGTGAATATTGAAATTGAGCCTGTGCATGGAAGCTCCCACCTCCTTATTGCATAGCATACGCTCTGCTCCGTTTCCGAAGGGCAGCATCATTAATCCTTCCGCTCCCTGTGGTATTTTATCAGCCATGTCATTCAATGCCGGATAGTTGGCTTCCCTTGACGAAATATATTTCTTCAGCCAGGAATACTGGATGCCGGTACCATTGATACACAGGAGTACACCCAGTCTGTTGATCTCCGGGCTGTGGTTCACGTGTGCGAAAGTGTTCACCCTGCTCTCGGGATCATATTTCACTTCATCGCTGACACCATATACAACTCCTGAAGTTCCTGCCGTAGCAGCTATTTCACCCGGGTTCAATACATTCAGTGAGAATGCATTGTTGGGCTGGTCGCCGGCCCGGTAGGAGACAGGCGTCCCTTTCAGTAAACCCAACTCCTCTGCAATCGATGGAAGCAGGCGTCCCTGTTCTGAAAAGGTAGGTACGATCTCTGGGATCAATGCATCGGAAATTCCATAGTGCTCCAGGAGAAAGCCGGCCAGGGAGTTTTCGTTAAAATCCCAGAAGATGCCTTCGGACAATCCCGAAATTGTTGTATTCAATTCACCTGTCATCTTCATGGCAATATAATCCCCTGGCAACATGATCTTATGGGCCTTTTCAAAGACTTCGGGTTCGTTTTCGATCACCCAGCGAAGTTTTGAAGCTGTGAAATTACCCGGGGAATTCAACAGGTGGGCGAGGCAGCGATCTTTTCCGAGCTGACCAAGTGCCATTTCCCCGATTCCCACAGCCCTGCTGTCACACCAGATGATAGAGGGGCGAAGGATCTTCTGGTCCCTGTCAACCATCACGAGTCCGTGCATCTGGTAGGAAATGCCGATGGCCTTGATGTTTGCTGCATCGATTTCAGCCATCTGCAATACTTCATTCGTGGATAGTTTTAGATTTGTCCACCAGGTCTCAGGATCCTGCTCTGCCCACCCCGAACGGTCGGCAGCGATCTTCATCTCCTGCTTTGGATTGAATGCCGAGGCCACACACTGACCTGTATCCGTATTGATCAAACTTGCCTTGACCGATGAACTCCCAACGTCGTAACCAATTAAATACATGTGTAGATTTTAAAAGTTATAATACAATACATCTTCCCTGGTCTCTACGTATTTGTTCCTGTTGTAGCTGTAGTAAAGTGCGGGTTTGTGTGCCACGCCTTTCTGCTTTTCATTCAGGGGTACGATATATTTGGCCTTTAAAAGCTTCTTTCGGAAATTCCTGTTGTCCAGTTCCTTGCCAAAGATTACCTCGTAAAGTGTCTGGATCTGCCTGATGGTAAATTTGCCAGGTAGCAGTTCAAAACAGATGGGTTCAAACCTGATCTCGTTTCGCAGGGTTGCAAGTCCTTTTTCAACAATCTGGTTGTGATCGAAAACAAGATTCGGAAGCTCATCGACCTTGTGCCAGGAGGCGTGGTGATTGTTTTCATTCTCCGTTTTACTTTTGTCGATCCTGATGAGAGAATAGTATGCGGTGGTGACCACCCGTGAGATGGGAATCCCCGAGCTCTCCTCGAGCCATGCGTGGTCCTCTTCGTTTGTTGTCCTGTTGGGATTCCCAAATACAGAAAACTGCCTGAGAAAGATATTCTCCAGTCCGGTCAGCTCGGCCAGTACCCGTTTTGCTGCACCTTCAAGATCCTCTTTTAGATGGATCAGGTCACCTGGCAATTTGTATTTACCGGCTTTTGTACCCCCTGTGTTTCTTCCCTTCCGTTTAATGAGCAATACCCTTAAATTGTCGCCGTCAAAACCGAAGATGACACAATCCACGGACAGGTGAGGGTTAAAGTTGGCTGGCGGACTATTCATGTATCAAATCTAATGAAAAGAAATGCAATCACCAAACTTAGCGTACAATTTACGTTAAGTTATTATGCTGACATGTGCAGATTGGAAATGGAAGATGGCTTCTCAAGCTTTGTGGTGGGGCAGTTTAAGAATAAACTCACTGCCTTTGCCGGGTGTGCTTACCACATCAATGGAACCCTTGTTTTTCTTCATGAACTCCCAGCTGACGATCAGTCCAAGCCCGGTACCGGTTTCTCCGGAAGTGCCGGCCGTACTGTTTACTTCGTCAAGCTGAAACAATGTGTTTATTCTTGACTCAGGCATTCCGATGCCGTTATCCCTGATACTGATCACGGTGGAATCACCGCCTGATTCTGCCGAGAGTGTTACTTTCCCGTTTTCTCCTGTATATTTGACTGCATTGCTCGCAATGTTCCTGATGACGGTATGCAGCATATTCCGGTCGGCATATACTTCCAATCCTTCTCCGATGTTCTCCTCCAGCATGATGTTCTTATTTGAAGCATGCAGTTCCAGCAGGGAGATGATCTCCGCGACCAGCTCTTTGAGGGGGAAGGTAGAGGGGGAAAATTTCGTACTGTCCGTCTGAGTCCGCGCCCATTCCAGCAGGTTTTCGAGTAGCTGATAGGCTGAATGGGTGGAGCTGCTGATCATTTCCAGGAACTCCTGTAATTTATCGGCCTCAATCTCGTGTTGTTTTGTCAGCAAAAGATCGGTAAAACCCATGATTGAATGGAACGGGTTCTTCAGGTCATGGGCAATGATCGAAAATAGCCTGTCTTTGGTGGCATTTGTTTTTTCGAGTTCCCTTGCCTGTTTCTCGATCTCGACATTTTGTTTCCTGATCTTGCTTTCTGCCTCTTTCAGATCTGTGATGTCCGAATCAATGAGGATCAGGTTGGTGATTTCCTTATTCTCATCCAATATCGGTGAGATATTTGTCTGACTCCATATCTCATTTCCTTCCCTGTCCCTGGATTTGGAATTGTAGGTATAGGGTTTTTTCGTGATATAGATCTGGTTGAGGATTGCAGAGATATTGGAGTTGGAGGAGTTGTCACGCAGGTTCGGACCATTTTCTTTTGTGAATTGCCCTAATTCACTTCCATAACGACGTTCAAATCCTTCGTTCACCCACTCAAAATTCCCGTTCCCGTCCATGATCACCACGGTATTTTCAGTATTACTGGCAACAAGGGACAGTCTCTCCAGTTCGAGATTGATCTTTTTCAGGTTTTCGGCCTGTGTGTTTAATTCTTCGGCCATCTGCTGGATCTCTTCCTGTCTTTCTTCGAGCAGGACATTGGTTTCCCGCAGGCTTTCAGATTTTCTATGCAATTCTTCCTCGGCCTGTTTCTGGGGTGTTATGTCGCGACCTATTCCTATGATGCCTATAACTTTTCCAGAACGGTCCTTGATCGGGATCTTGGTTGTGGAGACAAAAACCTCACCTCCATCCAGGTTCAACCCTTTTTCCTCTTTTGAGATCATCGGCTTCCCCTCCTTCATGATGCGCTGCTCATCATCAAAGAATCCCTGCGCATATTTCTTGTCGTAAAACTCAAAGTCGGTCTTCCCGATCAGTTTCTTTGGGTCTTCCTCACCCATCACCCTGGATACATATTTGTTGGCCAGGATAAACCTGCTTTCACGATCCTTGAAGTAGATCCGGTCCGGCATATTATTGAACAGCTGCTCGAGCAGTTGTTTCTCTTTAAAAGCCGCTGTCAGATTTTGCGACGAAAATCGCTTTTTAAGTCTTCTGAACTGTGAAATATATATCCAAGCAAGCAGACCGGCAATCAGGAGTCCTATGCCAATTTCTGTCAGTATCACGTTGACAGACAAAGTATATGACAGGATTGTTATCATGTTCGCCATTTCCATATTAAGCATGCCTTTGTTCGGAATTGAATTTTCTAATATAGCTAATTCTTCGCTTCATAAAAAAACCACGTTTCCCTGACAGATAAACTATTTAGTAAGCATCTCAGGAAGCCACAAACTCAGTTCGGGGATATAGGCTACCAGGAAAAGGACTATGATCATGACAATGAACATTGGTAACAGGGGTCTGACCACCTTTTCAATTTTGATATTGGCAACGCTGCAACCTATAAAAAGCACTGATCCCACCGGTGGAGTACACAGACCCACGCAGAGGTTCAATACCATCATAATCCCGAAATGGATTGGGTCCATCCCCAATTGAACCGTCACAATGGGGAGGAAGATCGGTGTAAAGATCAGCACCGCAGGGGTCATGTCCATGAAAACCCCGACAAAAAGCAGGATAAAATTGATGATCAGCAAGATCACAAAGGGGTTGTCACTGATGCTCAGCAGACCCTCACTTACATTTTGAGGGATATTTTCATATGACATGATCCATGACAGCCCGATGCTCGCTGCAACGAGGAGCATGACGATTGCCGTTGTTTTGACCGAACGAATGATAACATCCGGCAGGTGTTTGATCTTCATCTCATTGTACAGCAGGGCAAGTATCAATGCATAAAGAACGGCAACCGCCGATGCTTCAGTGGCAGTGAAATAACCGGCAACAATTCCCCCAATAACGATCACGAGCATCATCAGCGAAGGGATCGCGTCCAGGAAAGTTTTTATACCTGTTTTTGCACGGTCCCAGTGCTGAATGGTCTTGTAGATCCAGAATCCTGCCCCTGCGGCCAGGAGTCCGTAGATAGTGATTTTGAATGACCCGCCAGAGACGTTGTCGTGCAATAACTTTATACCTGCACCCAGTCCGACCAGCGCAAGGGAAACAGCCGCAACGAAACCGAGGGTCCGGAGAACACCGCCAATCCCCTTGTTTTTATATATGATCATTGACATGGCCATCAGCATGATCCCGACACCTGTCATTATACCCGGAATGTATCCTGCCAGGAACAGTGCTGTAATAGATGCGCCACCGCTGGCCAGGGAATAGACAATCAATATGTTGCTGGGCGGGATCGTGAGCCCCGTTGTTGCAGAAGTAATATTTACAGCTGCGCTGAAGTTTTCATCGTAACCCTCCTTTTTCATCTGTGGTCCCATGATGCTCCCGATGGCTGAAGTGGCTGCTGCTGCACTTCCCGAGATGGCTCCAAAGAGCATGTTGGCGATCACATTCACAAATGCAAGTCCGCCCGGCAATCCGCCCACGAGTACCCTTGCAAATTTGATCAGCCTGATGGCAATGCCTCCGCGGTTCATGATATTTCCTGCAAGGACGAAAAATGGGATGGCCAGCAGGGCAAAGCTGTCCAGTCCGGTGGCCATTCTTTGTGCATAGGTTGTAAATGCGGGGATCGAATCAATGGAAATCAGCATTGTCAGGATTCCTGAAGCACCAATACTGAATGCAATGGGAACCCCCAGGGCAAGCAAAATAACAAAACTGAGAACCAGTACAAGAACTTCCATGTATCAATCTTTTTTTATTGCATCCTTAAGGTGCAGTGAGGAGTAATAAGAAATAATAATTCCGCTTAATGGCAGCACAATATATACATAGCCCAGTGGTAGCTGCAGGGCGGCTGATTTCACACCCAGGTAGAAACGGGTGTACACCAGCCAGCTGCCGCCGATCACCAATACCGACAATGCAAATCCAAGGATCACCAGTTCGATGATGATCCGCAGGGTCCGCTGCCTGGCTTCCGGAGATCGCTGCAACAGGATATCGATGGCCAGGTGCTCTTTCTTGCCTGCAACATAGGCAGCACCGAGAAGGCTTACCCAGATCAGCAGGTATCCTGCCAGTTCATCGGTGAAGGAGCTTGGTGAACTCAGCACGTACCTGCTGAATACCTGCCACAGTACATCTATTACCAAAACACTTGTAAGTAAGATCAGGAAAATTTCCAGGATCCTGTCAATCCTGTTTCGCAGTTTATTCATTGCTTGGATTTTCGGTTCCGGCTGACTTGATCCTGTTGATCAGGTCATACAACCGGGGATTGTCTTTATACATTTCAGGGATATATTCCACCCGCGCGGCAAACGGTTCTTTGTCAGGATAAATAATGGTCACCCCGTCCTCCTCTACTTTTTCCAACGACTCCTTTTCAGATGCAGCCCAGAGCTCGCGTTCTTTCGGGACAGATTCATCCACTGCCTGCTGCAACCACTTTTTTTGCTGTCCGGTCAGGTCCTCCCAGATTTTATTGCTGATGATGAGTACATCAGGAACCATGGTATGCTCGTTCAGGGAGTAGTACTTGCACACTTCGTAATGATGACTGGTATAAAAACTGGGGGGATTGTTCTCTGCACCATCCACCACGCCACTTTGCAGCGCAGTGTACAACTCACCCCAGGAGATCGGTGTGGGCGAACCTCCCTGTGCTTTTACATTTTCCATGGCCGTCATACTCTTCATTACTCTTATCTTCAATCCTTCAAGATCATCAGGGTGGTAAATGGGTGTGTCCAGCGTATAAAAGCTCCTTGCCCCGGCATCATAGAAACACAGTCCGCGTATCCAGAAGGGTTCGGTGCTCAACAGGAGCTGCTCACCGATCGGACCGTCAAGGACATCAAAGGAGTGCTGCTTGGATTTAAACAGGTAGGGAATGCCCAGCACCTTGTAATCTTCCGTGAAACTTTCCATCACGGCTGCGGAGACTTTTGTGATGGCAAGACTCCCGATCTGCAGCAGTTCAACGCACTGTTGTTCAGACCCCAGCTGTCCGGATGGATAGGTTTCAATGATCAATTTGCCTCCCGATATCTCCTCGCATCTGTCTGCCATGAACTCCATGGCCTGGCTCACCGGGTGGGTTGGGTCAAGACCATGTGCAAGTTTCAGCGACCGGGTATCAGAAACACCTTTACAGCCAGAGATGAGTAAAACGAGAGAGAGAACGAGCAGGGGAGTCGGTTTGATGTATCTCATTTGGATATTTTCCTGATTTTTTGAACGATGGTTACAACTTCGCTGACTTTTGATTCCAGTCCGCTCCAGTCCTTGTCACGGATGATCTCTTTTGTGATCAGTTTTGATCCCATGCCCACACAAAAAGCCCCGGCGTCAAACCAGCTTTCCAGGTTCTCTTCGGTAGGGGCAACGCCGCCTGACGGCATGAGTTGCATCCAAGGGCATGGACCCTTTACCGATTTGATAAATGCAGGTCCACCCAGCATCGGGGCAGGGTAGATCTTGACCACTTCGGCGCCCAGTTCGTCGGCCCTGGAAATTTCAGATGCTGTTGCACAACCTGGCATCCAAAGTACTTTCCGCCTGTTGCAAACCCTGGCCATCTCTTCATTGAGTAACGGTGATACGATAAATGATGCACCCATCTGAATATACTGGGAGCATGTTCCTGCATCTACGACAGATCCGACACCCAGCACCAGCCCGGGAAGTTCTTTATCCGCCCATTTTATAAGTTCACCGAAGACTTCATGTGCGAAATCCCCGCGGTTTGTAAATTCGAAAATGGAAATGCCACCCTGGTAACAGGCGCGGATCACATTTTTACATACCTCAACATCAGCATTGTAATAGAGGGGCACAACAGCTGATTCCCTCATCAACAAAGCAGTATCTATTCTGGAATTTTGCATCATTTTTGTTTTATTTCCGGGCGGATTCAAAAATAGTAAAAATCTGCTACGAAGGATAATTCCTGTAACTATTCTCCGAGGTGCACCTTGTTCATCAATGTACGCAAAGAGTCCGCCAGCTCGAGGTATGGAGCACTGCCTGCAACATTCACATTTTCTTCGGGATCCGTTCGGTGGTCATACAGCATATTTGCAACGATCGTACAATCCTTGCGGGAACGCATGAATTCTGAATAAATATAGTTTTCAGTCACGATCGAATTTCCAAGCATGTACCTGGGATAAACCGGTTCGTTCCAGGTCCTGTCCGGATCTTTAAAAAGAGGAACCAGGCTCTTGCCTGCAGTATGACCAGGAATCTCGAGGGCGGCAAGCTCTGCAAAAGTCGGGTAGAGATCAACGAACTCTGTCAGGCCATTGGTGCTTTTTCCATTGGCTGCCCCCGGAACCTTGATGACCAGTGGAACATGCAGTGAGGTATTGAAATTACAATGCTTACACCAGAGTCCGTGTTCACCAAGGTTCCATCCATGGTCTCCAAATACCGCAACGATGGTGTTCCTTTCAAGATCGAGCGATTCCAGCTCTGCCAGCACCTGACCGATCAATGCATCCGTATAACTTACACATGCCAGGTAGCCATGGGTCAACTCCGCCGCCTTGTCATCACTTACAGGCCCTTCGGGCGGAATGTCATCATACCCCCTCAACTCCCCGAAATTGTGCATTGCCTCCCGGGGCGCATTCTCAGACTTATCCGGATTTGATGCAATTTCAATCTCCTCCCGGTCATACAGCTCCCAGTATTTTGAAGGGGCATTGAAAGGGAGGTGTGGCTTTACAAAGCCAACCCAGAACATGAAGGGCTGTTCCTTTTTCGAGAGTTCCCTGAGTTTCCTGACTGCCTGGTTAGCTGTTTTCCCGTCAATATATGCCGAGTCTGCCGCATCCACAGCAATCTCTGAAGAGGGCCCCCTGTGACCTTCGATCTTCAAACTGGCCTGGATCTCCGGGGTGATATAATCGCGCCATGTGCCGGGCGTGGCAGGTTTCGCATGCCAGGGCGGCTCGCTCCAGCTATCAGGGCTGTCGTCACCGTGATGGAATATCTTGCCGTACGAGACCGTGTAGTATCCGTTGTTCCTGAAATGATGGGGAAGCGAAAGGTGCCCCGGAAGATCTTCATCTGCCCTGGTTGAATAGCCCAGGAACCGCTGTGGTGTTGGCCTGGCGCCGGTCAGTAAACTCGCCCTTGAGGCGCCGCATACCGGGACATTGCAATAAGCCCTGTCAAACCTGAGGCCTTCAGAAGCCAGCCTGTCAATGTTCGGGGAATGAACCCTGTCTACACCGTAACATCCGAGCTCCGGACGAAGGTCATCGATAAAAAATACCAGGAAATTCGGTTGCTCAGGAAATTTCACCGCTTCGCTGTTTCGATCCGCACATCCCGATATAAGCAAAGCAGGGAATAGAAAAATAAAAACTCCTTTTTTCATAAGATTGGGATTTGAATCCACAATATACAAATTGTTTTCCTGCTGGGTGTCTGGGACTGGGCAAGCTTTTATCACAAAAAATAAATCATTCAGCTATGTTAAAAAACAATTGGTCAAAAAGATTTCAGCTAAAATCCTTTGGATTCAAGTCTGAATACCCTATTTTTATTCAAAACTGACAAAAATGTTCCGCAGAACCACCATATTGATCATGCTCCTGATTGCAGCCAGACTCGATGCGCAGGTACCTTCAGAGGCAGAGGACCTCATGGCCACGTTCGGGAATATGTCTGAGCAATGTTGCGGGGATGATGATTTTTCACAAACCATATTCCTTGCCATTCCGTCGGAAGGCCCTGGAAATTTTTATATCCGCCTGTTTGACCCCGATTGCGGGGGAGCACATGACCTGGCCAGCGGACTTTGGGAAACAAATACGGTATTTGAAATGTATGGTGGCAAAGGGTGTCTGAGTGAACCGGATGCCAGGATGACCTCACCTGTTGGGAATTACCGTTCAGGGGTATTGCTGGAACGAGCACTTTTTGCCCGTGAATCAGCAGTTGATGATACCTGGATCACTTTTGGTCCATTCACCCCGGAAGAGGGAGAACAGCTTTCAATACACCCGGGCTACAGCTTTTTCAAATTGATCGTTGAGGGGCAGACCGGAAATGACGGAAATGTGTATGGAATCGCAATCAGTAGAGCTCCCGGAGTGAACCTGGACATTGATCATGCTGTACATTTTGAATATGAGCGGACCCACCTCAGCGGGTCCGGTGTACTGACAAGCAGGGAGGAGATTGGCCTGAATGCCGGCGAAGAGGTGGTACTTCCCCTGGAGCTGGATGTGCTGGATGTCAATACCAACCCGGGCCAGGTCATCGTTGAACCGGTTAAAAAGAATCAATAACCATGTTGCGCATCCACTGGTCCGGACAGTGCGATCTATACAAATTCAGGAAAAGCTTACTGTGCGCCAAATTCACCCAATGTCGCGGTAATAAGCAGACATGACCTCCAGGTGTTGACAAAGGTCTGCGATCAGACTTGTGGGTTCCAGCACCCTGAGATCTTTCCCGTAACTGAGGATCAAGGAGATAAATTCATAGGTCGGGTGCACCCTGAAACTGAAGATGATCTCATCTTCGGTCTCTTCGTCGATATTCTGACTCTCATGCCAGGGCTGGGTGATCATGTATTGTGCCTGGGTTTTCTGAACCGCGATCCTGGTCTTCACCGGCTCTCCGCCGGGCGCAATGATACCGATCGAGTGACGGAAATAATCCTTTGCGCTAAAATTATGTTTTTGATACGGGATATCGGAAAGGACCAGGTCCCTGATCCTGTCAAGCGCATAGGTCCGCAACTGCCCCTTGAAATCATTCAATCCGATCATGTACCACCTGTTTCTGTATTCCTTCAGAAGGTATGGATGCACCTCCGAAAAATATGGCTTGTCCTCGTAGAATGGATGGTAATAAATCCGCACCACCTTCTCCTCCCGGATAGCATTGATGATCTGTACCAGGTATTCACCTCCTTTGAAATGGGGTGCCTTTTCAGGATGTACAAAATCATATTGATCACCATCCTGGCTGTTGCTGCTGATCTCGATCACATCGACAACTTTCTGAAGCGATCCTGATATGTCGCCAAAAACATTGCTGAATTTGTAGCTCTCAAGGAGGCTGACCGCATCCCTGAGTTTCTGAAGTTCTTCGGCGCTGTATGCTTTCCTGTCGCTCATCGGAAAAATTTTGGTAATTGTCGTATGAAGTGGTTAAGATTGAAAAGAGGTTGCATCAAAAGAGATGACCTTGCATCGTCTTTTGGCACAACCTCTTCCCGGTTGTCATCAACAAATTATTTTACAAATCCAATTTCCTTGAGGTACTCAAGGCTCTTCTCCACGCTTACGATCGGTTCATGGTTGTATCTTTCAACTTCCACGACGTGATATTCAGCACCTGCCTTGTCTGCTTCGTTAAGCACCGGCATGAAATCGATCTCTCCGCTTTCGCCAAGTTCCTTTTCGTCCTTGATATGGAAGGAGCCGAACCTGCCCGGATGTGCTTCAAAATAGGCCAGCGGATCTGCTCCGCCTTCATAGATCCAGTAGATATCCAGCTGGAACATCACCTTGTCAGGATCAGTATTTGCAAGCATGTAGTCATAGATCACTTCCCCTTCAAGCTCCTGGAATTCACCGGCATGGTTGTGATAACCAAACCTGAGGCCGGCTGCATTGCATTTTTCTCCCACGGCATTGAAATAGGCACAGTAATCAGCAAGACCCTCGAGGCTTGCATAACCGGTTCCGCCCATGAATGGCTGAACAATATACTCAGCACCCGCAGCTTTGTGCGTTGCAATACATTCGTCCCACCATGGCATCAGCGACTCCCAGCTTCCCGAATCGGGTATGGCCTGTCCGCTGTGTGCACCAAGATAGATCATGCCGTTCTTCTCCACAAGTGCCTTGAATTCTTCTGGTTCCATTCCATAGATCATGCCGTCACTGTAACCTGCAGATTCCACGAAATCGTATCCCATGGCACCCACTTTTTCAACGGTTGTGACCGGATCTTCCCTCATGGCATCCCTTAAGGAATAAAGCTGCAGGCCGATACCGTTTTCAGGTCCCGGGCTTCCGCAGGAAGAGATCACCATCAAGGCCGCAAAAAGAGCGGTGAGCATTGTCGTCGTCATTAGTTTTTTCATTGTTATATCAAATAAAGGGTTCGTATTAGTTTCCAGATCCTAAAGATACAAAAAAGATCATCCCATGATCACTTCGACCTGGTATTCATTTTGTTCGCCCATCGGCAACAATGCTCCATCTACAACCTCCCCGTTCATCCGGATCTCTTTGACACCCTTCGAAACATGATCGGGATTTTTAACCTCAATATGATAGATGCTGCCCCTGTATCTCCTTGTAATTTTAAAGCCATCCCAACTTTTCGGAATGCAGGGATCAACCTTTAATCCTTCAAGTTCCGGCTGGATCCCCAGGATGTACCTGCTGATGGCATAATAGTTCCATGCAGCAGTTCCGGTCAGCCAGCTGTTCTTTGCCTCCCCGGGAAGGAAGGCATCCTTGCCAGCGATCATTTGTGAATATACATAAGGTTCGGTGCGGTGCAGGTCACTGATCTCCTCCAGGTAGGCAGGAGCAATCTTAGAGTAATAGTCAAATGCCCTGTCTCCATTCCCCAAAAGGGTCTCCCCGATCATGATCCAGGGGTTGTTGTGACAGAAGATCCCCGCATTTTCCTTGTATCCCGGAGGGTAGGAGGTAATCTCACCCATCTCCACATGGTACTTTGTGAATGGCGGATTATTCAGGACGATCCCATACGGACAATCGAGGTGTTCTTTGACTGAATCGAGCGCTTTTTCTGCCCGGCCGTCTTCAATACCCACCCCGGCCATCACGCAAAATCCATTGGACTCGATGAAGATTTTTCCTTCATCATTTTCAGCCGACCCGATCTTGTTGCTGAAGTGATCATACGCCCGCAGGAACCATTCGCCATCCCATCCGTGCTCATTGATCGCCTCCTCCATCTCAACGATATGATGACCCGCACGACGGGCCTCCTCCTCTTCCCCGAGTTTAATGCACAATTCCATGTAATCCTTTCCGTAGAAGACGAACATCCCGGCGATCATCACCGACTCGGCAACGCCCCCTTCACCATTCTCGGTGGTCTGAAATGACTCATCGGGATTGGTGCTGAAGCAATTCAGGTTCAGGCAATCATTCCAGTCGGCCCTGCCGATCAACGGCAGTCCGTGCGGCCCCAGGTTTTTTATCACGTGGTCGAAAGAACGCGTGAGGTGATCGAAAAGTGACGTGGCTTTCTCATCGTCATTGTCATATGGCACCGTTTCGGTAAGTATGGAGTAATCTCCGGTCTCCCTGATATATGCAACCACCGAGCAGATCAGCCACAGTGGATCATCATTGAAGTTGCCCCCGATTTCATCATTCCCTTTCTTGGTCAGCGGCTGATACTGGTGGTACGCCCCACCATCCTCCAGCTGGGTGGCAGCAAGGTCCAGGATCCTTTCTCGGGCACGCTCCGGTACCAGGTGCACAAACCCGAGCAGGTCCTGGTTGGAGTCACGGAAGCCCATGCCCCGACCGATCCCACTTTCAAAATAGGAGGCACTTCTCGACATCAGGAAGGTGATCATGCACTGGTAAGGATTCCAGATATTCACCATCCTGTTCAACCGGTCGTCCGAACTGTCAAGCGTATACACACCAAGCAGGTTGTCCCAGTAATTCCGCAGGGCCCGGAACGCCTCCTCCGATGCACCCGGCTTGCTGAACCGATCGATCATCGTCTCTGCATTCTTCTTATTGATCACACCAGGGGATTCCCATTTCTCATCCTCCGCGGTCTCAACATATCCAAGCTGAAAAACCAGCTCTTTCTCTTCTCCCGGACCAAGCTCGATCTCCAGCATGTGAGAAGCAATGGGAGACCATCCATGTGCCACGCTGTTGGCGGTGCTTCCGTTGAAGACTGAATCCGGCTTGTCAAACCCGTTGTACAAACCGATAAATGTGTTCCGGTCTGTTTCAAATCCATCCACTGGTGCATTCACATGGTAGTATGCATAGTGGTTACGCCGCTCACGGAACTCTGTCTTGTGGTAGATCGTCGATCCCATCACCTCCACCTCACCGGTGTTGTAGTTGCGCTGAAAATTGGTCATGTCATCCTGCGCATTCCACAAATTCCACTCGACAAAAGAAAATAGCTTGAATTTTTTCTTCTCCCCGGAAGTATTTCTCAGCTTCACCTGCTGTATCTCCACGTTCTCTCCCAGCGGCACCATGAACAATACATTGGCCTCCAGCCCCCTCGAGCTGCTGATAAATCTCGTGTATCCAAGTCCGTGGTGACATTCGTAACGGTCCAGGTCGGTCTTTACCGGCTTCCAGCCTGGATTCCATACATGTCCGTTATCGTTGATATAGAAATACTTACCACCGTCATCCACCGGTACGTTATTGTACCTGTAGCGCGTGATCCTCCGCAGTCTCGCATCCTTATAAAAGGAGTATCCCCCTGAAGTATTGGAAATGATCGATACGAAGTCCTCGTTGCCAAGATAATTGATCCACGGATAAGGCGTTTTTGGATTCGTGATCCTGTATTCCCGCTCCCTGTCATTGAATGCACCAAATTTCATTTTTTTCCGATTTGTTTGTTTGCAGGTAAAAGTAATGAATTATCATCAGAACACACGACGGGATTTGTTTGTCAAATAGTTCCCGTCTCACCAGGGAACAGGAGGAGTT
The DNA here is from genome assembly GCA_937129385.1 of uncultured Bacteroidota bacterium. Lineage (GTDB taxonomy): Bacteria > Bacteroidota > Bacteroidia > Bacteroidales > M55B112. Next base: position 28,163 of record CAKZNC010000074.1, read on the forward strand.
GAAGATGCCAAATTCTTATTTAATGCATATATTTGCAGCAAGGATGTAAATTATGATAAGTCTCAAAATACTTAAGGATAAAGAGCTGACTATTATGTGCTTTCGGGATAAAATCACCCCGGAGATGGTGATGAAATTTATCAATTCGCTGGTGCAGGAGCCCGAATACAACCCGGAGTACAATGCAATCATCGACCTCAGGTCGGCAGATATGCAATACGACATGGAGGGGCTTAAAAAGACCCTCAATCACATGCTTACTGCCGAAGGCTTTCGGAGCACCAGGAAAAGTGCCTATATCACGTCAAGCTCAAACCAGGTTGTACCGCCCATGATGATGAACACTTTGGGTTATGAGTTCCCCATGAAGGTAAAAGTGCACTCTACCGTTGAATCTGCCATCGCATGGCTGGAGATCGAAGATTTCACCCCCGAAAATTTCCAGGCTGTTCTCAGCACAATGTGTGACCGCTAATTGCCAGTCCCCAGGATATTAATGTTGTATGCTGAATGTAACGGGCGAGGCCATGCGCTCAGACTCAGATGTAAGCAGCCTGGCAAACCCATCCGCTGTCTGCCAGCGCGGATCTTCCCGCTCCCAGGCAGCATAAAAACGGAAGTGATTTAAACTCCCCGGTTCAACGTTCATTTGCACGGTATATGTCTCCGTGATCCCGTCACCGCTGCCAGGTGTCTCTCTCGTTCCGGCAAACAGGTCATCCGGTATCATGATGCTCATTCCAAGGAGGGTGGTGTCTTCCGACTGCAGATCATATGTATAAAAGGCCCTGGTTCCTTCGGCAGATTTTGCCGCGTGAAGTTCTTTACTCTTCATGTTTACAATGCCTGTGACCAGCAGTATCGGAGCTTCCGTTCCTTCAATGGTTACCTCGCTGGAATAATAATTTTTCCCCGCTTCAATAATAACATCATGCGTGATATCCAGTGGTAGATCAGCCATCTTCCAGCCCTTGAACTTGAGCCTGAAAATACTGCGCAGCGGACCTTCAGCAAGAATCTCGCAGGTTCCCATCCCGTTGTCGCCGACCCGGTACAACGAATCCTTGTAACGAATCGCTATACTTCCGGCGCCGAGTGAATTACCGACCTTGAGCACATCCACACCCCAGTCAGGATTGAAGGTATGGTAATCTGGATGATCCTTGTCGCCTACGCTGTCGAGGACCATCAAGCTGGATACCTTTCCAAAAATGTCCATGCCGTTTCTGCGGTCAAAATAGTTCCTGAACCCGATCCTGTCATTCTCCCATGCGATCCCTTCCATCTGCCATACCTTTTGTGTTTCGGTGTTGATGGCGTGGGTCTCCCTGGTGGCTTCCCTGACCTCTTTGTAGTCCATGTCCTTCCTGGCAAACCTGATGTTTGTTCGTCTCTCATATTCCGGGTATTCCTCTTCCCCGATGTATACAATGGTTCCGTTTCTTGTTTCTGATGGCCCCAGGCTGATGAGCACGAATAGCTCATCCCATGCACCATCACCATCCAGGTCGTCGGGCTGACAAGGGATCTCTTCACCATTGATGCGGATGACTGGCAGGAGGTTTTCCGGGATCTCCCCGGCTTCTGCGAGTTGTTTCCGTGTGATCACCACCCCTGCATCAACAGCAGGCTGGTCGATGGGGTTGGTAAAACGAATCTCATTCCCGCTATGGGAAGTACAGGATACGATCAGCATTGTGACCAGTACCAGGCAAAAAGTTCTCATGATGTTGGATTTATAAAGAAGAAGAAAATCCGGATTCTGCTAACTAACCAATTACTAACATTTTCGCGAAGAGAATTTGAGAATGTTATGAACCCGGATTTTCACTGCTAATATAGCACTATTATTCAAACCTTGGTTTTCCGATCGTCGACAAAATGCCACCGTCTACGTAAACAATGATGCCGTTCACAAAATTGGATGCTTCCGAGGCGAGAAAAATGGCAGCTCCGGCCAGTTCTTCCGGCTCTCCCCATTTACCGGCCGGGGTGCGGTCGATGATAAAATCATTGAGTGGATGTCCACCTTCCCGGATGGGGGCGGTTTGACTCGTCGCGAAATATCCCGGCCCGATCCCGTTCACCTGTATATTGTGCTTTGCCCACTCTGTCGCCATGTTGCGTGTAAGCATTTTCAGTCCGCCCTTTGCGGCAGCATAAGCCCCGACCGTGTTTCTGCCCAGCTCGCTCATCATGGAGCAGATATTGATGATCTTTCCGTGTCCGCGTTCGATCATGCCGCCGGCAACAGCCTGGGACATGATAAACGGACCGGTGAGGTCGACGTCAAGTACCTCCCTGAAAACTTCAGCTTTCATCTCCAGGAGGGGTTCCCGTTTGATGATCCCCGCATTGTTTACGAGGATGTCGATGGGTGCCACCTCTTTTTCAATCTCCGACACCGTTTTTTTCACCTCCTGTTCGTCTGTAACATCAAAGGCATATGTATGGACCTCGACGCCCTGTTCAGCATATGCCCTCTTTGCCTGCTCCAGGCGTTCCCGGGACCTTCCGTTGATGATTACCTTTGCCCCGGCCTGGCCCAGTCCGACGGCCATGGCCATTCCCAGTCCGTGCGAAGCCCCGGTGACAAGTGCGCATTTCCCTGTAAGGTCGAATAATTTGATTGACATATGGTTGGCTGTTGATTTTATTATTATTTCAGTTCGCGGGGGCCGAATGCATCCATGTCGCCATAATCCAGGTTTTCACCTGCCATGCCCCAGATAAAAATATAGTTGCTCGTTCCTGCAGCTGCGTGGATCGACCATGAGGGGGAGACGACCGCCTCCTCATTGTGCAGCCAGATGTGGCGCGTCTCTTTGGGTTCGCCCATGAAATGACAGATCGCCTGGTCGTCGGGCACCTCGAAATAGAAATAGGCCTCCATCCGACGGCTGTGCAGGTGTGCCGGCATGGTGTTCCATACACTTCCGGGTTTCAACTCGGTCATCCCCATCTGGAGCTGACAGATGTCCACAACGGAATTAACGATCAGCTTATTGATCTTCCGGTCGTTGGAAGATTCGAGCGCTCCCAGCTCAACGACCTCTGCATCCTTCAGGGTAATGTGCTTCGAGGGGTATTCCTTGTGTGCCGGGGCGGAGTTAAAATAGAAGCGGGAAGGATGATGCTCTTCTTCACTCTCAAAGACCACCTCTTTTGTGCCGGCCCCGATGTAAAGCGCCTCCTTGTATTCGAGTGTGTATTTCTTGCCGTCGAGTTTAACGTGTCCACGTGCTCCCACATTGATGACGCCAACCTCCCTGCGGTCGCAGAAATGCCCGGCTTTCAACGGATCGATCGCCTCCAGGAAAAGCGGCAGTTTCCCCGGTACTGCGCCACCCACGATAAAACGATCGTTCAATGAATAGACCATGTTCACATCTCCGGTCTTCATGAGTCCCTGTACCAGGAAATCTTTCCTGATCCGATCCGTGTCATAATGTTTCGCATCCTCCGGATGATTGGAATAACGAACCTCGTAATTTGTTGCCATATTGCTCCTGATTTTAAACTTTCACCCAAAAATAACAAAATCACCGCCCGATTCATAATAATATAACCTGATCCGGGAATCATATGAGGATCCAGGAATCGTAATTGAATCCAAGAACCGTATGAGGACTGGGAATCGTATGAGGATCTCGCGTGAGGCTGCAGGTTTGGGCGTATATGGCCATCTTTTTTTATATTTGACATTCAAACCAACAATCGAACACTAAAACTGCCGAAGATGAAAACCCTGAACTCCTGTTGCTTTATTCTGTTCACTATTTCCCTCCTTACGGGCTGCAATGAGCAACCTGCTGCGATGCTGACCAGCTCAACTGAAGGCCGGTACTGGACTCAATCTGAACTGCAACCAGTTTCAGAAACTCCGGGTGAACTGGAACGGTTTGAGATCACCGGCAGTTATGAACAGACCATGGATGGGTTTGGAGCAGTCTTCAATGAACTGGGCTGGGATGCCCTTAAGATGGTCTCTGAAGAGGAGATGGCTGAGATCCTGGCAGATTTTTATTCTGAGGAGGGATTCAATTTTACCATATGCAGGATGCCCATCGGTGCGAACGACTATGCGAGGGATTGGTATTCACTGAATGATACGCCGGGTGACCTGGCCATGGAGCATTTCAACATTGACCGGGACCGCACCATTTTGATTCCCTATATCAAAGCGGCCCTTGAGGTCAGGCCTGATCTGCAAATATGGGGCTCACCCTGGTGTCCGCCTGTCTGGATGAAGGTAAACAACCATTATGCCTGCCGGCCAGCTGAAGTAAATGATCTCCCCGAATCGAGGGCCGGGGAGGAGAACAACACGCAGTTCATCATGGAAAAGTCCATTCTGGATGCCTATGCAAACTATTTCGTGAAGTATATTGAAACCTACAGGGAGGAAGGCATCGATATCTATGCCGTGCACGTTCAGAATGAACCCAACTCCTGTCAGAATTTTCCAAGCTGCGTGTGGACCGCAGAAGATCTGAATACATTTATCGGGCGACACCTTGGGCCCGCTTTTGAAGAGGCAGACCTGGATACGGAGATATGGTATGGCACCGTTGAAAGGCCCTCAATAGAAAAAGTGGATACCGTCCTGCAGGACCCCCTCAGCAGCAAATATGTAAAAGGAGTGGGCTTTCAATGGGCCGGTAAGCACTGTATTCCGAAGGTGAATAAAAAGTATCCTGAAATGAAACTGATGCAGACCGAATCGGAATGCGGGAACGGCAGCAACGACTGGGCTGCTGCCGAGTACACCTGGTCGCTCATGAAACACTACATGGAAAATGGTGCCAATGCCTATATATATTGGAACTCGATCCTTGATGAAACAGGAAAAAGCATGTGGGGATGGAAGCAGAACTCGCTTATATCAGTGAACTCCCAAACCGCGGAGATCAGCCGGAATCCTGAATTTTACCTGATGAAGCACCTGTCGCATTTCGTGAAACCAGGAGCAAAAAAACTGGTGACGCCCGCCGGGATGGACTTCGGACTGCTGTTTGAAAATCCAGATGGTGAGGTGGTGGGTCTCCTTGTGAATGAGACCGACGAGGTGAAATCCTTCCTCCTGGAAAAGGACAGTCATAACTACAGGATCGAACTGGTTCCGCACTCATTCCATACCATCGTCATCTAGTTTAATTCCCCTGGATATGAAAAAGAGCAACAAAGTATTGCACCTCGTTTTTGCAGTGATCGTGATCGTTGAACTGCTGGGCAGACTAACCGACCAGGTCATGCTCGAATACCCGGTGAAACCGCTGATCATGATCTGGATCACCCTCTATTTCCTAATGAATACGGAAAAGCGTTCCTTCATCCCCGGGGTGGTAACTGCCTTCTTCTTTAGCTGGATGGGAGATATCTTCTTGATGTTCTCAGGAGGGTACAACAATGAGATACTCTTCTATGCCGGTGTAGGAGCATTTTTCATTGCACAGCTTACCTATATTTTTGTCTTCCTGCTGAATGCTGAAAACGATATCAAAGGACTCCTCCTCAGGAATCCGCTATGGTTCATTCCATTTCTTGGGTTCGGGGTGCTTATCTTCCTCTTGCTGTATCCGGGACTGGATGGGATCATGGTGCCGATTATCGGAGTCTATGCAGCTTCTCTTATCGGTATGTCGCTCGCAGCATTGAACAGGAGGGACCGGGTGGATTTCGACAGTTTCAGGCTGGTGTTCGCCGGATCCCTGCTCTTTGTGATCTCCGACAGCCTGATCGCAGTGAATAAGTTTTATGCGGAGATTCCTGCTGCCGGTTTTTTGATCATGCTGTCATACATCGCGGCACAGTACCTGATCATGCGGGGGTTGATACTCGAAAGAGAGAGGTAATTTGGTCTATAAAATTGCCGGAAGCTGTACAACACAGAAATAGAGGAAAAAGAGGAAAGCGATCACCAGGCCGACACCGATCGACCAATGGGGTCTGACAAGTTTCCTGACCTCTCCTTTGAAAAAACGGGGCATGATGTAGTAGAGACCGAATAGGATGACAATGGCCTGGAAGGGGGTCAGCAGCAAACCCTCAAAAATGGCGGCAAATTTCACAAGGACAACCGGTTTGTATCCCAGGGTGTATATGATGACCATGCTTGCTGCGGAGAGGATCACCAGTATGGATCTGAATTGTACTTTCCAGGATGATTTTTTTGCAATGCGGGGCAGGCAGATCCGATAGGTGTCTGACAGCAGTCTCGGCCATCCGGCCAGCTGTCCGATCTGCGTGGAGAGAAGTGCTGCACTGCCACCAAGGACAAAGAGAAAGGCGCCGGCACTGCCCCAGTTGGAGGCAAAGATCTCTGAAAGCTGCAACGCGACTGACTCACCTTCGGGAATCACCTGGCGTGCGCCGAGGATTCCGGCCCCGGCGATCAGGAATCCACCTGTGGCAAGGATCCCGATGACCATCGCCAGTGATGCGTCCTTCGTGACGAAGCGGTTCCATCTCCTCAGTTCATTCACATCACCGGTATCAAGCTGAAGAAGTTTATCTGTGTCTGCCTTCCGGCCATAGCCGTCCTTTGTTGCATTCCCATATCCGGCCCCGATCACCCAGTAGCTGTACCAGACCTGACTTGCAAATCCGCCGGCACCCCAGCCCAGCAAGGGAAGGATCTCTCTCCAGGGATTCACATCCAGCCCCTTCTCAAGGGCCCATTCCGGCATGCCGGGCCTGGAAGGGACCAATCCGGTAAAAAAATCTGCAGCAGCAGGGAAGACCCTCACAGACACATAGATCACGCCGATGATCACCGTCATGACAAGTACACTCATGGTGATCTTCAGCCACCTGAATTCACCTTTCCATGCGATCGCGAATGCAATAAGCGTGATCAGCCACCCGCAAATATAGCGGGGCAGATGTGTGATATGTGCGAGGAATATTCCTCCTGCCGAGGCCACCGAGCCGATCGAGATCGCTGCAGCACCGAGCTGGATGATCATGATCAGCCATACCGCCCAGTGGGCAGGTCCGGGCAGCCGGTCGAAAAGATCGATCATCCCCTCCCCGGTGGTTACTGTGTATCGGGCACCTGACATGCCGATCCAGAACTTCAGAAAGATGCCGATCACCACTGCCCATAAGATCCCGGTTCCCAGCAAGGCGCCGGCACGTGTGGCGATGATCACCTCACCGGAACCGATGTATTCCGATACCCAGACCAGGGAGGGGCCGATCATGAGGAGGGCCGCAATCCCTGTCGGCGCTTTTTTTATGCGGGTGCTGCTCATCTACAACTAAAATCTCAGGTAAAAACGAAGGGCGGTCCCATAATAATGCCAGTTCTCAAAGGCGGCATAGATGCCAATGTCAAACAGGAACCCGATCTCGTTCAGGCTATATCCTGCCTGGATGTGATTCGGAACGCCGGGGGTCTGGAGATAGCCGACAGAAAGGGATTCGGTCCATAAGCGCTCACTGAACCATGGCAACATCTTCAGCAACAGGTAGGACGATGTGAGCGAAGCGTGGGCCCGTATAAAATAGTCATTGGTACTTGCCCGGTAATGATCGAGCAGGAGAAATGTTTCTTTGAATCCCATCATATCGAAGAGCAGGGGAGAGGCCCTGAAATGCCTGTAGTCAGAAAAATGCATTTCACCTGTGTGCAGGAATTTACCAGCTTCAAGACGATAATCAAGGGTGGAAAGCAGGCCGACCTCTTTCTCGTGGTGCAAACCACCGTAAACGAGGCTGTAATCGGCCCACCGGCCAGAACCCACGGGTATGGCCTGCCTGTAGACAGCAAAAAGGGTGGGGTATTCAGATTTAAAATACTGTTTACGCCCGTTCTTCAGGCGGTAATAATATTCGTACGTATATTCGAGCCTCACCTGTCCTGCCAGCAACCGCGAATCACGGAAGATGTCAAGTCCCGGATCCATGGCATATGGATAATTCGGATCATACGATTTTGAGTTCCTGTACAGGAATGAAAAGTCGGAAAAGTTGGCAAGCTCTCTCCGGTTTTGCAGATCTGCAGTTGCATAGAATACCAATCCCGTTGCAAGGTCCATCCTGTGCTCCAGTGTCACATTCAGACTTTCATAGCGTTTTGAGTAGTTTTCGCGGTAAAAGAGTGAGTAAACGCTATTGGTGAAAGCCGGTATGCCGTATTCGCGATTGAAATCCAAAGATTTGTAGTCCGCCATCAATGCGATCTTTCCCCTGATCTTCGGAGCATACAGGATACTGGAGGTCCAGTTGAGATCCGGGGCCTTCCGCGCAAATGCATACCTCGCCTCCAGGTTCCACCGGTATACCACGCGGGTGGTCGGACGATGATCATATCCGAATCTCTGACCGTATATCCAGCCGTCCACGGTATTGAAGGATAACATCGAAGGATCGATGAGTCCGCCATGAATGAATTTGGTCTTGCGGTCGGCCGACTGGTATGTCCTGCCGGCAAGCAGGTAGCGTGTCCTGAACTTCGGACGCCTGGCCCTGATGATTGAATCCCTGCGTTCAGCCAGGGAGGCATCTCCGAAGCCGTATACCGAATCCCGAGTGACAATGGTTTGTTCCTCTTCGATGGTCAGTGGAACAGGCCGGATATCGTTCCAGAATGTTGAGTCGTTCTTCACCGCATTCGGTGCGATGGAGAATTTGGTGCCCTCTACCTCAAGCTTGTTGCTGTCAGGATTGGCCTGCTCGGCCTCCTTCTCCATCAGCCTGGTCAGCTTGGCCATGTCCCGGTCATTGATCTCCTCCTTGTCAAGGATCTCTTTGATCTTTTCCTGTTCCTCCGTGGGCGGCGGAGCTTCCTCCTCCTGCTGCGCTGGTTGATTTGTGGGCTCAAAATAGGAGCGCGGGAGGTTCGGATTGAGTTTCGTAGATGTATATTTTAATGAGGAGACATAAGTCACATCTGCCTGAACCCCTGCGATCTGCACATCCATGTCAAGCTTGTGACTCACCGGGAGCCACGCATCCATAATCACATTTGCATACTGCTGCTGCAGGTACAGGGTTCCGGCAATGGTGTTCACCGTGAGGTCACTTGAATGCAGGCACCAGAGGTCCTCCACGATGTAGAGGTATCCTGAACAGAGCTGCTGACTCTTTCTTTTGGGTATCACCTTGATCTTGTCGATCATATGGGCTCCCTGCAGGAAGGATCCCTCGAAACTGAATGTATAATAAAAGAATGCGTTTCGTGCGAGCGGACTGACAAATGATTCGATTTGTGGTTCATAGAGGCTCGCGTTGATGTAATCCATCGGGTTCACGTTTTGTACGTATCCCGGGATGGTATTCTGGGAGGCAACCACACGCATGTCATATTTATCAGGTGCGCGGTAGGTCACCTCATTCAATGATTCCAGCATGTAGGCCCTGTTCTCCTCCACCTTAACATCTCCCACCTCGATGCGCTTGGCAATGGCCCTGGGGAGCTTGTGAAAATAGGCGGTCCCCTTGATGTAGATCTCGGCATTATAGGTGGATACCTGGTTCAGGTGATAATTTGCAAGTCCGATCGTCTTCCGCATGACCCTGTAGGCAGGATCTTCCCCTGTGGCGGAAACCCTCACTTCAGGGATCATATAGGTCTGCGGCGGCATGACCACCTCCATTTCGATCATCTGGTCAGTGATCACCACCTTCCTGGCCACTTCTGTATACCCCAGGCTGCGAAAAAAGATATTGTATTCACCGGGTGGCAAGGGGAGCGAAAAGAGTCCGAGCGAATTGCTGGTGGTACCGCGGGTCAGCTCCTTGATGAATATGGATGCATAGGAGACAGGTTTTCCTTCGACATCAACGATCTTGCCTTCGATGCCCTGCCCCCACAGACCATTGCCTGAAAGCAGAACGATAAGGCAGATTGAAAACAGGTATTTTTTCAGCATCCTTTGGATTTGGGATTTGCCTAAATTACTATTTTCTGATAGAACGAATTTCTTTTGATTAATTTTTTTCTCTCTCCTGGAATCCAAAATATCCCTTCGCATTCCTGTAACAGATATCCTGCACCATTCCTCCCACCATTTCCATATCACCCGGCAATTCCCCATTCTCCATATCTTCTCCAAGCAGGTTGCACAAGATCCTTCTGAAATATTCATGCCTGGGGAAAGATAGAAAACTGCGCGAATCGGTCAGCATCCCAACGAACTTGCTAAGCAACCCAAGTTGGGAGAGGGTATTGATCTGCGCTTCCATCCCCGTTTTCTGGTCGAGGAACCACCAACCCGACCCAAACTGCATCTTGCCCGGCACCTTGCCATCATTGAAGTTGTAGGCCATGGTCACGATCACCTCATTCATCGAAGGATTGAGATTGTAGACGATCGTTTTTGCCAACTGGTCCAGTCCGTCCAGCCGGTCAAAAAGCTTTGACATCGCTGCGGCCATGCGGGAATCGCCAATGGAGTCATAGCCTGTATCCGGACCAAGCTGGTCGAATCTCCTGCTGTTGTTGTTACGAATGGCCCCAATATGGAACTGCTGTGTCCACCCTTTCTCATGGTCCATGACGGCCAGCTCGACCAGCATGGCAGATCTGAACTTCAGTTTTTCTTCTTCGGTCAGCGATTTTCCACCTCTTATTTTACTGAATATTACTTCGATCTCTTCGTGATCATACTCCTCGTAATAAAAAGTCTCCAGGCCATGGTCCGACAACCGGCATCCCATCTCAGCGAAATAATCATGGCGCTTCATGAGTGCTTCAAGGAGGTCCATGAAGGTGCTGACAGGATGATCTGCAACCTCCTGCAGTTTGTCTATATATATATTGTAGGCGTAAGGGTCATCCACTGCCATGGCTTTGTCGGCCCTCCAGGTGGGCAATACCTTGATCTCGAAACCATCCTCCCGGATCTTCCTGTGATGCCGGAGGTCGTCGACCGGATCGTCTGTTGTGCAAACCACCTCGACATTCATTTTCCGCAACAGGTTCCTGACGCTGTATTGGTTTGTTTGAAGCATTTCAGTCGTGCGCTTGAAAATCTCCCTGGCATTGTCAGGTCCCAGCAGTTCATCGATCCCGAAATATCTCCTAAGTTCAAGATGGGTCCAGTGATAAAGCGGATTGCGCAGGGTGGCCGGGACTGTCTCCGCCCACTTTAAAAATTTTTCTTCATCGGATGCATCTCCCGTGCAGAACTTTTCATCTACACCATTGGCCCGCATCGCCCTCCATTTATAATGATCACCCGCCAGCCAGACCTCGGTGATGTTTTTGAATTTTCGGTCATTTGCAATATCGGCAGGACTCAGGTGACAATGGTAGTCAATGATCGGCATCTTCACCGCATACTTGTGATAAAGGTCCTTTGCGGTCTGCGACCCAAGCAGGAAATTGTCATCCATAAAAGGTTTCATAGGGCGTGTCGTTTAGTTTCACGTGAATATATATAGTTTTATATTGTATTCCAATTCAGCCTTCAGTCGTCAGCCACAATGCTTAGTTCATATCACACTTCACTCCTAGCCCTTTGCCCCTTGCCCTTTGCCCCTTGCCCCTTGCCCCTTGCTCATTGCCCTTTGCCCCTTGCTCATTGCCCTTTGCCCCTTGCCCCTTGCTCATTGCCCTTTGCCCCTTGCCCTT
>CAKZNC010000075.1 GCA_937129385.1 uncultured Bacteroidota bacterium
AGATGCCATTCAAACTATTGCAGTCCCGTCCGGACAGGCTCAGGATCGAGACATCGGTGTTTGGATTCAAGGCCATCCAGACCTATGACGGTACGACAGCATGGTCGCTCTCTCCCACGCAAGGGATGGAGGCGGTGAAAACCGATGCGCGCGATATGGAATTCATTGCAGCTGCTACATCCATTGACGGGCCGTTCAGTCACAACAAGAATAACAAATACGTCCTGCGCTACCTGGGCGACGATACATATCGAGAGGTGCCTGTTGAAGTAGTGGTTTGGGCATCGGACAGTGAGCGGCTGATCTACTATATCAATAACAAGACATGGCTTGTTGAAGGGGTCAGGTACGAGTATGAGAAGAACGGCGGATGGTACAGCATGGAGTACCAGGTGCGGGAATACCAGGATTTTGAGGGGGCAAAGTTTCCTTCAAAGGTCACTGCTTTTGTAAATGGCGTGGAGATGGTGAACCTCTTTGTGACCGACCTGAAGCTCATTGATGAGCCAGGGGCTGAATACTTCGGCAAACCATCATATGCACAATAGGCTGAAGCATAGTTACCGGTTCAAACAATTGCTATACGGATAATGTTCTAATATTGACGCATCAAATTAATATAAAGCAATATGAAATTAGGCGCATTTTCAATTAGCCTGAGTGTAAAAGACATAAAGGCTTCAAAGCAGTTTTACGAGAAACTTGGATTCACTGTATTTGCTGGAGATATCGAGAAGAACTACCTGATCATGAAAAACGGTGACGCACTGGTAGGGTTGTTCCAGGGGATGTTTGAGAAGAACATCCTGACCTTTAATCCCGGATGGAATGCAGATGCTGAAAAGCTTGAGGATTTTGATGATGTGAGAGAGATACAGGAAAAATTAAAAGAGAGCAAGGTAGATTTGGTAAAAGAGGCGGATCCAAACACATCCGGACCGGAAAGCATCACACTCATTGACCCGGATGGAAACCCGGTATTAATCGACCAGCACGTCTGACCTTAAACACCTCCAACAATTGCAATGGGACAGTTTACAGTTATATTCAGCTCCATATTCCCTGTGGACTGTCATTTCATAAAAGGACGGCTTGAAAGAGAAGGAGTCAACTGTTTTATCGATGATGAGCATATCATCACTGTTCATCCTTTCAGGGCAGTTTCAGTGGGGGGTGTAAAACTCAAAGTCTCCAGGAATGATCTGTCACGGGCGAAGGAGATATTGTCATTGATTGAAGATGGGTTCCTGGTTGATGAGACAGGTGTGTACAGCCTGGATGAAGCGTTTGACAATGAGTGTGCCAGGCAGGAAAAGATTCTTGGTTTAAGAAGCAGGATCAGGCAGGATCCCGGTTTACTGGAGGATGATAAGATCCTGGGGCAGATCAGATCACTCTGCGATGATCCCGGGGGGTTTATTGCAATTGAGCGTAAGTATCAAGAATATCGCGAATATAGGTTTCGATTCAGCTGGGAGGAATTCTGGACCGAGCTCCTGGACTTCGAGGGCAACATATTCAGGTATTTCAGGAGAACGCCCCATACGTTTCATCTTGAAGAGGAGCTGCTGGACCTATCTATACGAAAGCAACCACCTGATATTCAGTATATCTGTCCGATCTGCAGTTCCGATAATGTGACCAGGAGCAGTGCAATTGATCATGTATGGAGTTTGAGAGTGATTATATCGGTATTCATCGGGGCATTCATTATTGGTCCAGGCATCTATATCCCCCGGATAAAATGCCATTGTTTCAATTGCGGGAATAATTTTTCAGAGAGAAGATATGGAAAGAGTGCACCGGATGTGTGATCCAATGCACTCTTATGACATGTGAGTAGTCCTGTAAGCCAGGTTCTGTATCCCAACCATAACAGCCGGGACCTCTGTCATTTATCTAAGCGGTCTACCCCCCGGCACGGACGGGTCGCCCTTCACTGCCGGTATACATGACCTTTCACCCTGCAAGCCGGGCAGCCATGACGGTCACCCGTCATACTGGTGGGCTTTTACCCCACCTTCTCACCCGTTCCGCGGTCGTTACAACGCGCGGTGGTTATTTTCTTCCCCGGTGCTCGTACCCTCACGGATACCTGTCTTTCGACAGTGCAGTACCCTTTGTTGCCCGGACTTTCCTCCCCGGTGCGAAACCGGAGCGACAGAGCGGACTACTCGGTGCAAATCTAATAAGAAATAAGGAGATATCTATAAGGTCCGTGCGCAATTCAATTGTATTCCAAGGTTTTGCAATCCTCTTCAACCATTATTTCGTCCAGGTATACAGCAGCATAAAGAAAAGCGGCAAGGCTATTCCGAAGGCAAGAAACCACCCGCCGTATTTATAGCGTCTGCGCGTTCTCCACCACAGCAGGATCCCTGTAATCGCAAAAATGAACATGGCCACAAATGCGGTATCATAAAACACAGCCCACACCGTATAGGGCCACCCGCCCTTGAACCCCCGCAGCACATGCATCTGGTGGATCACCGTGTAAAAGGTACGCTCCTGCTTCGATACTTTCACAAAAACAGAGTCCTGGTCCGGCGGCACCGTGATCACTGTATTTTCCCCCGGATAGTAGAACCCAAAAATCCAGTTCTTCTTCCAATCCTGCCGGTATTCTCTCCTCCCCTTCAGGTCAAATTCATCCTCCAGGAATTTTGCGTATGCTGAAGGATCCGTGCCTGGTTTCAGTCCCAGCGTGATCGTATCATATGTATCAGTGAATTCCGGAATATCAAACAAGGTCCGGTTCACCATGAAGAAGCCTGTAAATACATACATGAACATGAAGGCAAAGATGATCATGCTTGCCCCCAGGTGTATTTTCCTGATCAGTTTATTGAATTTCATCCCACCAGCCATATCATGATAAATAAAAGTATCGGAGCAGATGCAAGCACACCGATGGTGATCCATCCGCGTTTTTTCCTGATGGATCGCTTCAGCCAGAAATGCAGGCTGATCAATACCACCATGATCAGCACCAGCCCCATGGGGACCATCACAAACCTCCACACTTTCGTATACGCAGGTGTATGCTCTCCCGCATTCTGCATTCCTGCAGATAATGGGTGGAGCTGGTTTGCAATATTCAGCAACCCGCTGCCGTGTTCTTTGATCATATATGTATTCCCGGTTTCCGGAACCGTCACCCAATACTGCTTTCCGGGCCTTGTGATCATAAAATGCATCACCCCCAGGCTGTCGGTATAATCCTCCCACCAGGGTGCATGTCCGAACAAACCAAGCGAATCCCGTACTGCCAGTTTGAAGGCATGATGATCTTCCATTTCCGGCATATCTATGGACTGCTCCCAGTAAGTGGGCTTCCCTTCCCTCGGCTCTGCAAATTTCGGGTGGTGCTGATGCACATATGCACTGAAGCTAAAGATGATGAGGATCCCCACCGAGGCAAGTCCCCCGTATACATGGAATTTCTCAAGGAAATCGTTCCTTTTTCGTTTCTCAACCATCTGTTATCAAATTGGAAGCAATGAATTAAGGAATAATTCACTAGAATTACAATTATTCACGATATAAGTGCTTAGTCATGCAATTCCACCCATGATCCAGCGGAACTGCCAGGGCAGCTGTTTTCGGCCGGTCAGGAAATTCTTCCCGGTGAAATCCCGACTCGAAATGGCAAATATGTACGATTTCGACTATATTTAGGTATCCGAAAAGATTCACCAATTGATGAAAAAATTCCTCCTGTTCCCGCTCCTCTGCATGCTGACATTCCCGCTGAACGCTCAACAACTGAGGGATCCATTCCTTTGGCCTTATGACAAGTATTCCATCTGGAACATGCCCATTGGAAGCGATGCTGAATATAAGCCGGCCCATTTCGAAGCAGCCAGCCATGTGGGCGCAGATATTCAGCATATCATCCGTTCATACCCGGTTTATGACGATTACCCGGTCTTCAACAGTCCTACATGGGGACCCGGCAGGTGCACAGGGGAGACCTACCTGGGATTTGACCTGCGCATACCAAAGAACCTTATCATCCCGGATGCCGGGGATCACACTGAATGGGGGCTCACACCCAACAGCAACTGGGCCCTGCTGAACATGGAGGACACGACCGTGCTTGAGGGGACCAAAATCTCAAGGTGTACAGTGGATGGTCCGGTTTACCTTCCCGACTGGATGAAATACGTGAATAACAGGAAAATCTCTGATATCAGGGGTGACGGAGTCAGTGGAGGCGGACAGGGTGCCAGCGGGATGTCGGCCTTAGGTGGAACGATCAGGCTCGGTGAACTCACAGGGGAAGAACCGATCCGCCACACAATTAAAATCAACCCCTGGGCTGCAAAATATGTGCACTACTCCGAGCAGTTCCCGGGGTTCCAATGGCCGGCGGAGAGTGCCGATAATTATGCTACTGAACAGTACAACAGGGATGCAGACACTTCGATCCTGATGGGATCGCTATTCGCCATCCCACCGGGTGTGAGTGCAGATGATCTTGGTATACAGACTGAACCGGGAAGGAAATTGTTTGATGCTCTTCAGCATTATGGCGC
>CAKZNC010000076.1 GCA_937129385.1 uncultured Bacteroidota bacterium
GGATCGGCCTAATAATGAGACCAAATCAAGCGTCTGTTGCGAGATGGATAAACTCACCCACTCCGATCGGGATATTCAGAAAGTACCAGACAAACAGCAGTATCGTCCATAAGATAAAGAGTATGACTGCATAGGGTACCAGGAGCGAAATGATCGTCCCGATCTTTAATCGTTTGTCGTATTGATGTATCCAGCCAATAAGCAGCGGGAAGTATACATACAAGGGTGAGATACTGTTTGTGATGGAATCCCCGATCCTGTACATTAACTGGACGAATCCGGGACTGTATCCCAATTCCGCAAGCATGGGAATAAATATCGGTGCAAAGATGGCCCATTTTGCCGATCCGGAGCCAAGGAAGATGTTCAGGAATGCGATCAGCACAATAAACAGGATGAACATGATGGGTCCGGTCAGCCCGGTCGCCTGCAGGAATTCAGCCCCGTTAATGGCCATGATGGAATCGAGATGGGACCAGCTGAACAGATTGATAAACTGTGCAACTACGAGCATCAAAACGATATACCCGGCAAGTCCCCTCATCCCATGTTCCATGTGCTTCAGAACGTCGTCCTTCTTTTTGATCGTCCCCACTGCTTTGCCATAGAAATAACCGGGTATGGCAAAGACCAGGAAGAGGATCGGAACCAATCCGCGCAGAAAGGGAGAGGGGACGACCGATCCGGTATCGGGATCCCGCAATGGTCCGTTCGCAGGAATCACCAGTGCGGCAATGATGATCGACAGGATGAGAAATGAAATTCCCGCATGCCTCAGCCCTTTCTTTTCTTCGGGTTTCAGCTCCTTTTTTTCTTCCGCGAACTCTGCCACTTTATTCATACCGGCAAATCCTGCAGTACGCGGAATGGTAAATCTTCTGACTATAAAGGCACCGCCGAAGCCAAGCAACAACGTTGAAATGATCATGAAATACCAGTTGGCTGTTGCACTCACCTCCATGGGAGGATTCATCTTCTCGGTTATTTCTGTGCTGATACCGGCAAGGAGCACATCTGTTCCTGCAATGAAGAAATTAGCTGTGAAACCGGCGGTCGCTCCTGCGTATCCTGCAATGAGTCCGGCAATGGGATGATACCCCAGCTGCATGAAGATCAAAGCTGCAATGGGGGGCACCACTACGACCCCGGCATCTGAACCAATATTTCCACAAGCCCCGATGATAAAGATCACCGGGAAAATAATACGCTTCGGTGTCGCAAAGGCGATGTTACGCATAATGATGGTCAGCAGGCCACTCTGTTCTGCGATTGAGACTCCCATCAACATCACGAGTACAAGTCCGAGCGGAGCAAAATGAGCAAAATTGGTAACCAGATTCTGTAAGAACCAGCGTAGTCCGTCTCCCGTGGCAATGTTCCTCGCAGCGATTTCAGCCCCTGTGCCGGGCTGGGTCGCACTCACACCAAAATAGCTGGTGATGGCACTGGTAATAACAATGATGATTGAGATCCATACAAACATCCAGAACGGATGTGGCAGTTTATTCCCAACAATTTCAATCCATCTCAAAACACCTGTTGCTGCAGGAATCTCATTCTTGTCGGCATGCTCCCCGGCAGCACTTTTTTTATCAACCTCTTCGTGAAGCTTGTCCTTTTTATCCGATGACTCTTGGCTCATTATTTTTCACTGATCTTTTTTAATGAGTACTTACAGGAACCGGGTCCTTGAACTCGGTCTACTTACAACGCCATTCTTATAGTTATGTTCGGCATTTTTTCAATATAACTGATATATATAATGGTACCCTAATTAGAGATTGATCTATTACTTATTGCTGGAGAATGCCGCTTAATTCTTCACCTGGTAATATATGAATGGTATTGTAATCAATACATCCATATTATGAAGCTTAACTAACCAAATAATCAATAGGATAATTAATTTTTCAAATCCCGGTCCGGACGTAGGAGGCAAAAAACAGATATCGTCCGATAATCATCTCGATGAAGATCAATGACAAGGAGAGCAGGAGCAGGGTATGCCGGTTCATGACTTGCTCCCTGAGGGAGACAAAAAGCAGGAACACGATTGTCAGCCCAATTAAGGAGATTCTGATGATCGTAAAGAGTTTGAATGTTCCTCCTGATATGAACGGATTTATGAAGTTGTGATCCATCGAATTCACTTGACCATGCAGAATACCGGAGTGTACTATCTCGAACAACAATAGAACCATGATCGCAACGATGACGGATTTTACCCAGGGGAATTCAATGTTGGTGGCAAGCACAAAAACAAGTAATAGTGAAAGGCCGGCGACAAGGGCTGTAAGGGTAAAAGTCAACGGGGTCAGCCAGTTGTTCCATGTGTGCACAGCCGGGATCATATAGAGCCTTGTCATCGTCACGAGCAATAGCAATCCAGCAACTGCTGCAGTTACGAATGCAGCTGTCAGGAATGGTTTCCCGGCACCCAGCCATCGTGCCATGAACAGCACCAGGAGGCCTGCTGAAAGAAGTGCTACAGTAAATATCTCCCTGCTGATCCACGAAGATTTCAGGTTATTCAACGCATTGGTGGCATTGGATGGACGGCCCAGGTGAAGGAACGACAGGATGATGGCCACCAGCAACCCGATCAACAAAAGGAATTCAGGAGTTTTGAGGTTGAAACCCGCGGATACCTGTGAGATACCCTCCATATTGATGAAGTAAATGAGCACATATACCAGGGTTGATCCTATGACCGCCTGACTGAGCAAGGTAAAAGCTATCAGGGCACCTTCGTCATTCATGCCTTATTTCCTCCATGTTTGAGATGATTGCCGATTCATTTTGTTCTTTCAGGGCACTCTTGTGGGGAGTGATGAGGCTAGAGGGATTCGTCATTCGCTGGTCCGGCAGGGGATGTATATGTGAAGATGCACCATACTTCTCAACGAGCGCATCATATTCTCCAAAGGCCAAAGTCCTGGCCGGACAGGCATCCACGCATGCCGGATTCTTACCTTCCGAGACATAATCTGTACACATATCACACTTTGTCATCACACCATTCTCCTCATCATACTGCAGGGCGCTGTATGGACAGGTCCACGAACAGTATTTGCAGCCCATGCACTTTTCGCGATCGATGGTCACAATACCATTCTCCCCTTTTTCAATCGCTTTCGCCGGACAAGCATCAAGACAAACAGGCTTTTCACAGTGGTTACATGCGATTGAGATATTGTAAGCGATCACATTGGAGATCCATGCAGCGCCGGATCTTTTCCAGCCACCTCCGGTGATCTCATAGACCCGCCTCCAGGTAATGCCCACCGGAAGGTCATTTTTGTCCTTGCAGGCGATCTGACAGGTTTTGCAACCCGAACAGGCATTGGAATCAAAGTAGAATGCAAGTCTTTTCATCTCAATCCTTATATAGTTCAACTTCCGCCATGATGGTGTGCTGGGCATTCCCGAATGCAAGCGGGGTCCACTTCTCGGAGGTCAGCGTATTCACAGAACCCCCTTCATCATATCCTTTTTCATTTGGTTTCCACCATGCTCCCTGTGGGATGGCAACCACACCAGGCAGAATCCTGGCTGTGATCCGGCAGGGCAGTATCACTGTTCCTCTTTCGTTATAGATCTTTGCTTTCTGCCCATTCTT
>CAKZNC010000077.1 GCA_937129385.1 uncultured Bacteroidota bacterium
TGAGAAGGGCGGACGTGTTGCACTGCGGGAAGGTGACTGGAAAGCGGTGCGGTACGATGTGTTTGAAAATCCCAATTCGCAGATCGAACTCTATAACCTGGCAGAGGATCCCGTCGAGACCAACAACGTGGTGAAGGAATACCCGGAGGTGGAGCGAAGGATGGATGCGTTGCTGAGGACAGCGCGGACACCCCACCCGGTCTGGGAATTTTAGTCCCAAACAACGAACCCGGTACTCATCTCCAGCGAATCAAAATTGCGTGTCCTGTCAATGAAATTGAACGGTAGAGTCATGTAATACCTTACGGATTTGCCGTTCACCTTTGCAGGTACCCAGCCGCCGGGCATGGTCTGGATCAGCTCGATGAGCTTTTCATTCAATGGTTTAAACACACCCTGGAGGGTATGAAAACCTGCCAGTGAGCCATCCTCCATCACAGTGAAACCGATGACAACGCGGTCACTGATCTGTGCCAGGTCGATTCCCGACTCCTTGAGTCCGTTCATCATATGACCCCGAAAGCTTGCCTGTCCCAGGTTGTACTGCGGCTCTTCGTCGACAAAATAGAAAATATCATCGATATACTTCGTTCCGTTCTTCAGCCAGTTTTCATTGGAAACCAGGCTGTTGTTGTCATAAATGGCGACCGACTCAGGTAAGCCGGTCATGTAATATGATCTCACCGTATCCTGCAGATGCAAAGGGACAAGCTGCGTGGCATTCCCTTCAAGTATGAGTTGTTCGTCTTCGTATTCCCAAAAATCGTAGTTTCCGTTTTCCTGTATGCTGAATGTGCGTTCGAGTCGGTCAGGAAAAAGTTTCTCGCCCTTTCGTTTGATCACCTGGAGAGTATCATTGATGGTCCTGATCTTCTCCTTCCGCCGGCGGATCCATTCTCCCTGCACCTTCTCGAAGGTCTCAACAAGCTGCCTGTTGCCGGAACGATTTGTTACCTGGCGCCTGTATCGTGCATCATCCTTACTTTCCCGGATGCCAAAATCGCTGCCGTAATACCAGACGATTTCCTGGGCAGAAAGGGAAAGGACCAGGGGGAAAACAAAGAATATTGTTAAGATTGTTTTCTTCATATCTGGTTCTATTATGTGTATAAAGATAACGGATATCTGTTTCGTTGGATTACCTGTTTGATCAATCTGATGACAATTTTATAGATAGATGCAAGATAATAATTCTGACCGTATACCTGTTTAGAATTTGATGCAGGTAAACGGTGGAGAAGATGCAATCACTCTGAACTTACCTCGCTGATGGATAAATTTTCGAAATCCACCGTACCATTTCGTACATATAATATCAATCCCTCACCACTTTGTTCATAGGCGCGGTTCAGAATACAACGTTTCCCACCTATACATAAATCAATGATGTCCTCATCCATGTATATATCCACTGAAAACCTATTATCCAGACCAAATACACCTGTGATCGTCTGATCGCCAACAGTAACCTGGCGTTTTCGCTTGTTAAACTTTACCTCGTAATATCCTTTTTCTGAATACCTTAACAAGACACCAATTTGTTCATACACTCCGCCGGGGATCACGTCAAAAGAGATGTGACCATCTGTCGGAATATTTTCGTAGGCTTTATAGCTGAATCCACTGTTATTCTCTATTTGAATATGAGCAATACTTAGTGTTTCATTATATCTTGATCTCATTTCCTTTACAACATCGGAACGCAATGATCCATCTTCATTTTGAAACAACTCCCTGAAGACCATATTGCCTCCCCATTGCCATTCACCGGTATCCGAATTTCCCTTTTTGGAAGGGACCATCCCAACCGCAATACGCCTGTTCCTGTCAAATTCAGCAACTTTATGCACCAGTGCATAATCATTCCCAATGTTGTCTTCAAGCGGAGCCATCCACGGACCGGTAACTGATCTTGAGATGCGGTAGTAGGTTCCCCCGTTTTGCTTGTACATCAGGTAGTACCAGTCATTCCACTTGAAGAGCGTCGGACATTCCGGATAATAAAAACCGTCGGCATTTCCGGGCAGATACATATCCCCCTTGAAATCCCACGTCAATAGGTCTTCAGATGTAAAATAGGCCAAAGAGGGTTTCAGGTGATCCAGGTACTCGTTGGTTTTTTCAGTGGTTATCACCATGTAGTACAACCGGGTGATGCTGTCAAAAAAGACATGGGGGTCCCTGAAATTATTGACGGAATAGTTTCCAGGCGGAGTGATGAATGCATTGGGTTCAACTTTTTTGAAAGTGATCCCATCTGTGCTGATACTGCGACTGATGTATTGGATGTTCCGGCCATTTTCGTCTTCGCGAAAGGTAGTATAAAACACAAAAAAAGTATCCCTTTCAAATATAATCGACCCGGTTGCCATGGCATTCTCCCAATCCCTGGTTATCGGGAGGGCGATCGGATGATGCTGCCAGTGAACCAGATCCTTGCTTGAGCAGTGGCTCCACTGATTTTTCCTGCCTGTAAGGTGGGAGTTCTCCTGTGAAAAGAGAAGATAAAACACGTGAAAGGTTCCATCATGGTAGAACAGGATCGGATCGCCCGATTCCCAGCCCTCTTCATAAGGGGTAAAATACTGGATCCGCTCTTTTTCCTGCAACCCAGGTGAGTAATTTGTTTCAACCTGTCCAATAGCCTGAACATACAACAGGGTTGAAAAAAGGAAAAATATGATTGTACGATTCATTTAATAATATTCATTGCAAGATATTATATTTTGTTTAAACCCAGATATACTCTCTGTTTCGGAGTCACGGTTGGTGATGTTGTCTTTCTACCCGACCAGTTGGATCAATGCTGTTAAACGTCTGCTGAATACTATTATAGTTTTTTCAGGAGAATTGGTCTGCTTACGAAAACGGCTGCACTTACAAGGATCAGACCCCCAATGGCAAATGGATTATTTTCTATTTGCTCAATGATGTCTGCCACAATGGCCAACCCGCATCCGATGGCCCCCACAAGGCAGATCCAATTCCATTTTACTTTTTGCAGGAATGCTATCATGTTGACGGTCCCGAATGTAAACAGGAAAATAATGCTCGCAGCATCCACCAGGCTGTCAAGGCTGCCTATGATGGAAAGTGTGATCGCAACTGCTGAGATGGCTATGATAGCATAGTAAGGAATGTTGGCATCATTTTCTTTTGTGAAAAGTTGTGGCAGGTCCTTCTTTTCCGCGACACTTTCCATAAGCCTGGAGGTAGAGAACAGTGTGGCATTGATCGCCGATCCTGTTGAAAAAGCGGCGGCAATCGTGACCACTATAAGTCCGAACACACCCAGAGCTTTCTGTCCCGCTACAGAAAGCGCCACTTCCTTCTTTTCAACCAGAGTTTCAGCCCCAATGAGCATCGTCGTTCCCAAAGCCACAAGAATGTATATGAGCAGGACTGATACCACTGCCCACATCGTTGCCGCAGGAAGGGTTTTGTCCGGCTTTTTAAGGTCGTTGTAATCATAAGCCAATAACTGGAATCCTTCATAAGCCATGAAAATGGTCCCCGCTCCAATGATCGCAGCATGCCAGGGTTTCGGTTCTATTCCGGAGGTGAGCATTTCCGGAGCCCATTTTGATATACCAAAAAATGCAAGTCCAAGGAGAACCAATAGCTTCCCGTACACTGTGATGATCTCAACCCGGGAGGCATCACCCACACCTTGCAGGTTGACCAGTGTTAGGATGGCGATCACGGCAAATGCCAGGATCCGTGGCAGCCAGTTGCCTGCATTAAATACGTGTGCCACATAGTGTCCGAATGTAAAGGCATATACCGAAAGCGTGAGAATATAGCCCAGGATGAGGATCCATGACAGGCTCCCGGCAAATCCTTCATGGTCAATTTTCCGCAGGAATGTAAATGCTCCACCACCTTCCTTGTACATTAGTGAAAGCTGACTGTAACTGTATGCGGATATCAAGGCAATGATACCTGCGGTTAAAAAGCTCAGCCAGGCCCATTGGCCCGCAGATTGAATGATTACTCCAAGAACCGAAAAAATTCCGCCACCCACCATTCCACCCACCGCCATGGACCATGTTGCGTTAAAATTCATTTTTTCTTGTGCCATAGATCAATTGTTACACAGTTTTCTCACAGCCTAAAACGGAATTCAATTCATCGACTTCCAGTTATAATTTTCGATGCTCCCTGAATTTTCGTCTGCTGATCGTTCGGAAAATATATTCCACGAAGATTGAACCGGCAAATGTGAGCATAGTTCCGTAAAATGCACCCCGGTGAGATTGCCACTGGTATACCATCAAGGCAGTAAATACAGCGATCAACACCGCCAGGTTAAATAATAAAATCAATAATTTCCCTCCATATTCCTTTCGCATCCTGATGTGTGAGATCACCACAAATACATACAATACCGTGAACACGCTGCTGGTGATCGTAGCAATATCACCCATGTTAAATAAAAGAGCAAATAACAGGCCCAGACCGGCAGTAATATATAGTCCTTCAGTTGATTTAAACCAGACCTTTCTTTCGAAAAAACCGGGCAATTCTCCGTCTTTTGCCAGGGAATAGGCAATGTTTGCTCCACCGAATATGCTAGCATTCAACGCTGAGGATATGGAAAACAGGGCCCCGATGGAAATAAGTAAAAATCCAAACTGACCCAGGAAAGGTTTGGCCGCCATGGCCAGGGCATTCTCTTTTGCATCAATTACCTCCTTTAATGACAGGTTGCCGAGTGTAACCACTGAAATAAGGACATAAATGACAATCACAATGAAGATGCTGATGTATATTGCCCTTGGCACATTTTTGCCTGGATTTTTCAGGTTCTCCGATGCATTTGTGATCAGCCCGAAGCCCATGTATGACAGGAAAAAGATTACTGATGCGTTTAACATGCCACTGGCATGCTTATTTCCGAATTCAGGCTGGATGTTGGTTCCCTGGATGCTCCAGATTCCTGCAAGAATAAAGACAAACAGTATTGTGAGTTTGGTGATCACAATGAATAATTCTGATTTCCCGACAGCCTTGCTACCGAAAAAATTCAGGGCAACGAAAAACATAATCAATGTGGCCTCAACAATGCCCATATTGATCTTGGTGACATCAAGGTGTACCATTGGGAGGAAATATCCGGAAAACCCTTTTACCAACAGTGCAATTGACACCACATAACTCATCCACAATAAAAAACTTAATGCTCCGGTCACTATATTGTCTCCCAGCCCTTTCAGGATAAACCCTATGGGACCTGCGTTAGTTATGATCTTGCCACCCAGTATGGCGTATGAATAGGCGACAACCAGGGCATAGAAACCTGAAAGCAGGAATGCTTCGGGAAGATCATGTCCAGCTACCTGGGCGCCGATTCCGAATACTGAAAAAATGCTGGCTCCGATCATTGTGCCAACAGCCATGGAGATTACTTCGATTAGGCTGAGTTTTTTCATTATTTCATTTTTCTGTCTGACTTCTGGATACGGAAATCGCCGACTTAGACTTTTCAATGAAAATCGGTATTATAATCCCAATGGAACAATTGATAATAATATTATGGTAAATGGCTGTTCGTTCATTGAAGGAATGAATGCAATTGTAAATTTAATGAATATGGTTCAAATCAAGTACAAATTCATTCACAATCTCAACCGGGAGAAATTAGAACCTGTCACTATTCTTGTATTGACAGGTGCCAGATAATTAATCACTGCAAACAAGCGCTATAGCGGAATCTACACTTTATCAGGAACCACGAAGGGCTTCCTGTATTCTTTTGTCAGCATGGCATTTGCTTCCCTGTCATTGATGAAGGATTGGGATTCAGGGTCAAAATCAAGACTTCTTCCAAGACGATAGGATATGTTCGCCAGGTGGATCAGGGCACATGAATAGAAGCCCTCCCTGATATCTGCCATTGCCAGGCTTTGATCATTTGCACGGATCGCATCAATAAAATGCGCATAATGGTTGTCCAGCCCGGATCCGTTAGGTCCGGCGACCCGGTCCTTGCCCTTGTATACCTGCCAGTCATTCACATTCTTGGTCATGTACCCTTCGGAGCCATAAAAGAGGTTCCCGATATTATTCTGCTGCGAAGTCATATACTGATTACCGTGTTCATCGACCTGCCCTATTCCTTCCCGGTTGGTGATCCAGGGACGAACTTCAAACTGCATGATCTTTTCCTTGTTGCCCTTACCATCCGGATTGGGAAATTTATAGGTGGCCATCAATAGATTTGGCGTCTCCTGGTCATCATCAAACATCACATGACTGCCTGTTGCGTTGATATGAGTTGGCAGTTTCACTCCCAGTCCCCAGCGGGCAATATCCACCTCATGGACCCCCTGGTTGCCAAGGTCACCATTTCCATAATCCCAGTGCCAGTGCCAGTTATAATGAAACCTGTTTTGTGTGAATGGTCTTTCAGGTGCTGGTCCCAGCCAGAGGTCATAATCGACTCCTTCCGGAACAGGTTCAACTGTCGCAGTGCCAATGGTGTCCCGCCACTTGTAGCACATCCCTTTGGCCATGTACACTTCACCCATTTTCCCACTATGAAGATAGTCGGCCATGGAGAGGGCGCAAGGGTTGCTTCGTTGTTCGGCTCCGTCCTGGACAATGACATCGTATGTTTCAGCAGCCTCTACAAGCTTTTGTCCTTCGTAAAAGGTGTGACAGCAAGGCTTTTCAACGGAGACATGTTTTCCAGCCTGGATTGCCCAGATCGAAGCAAGGGCATGCCAATGGTTTGGAGTGACGACCGATACAGCATCAATATCTTTGTCTTCATACAATTTTCTGAGATCCCTGTAGATCTTTGGTGCTTCCAGACCTTTGTCTGTAAAATGCTTTTTCACCCTTTCCTGGAAAAGGTTTTCATCAATGTCGCACAGGGCGGCTACTCTTACATTATCGAGACCCTGGTAGCCTTTGATGTGGTTTTGCCCCATTCCGCGTATGCCAATGACGGCAACATTGACACGGTCATTTGCTCCTTTCCAGGAATTCCCGGTCAGGATTGTGGGCATTGCACCTACTGCAATACTACCAGTTGCAGTGTTTTTGATGAATTTTCGACGTTTCATAGTGATATGTCAGGTTTGAATGCAGACAAGATACTATATTCTCTTAACGATTGTACGGATGACAACATGATATCATTTGGGATCAAGAGTCATCACATAATCATAGCTTTCGTTCAGGTATACTGCCAGCTCATCCAAATTTGCCCACATCGATTCCGGCATCAGCACATATCCCTGCATGATGGCCCCGTAGGATTTAAAATACCCGGTTTCAAGTTCCATGATATATTTCTCCTGCACTTTTTTTGAAAATCTGATGCCCAGTTCACCCTCCTTATTCATTTGTGAGAACATATGTCCGTTTGCAGAGGTGTATGGATTGTTTTTCCCTTTCCTTTCAAATCGATCGCATTTTGCCACGAGTTGATCGTATAAGTTGACTTTGTCTTCATGCATGATAGCTTATCATTTTATCATTCAGAGTCTAAAAATAAGGTTTTCTGATGAATACAAAGGGATAGGTGCAGTAAAGTGATTTCAATGATCAATAGCGGGAATACGCCGATTTCTTTTTAACTGTCCTCACTGTCGTTCGGCCACAGCCTTTTTTAATTCCCGTCTCCTGCTCAAGGTTAGTCTTGAGAAGATTACTGTCGTGATCTTCCATTGGGGTGTTCTAAAACAAAAAAGCCCTGCACCTCCTGTTAGTCGGTGCAGCTTTTGTAATTCATCCAATCTTACAAAACTGGCGTTTTGACGATTGTCAGAATTACAAAAGCCACTGCAGCATTGCTGCAATGGCTTTTTTGTTTTGTCGGGGTGAGAAGATTCGAACTTCCGACCCCTCGCCCCCCAGACGAGTACTCTAAACCGGACTGAGCTACACCCCGAACAAAATGTGGATGCGAATTTAGTGTTTTATGACGAAAGGATGAAATGCAATCTTGTATTTTTTTTATCCGCCTGATCAGGTCCTAATCTTAAACTTTGTTAAACCATCCGATCAATTATTTAACCAGGTTGTTATTGTACCGGCAGACAGGTTTCATTTGCCGACCGAAATAAAAGAACTTCGGAACAATCAGCTGATAAAATAGTACCTTTATTAGTGCAAAACCTGAAAAAGATGAATAAAAACAACAGGCGTATCCTGGCCATCCTCTTTACCGGGGTGCTGATGGGAGCACTGGATATCTCCATTGTTGGACCCGCCATTCCCTCCATTGAAGAGGCATTGTCTGTGGAACCCCGTGTCCTGGGTTGGATCTTCTCCATTTACGTATTGTTTAACCTTGCAGGAGTCTCCCTGTTTGCAAAACTTTCGGATATCTATGGCAGGAGAAGCATCTATATCCTGTCACTCGGACTTTTTGCTGCAGGATCTCTGATCGTCTCCCTATCCGGCTCATTCGAAGCATTACTGGTCGGAAGGGCAGTCCAGGGGTTCGGAGCCAGCGGGATCTTCCCGGTGGCATCTGCGGTCGTCGGCGACATCTTTCCACGGGAAAAGAGGGGCAGGGTACTCGGACTCATCGGGGCGGTATTCGGACTCGCATTCCTGGTGGGCCCCATCATTGCAGGGATCTTATTGAATTATTTCAAATGGCATGTGCTGTTCCTGATCAATATCCCGGTGGCAATTGTACTTATCTGGGCAAGTTTCAAATATATCCCATCAAAAAGGATCGGATCAGGCGGACTGTTTGACTGGAAAGGGATCCTCTCACTGGGACTCATGCTTGCATCATTCACCTACGGGATCAATCAAATTGAACCCGAGAATTTCTTCCCAAGCCTGCTGTCCGTAAATGTCCTTCCATTCCTGGTACTTTCAGTTATCCTCCTTGTTACAACCGTAATTGTCGAAGCCAGGGCCCCGAATCCAATCATCAAACTCAACTATTTCAGGAACAAACAGATCATCATCGTCGGCTTCACTGCCATCACCACTGGTCTTGTGCAATCCACGTTTGTCTTCCTCCCCGATTTCACCGTGGGTGTTTACGATATTACATCTTCAGAGGCAAGCTTCATGCTCGTCCCTCTTGTATTGGCTACTGCAATTGGTTCACCGGTATTCGGCAGATTGATCGACATGCTGGGGTCAAAAATTGTGATCATGATCGCACTTGTTCTTACTGCCGCAGGATTTTTCCTTTTGACCACACAACCGATCGGAAAAATGCTTTACTACACTTCAGGCATCCTGGTCGGACTGGGTCTGTCTGTTCTATCCGGCAGTTCGTTACGGTATATTATGCTGAATGAGACGGCGGCCACAGACCGGGCAGTGACACAGGGAATGCTTACGATCTTTATCAGCATCGGTCAGCTCACAGGTGCCTCTTTGATTGGGGCTGTCATTTCAAATGCACGGGGAACAGCGGGATACCAGGATGTCTTCCTGGGCCAGGGCATTCTGCTCGTGGCTGCATTCGGGACGGCTTTCCTTCTTAAAAACAGGAAAAGGGAAAGAGCGGCATCCGCAAATTCAGGGTAACAGGTTTTCCTGTTTGGCAACCAGCATCTATTCCACGGTTTCATCCATCTCAAGTCCGAGGATCTCGTACATCCGCTTCCGAGATTCCTTGTCCTTTTTCAGGATCGCATGGGCAAATACAGCTACCTTTTCTGCGTGCTCGCGCGGAACACAGATCACTCCATCGCCATCCGCAACAATTACATCACCGGGATTGATCAGCACACCTGCAATGGTCACAGGTTTGTTATAGGATTCAAGCTCGTTTCGACCCGGACGAATTCCCCTTCCACGGTTATCCATATCCAGATAAACCGGGATCTTCTGCTTGATGACCTCGTCGGTATCCCTGATGCCGCCGTTGGAAACGATCCCAACAGCTCCTTTTTCAATATAAAGCATGCTGTTGAAGGAGCCAATGGACCCCACGTCCCCGTCTCCATTTACGTCCAGCACAACCACAGACCCTTCCCCAAGCGCATCCACCCAGGGCTCCGGACTGATGTTTCCGTACCAGCTGCCTTCCCAGTTCTTGAACTCGTCAGGGTCCATCGGGTTTCTCACCACCCTGTTGGTTGGAACATAGCGTGCAGTTACCGCAATACCCCTGAAAATGTGGTCCAGGTTCTCAATATCCTTCCATAGCGCCACGATCTTCTGATCGAGCAACCCGATGTCACGCAGGCCGACCATGTCCATTCCGTCTGAAACATCGGCAACCCGCAACCCTTCATATAGTTCAAGTATTTCTTTGTCCGACATCTGCTTTTCATCCTGACCCAGTATCGGAAGAGTGACAATTATGGCCATCAAAATCATCGCAAATTGAATTGTTCTGTGCTTCATAGTCTATAGTGTTTTGGTAGTTATTGGTTTTTATGCTGAATGGGACTTGCCTGGCACGAGATACGTATCGACGTATAATTGATTCTCTGTGTACACATCGGACTGTATCCCATCCAGACAGTTCTGTTTGTCTAAAGGTCAGAATACTCAGCAGGATAAAGCATCCACTTATCGATATGAGATACGGTATTCTGGTATTCATCCAGGACCTTCATCCTGTTCCATTCCGGGTGATCCACGAATGCCTTCCAGTTGGCCGACTGTGCCTCGGTGTTGGCATGACAGGTCATGTATACGAGGTTGGGCATGTGCGCACCTGCGATCACCTGGCCGAAAAACAGGGGTTCAAACCCGAGGTCCTCAAAAAGCTGCGATTCCCCGTCATTGAACATTTTCACCTTTCTCCTGTGGAGCTCTTCGGTCGCACTTTCATAACTCCTGAGTTCATATACCCTGGCATCTTTCATGGTCGTCAGCTCTGGTTTGCTGTAAACTGGTGTTTCACTGAATGCCTTCAGAAGTGTGACCTCCAGTCGTTTGTAGGGCGGCTGGTCATAGGAAGCGTCCCGGAATTCCACGGCTGCACGCTGAAATTCTGCATCACTGTCAAGTTTTGCCGTTAGCTTATCGAATGAATTCATCGATTTTAAAGGGATGAAGACAACCACCAGGTTTTCCCCGTCGTTTTTTCCTTCTATGGTTTTGAATACCCCTACCTCATCAATACCGGCACGGTGCAGCGCAGGTAAATAGGCGTGTTCCAGGTAATTGTCCATCATGGCCTCCTGCTGTTCATTTTCCAGCGTATACATGCGCACCTGGTAGATCCATGGTTTGGCGGAGAGACTTGTTGAAATAAAAAGGGCTGCCAGCAACAGCATCCGAACGGGCTGGTTCAGGAAAAATTTCATAGTTTATGTTTTAATGGTAATTCAGTAATGGTACGAAAAATACAAACAAAACTTATGATATGAAAATATATATATTTTAATAGTGATTTAAATATATATTTCATTTGTGCGAGTGGAACCAGGTAGCCGTGAGTGGTTTTTGGTGCGTATCGCGTATTCCGTATTGCGTGTTGCGGCCCTTCGACAAGCCCAGGGCACCGCCGCTTTCAGACCGCCGCCTTCCAACCACCGCCTTCCGACCACTGCCTTCCGACCACTGCCTTCCGATTGAAAACTGAAACCTTCTCTCAACCCTCGACCAACTCTTATCTCTCCACTCTTAACTCTTAACTCTTGACTCTTAACTTAACTCTTAACTCTTAACTCCCCATTCTCCAGACTGACCCATCGGCTGACGAATTGTCCGTATCAAATATCACACAAAACAATATCCCGGCAACTTTGTCTTAAAATTTCTCTGTTCAGAAGCAGAATGGAATTTGGTCCCGTTTTTGTAAATTTGGGACCTTAGAATCTAAAACTTACATATATAATGGAATTATTTAAATCTATGGACAACCAGGCGGCGAAAGCTGATACAAATAAACCTTCCGGGGAACCTTCAGAGCATGTCAGGTGCCTGATACTCGGCTCCGGTCCGGCTGGTTACACCGCTGCCATCTACGCAGCAAGGGCGAATCTTAAGCCGGTGATGTACACGGGTATGCAGATGGGCGGACAGCTCACCACCACCACTGAAGTGGACAACTTCCCGGGCTACCCGGAAGGAGTAGACGGCACTGCGATGATGCAGGACCTGGAAAAGCAAGCCACAAGGTTTGGTACTGATGTGCGTTTTGGATTGGCCACCGGGGTGGATTTCAGCGGAAAGATCAAGAAGGTGACCATCGACAATGACAAAGTCATCTCCGCCGATTCGGTGATCCTTGCCACAGGGGCAACCGCTAAATACCTGGGGCTGGAATCAGAGGAGAAGTTCAAAGGAAACGGGGTGTCCGCATGTGCAACATGTGACGGCTTCTTTTTCAAGGACAAGGTGGTCGGTGTGGTTGGCGGCGGAGACACAGCTGCTGAGGAGGCGACTTACCTTGCCGGACTGTGTGAGAAAGTCTACCTGATCGTTCGACGTGACGAACTACGGGCATCGAAGGCGATGCAAAAGCGCGTATTCAATACATCGAATATCGAAATCTTATGGAAGCACCAGACCAGGGAGCTGAAGGGAGACAAGGTGGTGGAATCTGTCGATCTTTACAAGAACAAGGGTGAGAAGGATGAGGAACTCATCAATATTCCCATCGACGGATTTTTCCTGGCCATCGGACACACGCCTAATTCAGAAATATTCAGGGATTACATCGATATGGATGAGACCGGGTACATTAAAACCATCCCCGGAACCACGAAAACAAATGTGCCGGGTGTTTTTGCCTCGGGTGACCTGCAGGATCATGTATACAGACAAGCAGTGACAGCTGCCGGTACCGGCTGCATGGCAGCCCTGGATGCAGAACGCTACCTGGGAGAGCTGGAGTAGGGGACAGGCGTACCGTTCAGCATAAAATGGAATGCGCTGGCGACCCTGGAGCGGTAGGAGGTTGAAATAGCCGGATTCTTCGGACAGGCGTACCGTTCAGCATACACCGAAACCCTTGATATAATATGGAGTAATAAAAAAGCCGTTGAAAATCTCAACGGCTTTTTCTTTTGAGTAAAGCACGAAAGTCATCCTCTCTCGGCTCTCGACTATTCTCTTAACTCTCCACTCTAAACTCTTAACTTACTGATATCCTGGAAAG
The DNA here is from genome assembly GCA_937129385.1 of uncultured Bacteroidota bacterium. Lineage (GTDB taxonomy): Bacteria > Bacteroidota > Bacteroidia > Bacteroidales > M55B112. The sequence goes on from CAKZNC010000077.1 coordinate 13,046, forward strand.
TTTCGGTCTTATACTCCCCGGCCTTCAGTTTTTCATGACACTCCTTGAATGCCGCGATGGTCTCTGATACATCGTCAAGATTGTGCATGGCAGTAGGAATGAGTCTCAGGAGTATATCTCCCTTCGGGATCACCGGGTAGATGACCATGGAACAGAAGATGTTGTAGTTCTCCCTGAGGTCCAGGATCAGGTTGGTGGCCTCCACGATTCCTCCGTGCATGTAGACGGGGGTAACCGGAGATTCTGTCACGCCGATGTCAAATCCGTTCTCCTTAAGTCCTGACTGCAGTGCGTTGACAACCTTCCACAGGTTGGTGCGCAGTTCAGGCATGGTTTTCAGCATCTCCAGGCGCTTGAGTGCACCGATGACCATTGGCATGGGCAGTGACTTGGCAAAGGTTTGCGAGCGCATGTTGTAACGCAGGAAGTCAACCACCTCTTTATCACTGGCGATGAATCCGCCGATTCCGGCCATAGACTTGGCAAATGTTGAGAAGAAGAGATCGATCTTGTCCTGTACGCCAAAATGTTCACCGCTTCCCATTCCTGTTGCACCCATTGTGCCGAATCCGTGGGCATCGTCAACCAGCAGTCGGAAATTGTACTTGTCCTTCAGGTCGGCGATCGCTTTGAGGTTTCCGAGGTCACCGGCCATGCCGAATACACCTTCGGTGATCACGAGCACGCCACCACCTTGCTGTTCTGCACGCTTGGTGGCCCTTTCTAGCTGCTTTTCAAGATTTTCCATGTTGTTGTGCGGAAAAACAAAACGTTTCGCCAGCGACATCCGCATTCCGTCAAGTATACAGGCGTGGGATTCGGAATCATAGACGATCACGTCGTTTCTCGTGGTCAATGCATCGATGATCGATGACATCCCCTGGTATCCATAGTTCAGCAGGAACGCATCCTCTTTCTGAACAAAATCGGCCAGGGCATTTTCCAGTTCTTCGTGTTTCTTGGTTTGTCCGGACATCATCCTGGCACCCATCGGGTATGCCATGCCGTACTCAGCAGCAGCATCTGCGTCTGCTTTCCTCACCTCAGGATGATTACCCAGTCCAAGGTAATTGTTCAGGCTCCAGGTCAATACCTCTTTTCCACGGAATTTCATTCTTGATGAAATCTCACCTTCCAGTTTGGGGAATGCGAAATATCCATGTCCCGCTTTCTGGTACTGGCCTATCGGGCCCCTGTCGGTAGTAATTCTTTCGAAAATATCCACTACTCAAATTTTTATTGGTTAATAATGGAGGCAAATGTAGGGATTTTTAGTGAGTGGGCAAGGGGCAAAGGGCAAAGGGCAAAGGGCAAGGGGCAAAGGGCAAGGGGCAAAGGGCAAAGGGCAAAGGGCAATGGGCAATGGGCAATGGGTACAGCAATTAAAAAATCAGATAGGGAAACGATATTTACAGTATTCAGCACATTAACCTATGTAACATCATTTTCATATTATGAAATTAGAGCAACTTGAAATGTATAAATTGGCAATGCAAATCGGAGAAAAAATCTGGAATTGTATCGTGGTCAATGATTATTTTTCACGACAAACATTGGGACTCCAGGTGGTGCGATCTGCCGATTCTATCGCTGCCAATATTAGTGAAGGAGAAGGAGTTTACTATTTCAAGGCCAAACGAAAATTCTTGTATTATGCACGGGGTTCTGTTTATGAGACCATTACCTGGCTGAATAAAATGAAGGAGAGAAAATTAATTAAAGAAGCTGCGTTCATGGATATTGACGAACAACTTGAGGAATTAAGAAGGCTAATTAACGGCAACATAAAAAAAATACCCATATCCTAAAACCCAAGATGGCCCCTTGCCCCTTGCCCTTTGCCCCTTGCCCCCTTAACCCTTTTTAACACTTGGCCTGAAATTTGTTCATCATTAATTGCGTTATTTGAGATAGATTTCGATCCGGGAACTCAACTGTTCCTGAAGACATGCGTTCAGAGCCGGATCGGGACTGTTGGTTTAAGAAGAATTTTGTTTCATTTATTCAATCATTTATTGTATTTTTGCGCCATGTTAAAATCAGGTATAGAGAAAGTTGGGATGTTGCTTGTAACGGTTTTGTTACTTGCCGGTTGTGGGGAATACGAAAAGATCCTCAAGAGCAGGGATTACCCGGTTAAATATGAAAGGGCTGTTGAGTATTATGTGGAGGGTGAATATGTAAAAGCAGCCACCCTGTTTGATCAGGTCGCAGATATCTATCGCGGAACAACGAAAGCTGATACAGTAAAATACTACCAGGCAATGAGTTATTTCGGTCAGCGTGACTACATCCTGGCGGGTCACTATTTCAACGAACTGGCAACAACATATACCAGTAGCGAGTACCTGGAGGAGAGCGAATACATGCGTGCATTGTGCTATTACGAACTTTCTCCCAGGCCCTCACTCGATCAGCAGTCAACATTTCAGGCGATCAATGCGTTTAAGATGTACATCGCCAGGTATCCCAATTCGGATAAGGTGGAAGAAAGCATGGAGCGGATAGCTGAACTGAGTGATAAGATCGTTGAAAAATCATATAACAGCGCAAAATTATATTACGACCTGGGATATTACAAGTCAGCCATTATCGCTTTGAGAAACAGCCTGGCAGAG
>CAKZNC010000078.1 GCA_937129385.1 uncultured Bacteroidota bacterium
GGCGACCACCGAGATCTACACTCTTTCCCTACACGACGCTCTTCCGATCTGCCTTATTGAAGAGAAGCGCGAGAAGGGGATTTTTATTACGGTCCTCGGATTTGGAATGGGCAATTACAAGGACAGCAAGATGGAGACCATTGCTGACAAGGGAAACGGGAACTATGCCTATATCGACAATATCCAGGAGGCCAACAAGGTGTTTGTAAGTGAATTCGGAGGCACTTTGTTTACGATTGCGAAGGATGTGAAATTCCAGATCGAATTCAACCCTGCCAGGGTCAAAGGATACAGGCTGGTTGGATACGAGAACAGGTTGCTGAATGACGAGGATTTCAACGACGATACCAAGGATGCAGGGGAGATGGGGGCCGGACACACCGTTACCGCACTCTATGAGCTGATCCCTGCTGGTGCCGATAATGAGGTCGCTGATATCGATCCGCTGAAGTACCAGTCAGACCGAAGGAATGCAGACAGGATTGAACGCGACGAGCGGGAGAAGGTAGCCGACAGGTATGCCGGTGAACTGATGACTGTCAAATTGCGATATAAGCAGCCCGATGGAGACAGGAGTACGAAGATCGAGATCCCGGTGGACAGGAAGGTGCAAAAGTTTGACCGTACATCGGACAATTTCAGGTTTGCAGCAGCTGTTGCGGAATATGGAATGATCCTCAGGAGTTCAGAATACCTGGAAGAGGGATCCATCGATGATGTGCTGAAGCTTGCACGTAACGCCAGGGGCGGTGATGAGGAAGGATACCGCGGTGAGTTCATCAGGCTCGTCACAACCAGCAGCAGTTTGCTGGCTGCGAAGGAGTAAGTTTCAGTCGACAGTGGGCAGCCGTCAGCCGTCAGCCGTCAGCCGTCAGCAAGGTAGGATTAAACAACGAGATTAACTTGTAACTAACCAGACTGGCTGGAGACCAGGGGAAGAAGAAGAGGTCGTGTCAAGATCAATTGATGCGGCCTCTTTGTTTGTATATAATGCGTAATGCGTTGTACTCCGCGCTCTCTGCGGTCATTTAGCACGCACCCCGGCTGACGGCTGACGACTGAAGGCTGACGACTGAAGGCTGACGACTGAAGGCTGACGGCTGACGGCTGCCGACTGAAGGCTGACGACTGAAGGCTGACGACTGAAGGCTGACGGCTGAATACTAACTCTCCATCTTATTGTAATACCTGCTGGTCAGTGCTGCTCCTATAATTCCAGCTTCATTAAGCAATGTAGCCGGAACAACTTTTGCCCTTGTATCCAGGTGCTTGACAAACTTGTCATCCTTCTTGCTTGCACCACCACCAATGATGATCAGGTCGGGCCACAGGAGATCCTCCATGCGCTTCAGGTACTCGTTGAATCTTAAGGCCCAGTCCTCCCACGAAAGATCATCCGCTTTTCTTGCTGCATCGGAGGCATATTTCTCTGCATCATCTCCATGCAGCATGATGTGCCCCATCTCCATGTTCGGCATCAGTTTCCCGTTGGTAAACACAACCGTTCCCAGTCCGGTCCCGACCGTCACCAGCAATGCAACCCCTTTAAATTTTTTCCCCGATCCGAATTTCATCTCCCCCATTCCTGCAGCATCTGCATCGTTGACCACGTGCACCTTGCAGCCTGTCTTTTTGCTGAAAAGCTTGTTCAGGTTCACATCGATCCAGCTGTCATCCAGGTTTGCAGCAGTGCGTGCAAAACCCTGCTGGATCACACCTGGGAATCCAACGCCGACCGGACCTTTCCAGTCAAAATGATCAACAATCTTTTTGATCACCTCCGCAACAGCTTCGGGAGTTGCAGGTTGGGGCGTAGGAATGCGATATCGCTTGGTCTTCAGCTTCCCTTTCTTGGTGTGTACGATGGCTCCCTTTACGCCTGAGCCCCCTATGTCAATCCCCAGTATCTTTTTCAGTTTCATTGTGTTTTAATAATTTTTGCATTCATTGTTTGGTAGTTTTACGCTCCGGGTCCCTGTTAAGAAAACAATTCAGGCTAAAAATTGATCAAACCTGGAGTTCTACGGACCGCTTTCAACCGGCATAAAAATATCATTTTTATAGACAGGACAGTGCATATGAATTGCTTTTATCATTCGAAAATTGCAATATATTTTGCGTGGTCGGTGGCTGACTTCTCACTGAAAGGATCATCATGGTACCTGAAATCCATGTACAGAGCCGTCTGATTGCCATAATAGGGCGATGCCGGGATGCCCGATGTGCCTGTCGGGATCACGGTCTTCGATGCATCCCAGTCAGCCACATTGTAGATATGCCTTTGAGATGCTCCGTGTGTCGCTTTGTAGTTTTTTCCTACCGGGTAGGAGTATGGGGAGACAGTATGAAAACTTCCACCCACCGGGTACGGCCCCAGGTTGGGATCGAAAAGTTTCTGCACCAGTTCAACGCCGCCCATCGGGTGTTCGATCGTAATGGTATGCACATCCCCGTATTGCCATGCATCAACATCGCCCCCAAGTCTCCGTGTCAGCGTATCCACTGCTGCCAGGAAAGCCTTTTCGATATTGTCGCTGAATGTTTCCTGTATCCCGGAGGTGTTTACATCATCGCACCAGCCCGATTCCATAGATTCCGCAAGGGCATAAATATGGTACCTGGCGATGATGTTGTTCCCCATGATCTGGGAAAAGGTTTCTCCCAGCTCATCCATGTAGATGGCCCTGATCAGTTCGATAAACAGCTGTTCATATAAAAGTGGTGCAGCAAGTTCAGGTGCCATCGTGTAGTCCCAGCCCGTCAGTTCCTGCAGCGCTTCCGCAGCCGTTCCCGTCACTTTCCCGTCCAGGACATCGAGGTATACAGGGGTCAGACGCCTTGCGAAGGCCGACAGCTGGTCGGATTGCATTTCGCTGAAGCTCTGAACAGAATGTTTTTCGGTTCCTGCCAACATCTCCCTGATCCTGTCGATCCGGTTGGGCAGGGAGAACCAGGTCCCGATATAATAGGGATAGTCATCCCCAACAGTTTTATTATTGGCACTCGACACCGCACCGCCTTCGGGATTATAACTGTACGGAAGCATCTCAAACGGCACCCGGTCCCCCTCTTCCCAATCATACAGCGTGGTATCGCCCGGGAACACCATCATATGTCCGTTTGGCCTGAGCGGGACGCCCCCGGCGGCCTGGAGCCCGATGTTCCCTTTTTTATCGGCATACACGATGTTCTGACTCACGGCTATGAAGGTGCTTGCAGCATCCCTGAATTCCTCCCAGTTTGAAGCGCGGTTAAAGAGGTGTACCGTACGCAGTTCGTTGCTATAATCCATCCCGATCCATCTCGCCGATATTGTTTTGTCCTGCACCCCCCTGAACTTACTTACAACCGGTCCGCGATGGGTATACCGGTTGGTGCGTCGCACCGGCTCATCCTCACCTTTCACATAGATATCCTCCTCTTTAATCCGCATGTCCACCCAGCCGCTGTTCAGCTTGTACTGGTTCGTATCTTCCGGATTCAGTGTCTCCAGGTAGAAGTCAAGGTTGTCAACAGTGAGATTGGTCATTCCCCATGCAATATCCTCATTATGACCGCAAATTACATAAGGCTGGCCCGGCAGCACCACGCCCGTAACATTCAGTTTACCCTCCACTACCTGGTGCATCTGGTACCAAATGCCGGGTGACATGAAACCAAGGTGCATGTCATTGGCCAGCAGTGGAAAACCGGTTTCGCTGCGCTCGCCCGACACCGCCCAGTTGTTGGAGGCCTCGAATACCTGTAGCCCCAGCCTGTTGATCGCTTCAACGGCGGATTCGATGGTGGTGTGCGTCGCCAGTTCGGGATGCTCGTCGAGATAGTCGGGGTAGACAAACCGCGTCTTAAAGTCGTTGTCCCATGGAAGAAGCTCATTCAACAACGAGTCACTCACTGCCTGGGACAGCTTGTAGATGGCCATGTCTGTCGACCAGCCCGAAGTGAGGTCCCAGGCCATGTACCCGATGAGATTGATGGTGTGGATCATCGTCCATTCTTCAGGCTGGTAGCTGAGCAGCCGGAATTCAAAGGGCAGTTTTTTCTGGTGGGAACGTATGAACTGGTTCACTCCATCGGTGTATGCCTCGAGGCACCTTACGATCTCAGGATCTGTGGACTCAAGGACGCGGGCCGATTTCGCCGAAAAATCAAAGGCCCGGAACAGCTGATCTGCATCCAGCATCTCCGCTCCAAATATCTCGGACAGCCTGCCGACGGTGATCCTGCGCATCAGGTCCATCTGCCAGAGACGGTCCTGGGCGGTGAGGTACCCGACCACCCGGTAGAGGTCTTGCTCGTTCTTTGCATAAACGTGCGGGATGGCCAGGGAATCGCGGATTACCCTGACCTCCTCGGTGAGGTTTTCCAGGTCGACCGATTCAGCATAATCGGGAATGGCACTGGTTTTTACACTTCTGAGAAACAGCATGGCAGCGACAGCGACCACTGCCAGGACAATGATGACGGCAAGTAGAATACGGCGGAAAGTTTTCATAAGGGTGATTTGATGTTTATTGAATACGGAATTTCATTGCTACGGGCTGGTGATCGGAATAGGCAAATTGAAGATCAACTCCGCTTACCTCGAGGAGCTCAAGATTGGGGGATAACAGGAAAAAATCGATCACCGTGGTCGGGGAGGTTCCCCTGCGGTATGGAGTCAATACCCTCCGGTTGGTGGGAATGGAGGGATCATACGCCCAGGTCCAGTCCAGGGCCGGATATCCTTTTTCGATGTAGGTAAGGTTGTCTGTGTCGAACAGGTCCCCGGAAAATCCCGGGGCAAAATCTGCCGGCGACTGGTTCCAGTCACCACCCACCACAACATAGTTCCCCTCTTCATATTCCCCGAGGATAAACTCCTTCAGGAAATCCATCTGCTGACTCCGCAAGGTGCCGTCGTCATACGCCGAGTTGTGTGTATTGATCACGACAAGCTGGTTGCCGCCGGGGACCATATAACGATTCACAAGGAAACATCTGTCAAGCATGAACACGCTCATGGGCCAGGAATAGTTTCCCGGGAAACTATATCTTTCCACGCGGGCCGGTTCGGGCAGTGAGAGGGTCTGTAGTCCCGACAGCACCTTTCCCATGGGCTCGGTGGGTGGAAGTGGAACAAAAGCAACATCGTAATTTATTCCGAAAACTGAATGGTGGTCGCGAAGCATTCCGGCGATGATTTCATAGATATTCTCCCTGTAACTCCGCTTCGAATTTTTATCCACCTCCTGCAACAACAGAAAATCCCGGTCACGGAAATCATCGAGGGTGAATATGATCTCTTTGACGTTACGGCGGACTTCAGACTGATCGGGCCGGACCTTTTCGCCCCCGTCGTAAAAGAAATCCATGGTGCTGTCCAGACCGGCATAGCCGATGTTCCAGGTTACCATGCTGAAGACCGAATCGTAGACTGCACGCGGGTCTTCCGATTCATATACGATGGTCTCAGGGTCGGGGTTGTAATTGTCGATGGTGGCAAATGCAAGGAAAACTATGAAGACGACGAGCATGAGCCCGATGATTCGGAAAAGCAACTTCAGGTACTTCATACAGATGATATTTGGATTAAAAGTAAAGAATCTCATGCGAATTTCATAGGGAGAAGAGATTTCATTCCCTCTTTCCACCTCCGTAATCCAGCATTGAATCCACCTCTTCTGCCTGCATCAGCCCCCGGGAAATCAAAAAAACGCAACCACTCCAAGACCGGTTGGAAGAAAAAAATGAGGTCACCAGTAAGATAGAGATGAAATTATTTCTAAATTGACCTCACAACTGAACCAAAAACCTAATCCATGAAAAAGCTACGCTGGGCGGTCATCCTGATCGCTGTCACAATTTCTCTCCAGGCCCAGGACGAACCATCAGCATCCCCGGATAAGAAAGCAGAGGATGTGAAAACCGGCTGGACATTTGGCGGTGTCCCGGTGGTGGCCTACGACGCCGATCAGGGCTTCAAATATGGAGCGCTTGTCAACCTCTATAACTTCGGAGATGGCTCCAGGTACCCGATGTACGATCATTCGATATACCTGGAATGGTCCCGCACAACAAAAGGCAGTGGAATCAACCAGATCACCTGGGATACAGACAAGCTGATCCCGGGAATACGCTCCTTCTTCGAAGGGAGTGTGCTGACCGAACAGGCGCTTGATTTTTATGGATTCAACGGCTACGAGTCCAGGTACGACCTGGGACTTAGCGACCTTGCCATTGATCTTAATCCGGCCGATGACCTTTCCGACCGACTCTATTACAGGCATGCAAGAAGACTGATACGGGTCAAGGCAGACTTCCAGGGTGAGATCGTGGGACAGAAGTTCAGGTGGCTCGCAGGTGCAGGCTACTACAACAACAAGATCGACCCGGTGGATGTGGATAAACTCAACGAGGGGAAGACCGATAACCTCCTTTCCGACAATAGTCTGTATGAAGATTATATCGACTGGGGGATCATTGATGCCGATGAAGCCAACGGAGGTGCACATACCCTGCTGAAAGGAGGACTGATCTACGATACGCGCGACAATGAACCCAACCCATTCAAAGGGATCTGGACCGAGATGCAGCTACACTATGTTCCTTCCCTCCTGAGCAATACCGATTACGGCTATGGCCGCCTGGTTTTCACCCATCGCCAGTATTTCACGATCATACCGGAGTGGATGAATGTTGCCTACCGGGTCTCCTACCAGGGAAAGATCTTCGGTGAGATGCCCTTTTATATGTTGCCCTATCTCTTTAATACGGCTCCGAAACTGACCACCGACGGTGTGGGCGGTTCCAAGACTGTGCGAGGAGTAAGGCGAAACCGCATCGTGGGTGAAGGGTTTGCATACGGAAACTTCGAGGTCAGGGGGAAGATCCTGAAGACAAAATTCCTGAAACAGAATTTTTATATCGCTTTGTCAGGATTTGTCGATGCCGGAATGGTCACACAGCAGGTGGAATGGCCCGACGACCTGTTGCTGACTCATCCCGAAGCTGCACAGCACATCGATCCCAATGTAAAAGAGATACCTCACATCGGCTATGGCGGTGGTGTCCATTTCGTGCTTAACCAGAACTTCATTGTGACGGTCGACTACGGTATTGCCGCAAGGGCACAGGATGGAGAAACAGGTCTTTATATCAACCTGAATTTCCTCTACTAGAAACGCTGACAGATCAGGTGGGGTTCCACTCTTTTTTAAACTGTTCAACGAAAGCGACCATGAAATCATGACGCTCGCGTGCGATCTCTTTACCGGTGGTGGTATTCATCAGCTCCTTCAGTAGAAACAGTTTTTCGTAAAAGTGATTCAGGGTAGGGGCGTCCGACTTACGATATGCGCCTGGTGAGTCATATTGTGCAGGCTCCCGCTCCGGATCATACAGCGCCCTGTTCTTGTATCCCCCATAATTGAATGCCCGCGCAATCCCGATCGCCCCCATGGCATCCAGCCGGTCAGCATCCTGCACGATCTGCAGTTCCACTGAATCGAATTCCCTGTCCGAGAAGCCACTGCTGAAGGATATATGATCGATCACATTGCGGACCGCTTTGGCTTTCACGGGATCCAACCCCTGTTTCACCAGGAACCGGTACGCCATGGAACCGCTGTCTTCAGCATCTTCCTTGCGAAATTTGGAGTCGGCTATATCATGTAAAATGGCAGCAAGTTCCACCACGTCGGGGTCGCCTGCTTTTTCTTTATGCTGAATATGACGTGCCATCCTCCGTACCCGCTCAATATGTTGCCAGTCATGTCCGGCATCGAATGCAGCCATTTTTTTCTTTGCAAATTCAACGGCTGCGTCCTGGAGATCTTTTTTCATCTGTTTTTAAATGATCAGGATCGGGCATTGCCGGTAAGTTTGTGATCCCGGCAGCCCTGCCTGGTTGATAAAAAGGGTGTACCGGGTCAACCCGGTACACCCTGTGTAATTATTCAGAACAGACGGTCGTCTGCTATTGTTTTACAAACTTTTTGACAGCAACTCCCTCCGGGGTTTCAACCCTGAGAAAATAGAGTCCTGATTGCAATGCAGATACGTTGATCTCGTTTCTGCCTGTGAACAGTTTATGATTCATCATCACGGCACCCTGTGCACTGATGACTGAGATGGCTGCATTTTCGAAGGGCAGCTCAACGAAGACCTGCTGTTTTGCAGGGTTCGGATACATCTCAATACCCAGCTCTGCGAACTCCTTCTCGATGCCAACCACCTGGTTGGTAAGCTCAATGTCCACCTCTTCTGAGAGTCCTGAGCCGTCAACAGTTCTGGCAACAACGGTAATGGTGCCATTATTTTTACCAAGTGCCTTGACTTTGATATATGAACCATAGTTGATCAGTTTCACCTTCTCCGGCTCATTGCCGAGAACTTCCCATTTTACCTCTTTGAAGAAGATGTCATCCGGTGAAAGGTGCGCATACACCTCGAGGTCATCCAGGCGCTCGTCGATCAGCGTTCTGTCATCTTCTGTGGTAATAGACAGACTGGCAGCCTGGTCGATCAGGCGGTTGCCAATCGGTGCATCCAGACCTTTGTCATCGGCTGTGAATGTAAGGACAACCATTCCGTGAACAGGAACTGTGACAACCATACCGTCAGTGACGGTCACATCAACCGTGTCTTCGGTGACATTTTTGCTGTTATAGGCCTCCCCGGTGAGGGTATACATCTTACCATTTGCAGTGGCACCGATATCGTCCGGCAGGTTGATCTTAGCGTGATAATTATGCTCAAAGCTCCTGGAGAATAATACGATTGAGTAGTTCTCTCCATTTGCAAATGCGTGGACACCCAGGCTTGGCAGGTCGATCGGGAAACCATTCGCATCATGGATGGTATCCATTGAATGAAGTTCTGATTCCAGGATCACCCCGCCCTGGGCTGCATTGTTGAAAGCCCTGGTGACATAGTACATCGGGCGCTTCCTGAGTGTTGGCAGATCATCAATCAGTCTCCACTGTCCACCCTGGAGGCAGAATACACTCGGAATCGCAACGCCATTTTCCATCCCGGTTGCATAATAGTCACCAAAAGTAATGGCCTGACCTAGTGAACCATGATATGTGGTCGTGGTCATGTTCCCTTCATAGAAGAATGCAGGAAGGATCCGCTCCATGCTCCTGAGCATCTGCTTCTGGTTTTCATGCAGACCGTTAATCTTCGATTGAAAATTGACGTACCCGTTCTTATGGTAATCCAGCTCAGTTTCACCCGGATCAACGCCGGCTTCGTAATTCATATTGCCACCCATGTATCCACTGAGGCTGATCCAGTCGAGCTCGTCATTCGGATTGCTGTAGATGTTCTCATTCACACCCCATGACTGGTCGGGTGAACGTCCGCTGATACTGACGAACAATTTGTCTGGGTTGTAGAAAGGTGATTCTTTGATGTAATTACCGGCCACATCATTCGACCATTCCGTGTAATACGGGTAATCCTGGCCAAATGAGTAGGCTCCGTGAGCCACAGAACCCCAGACTTCGTTACCCAGTTCAACAACAAGCGCATTGTTGCTCTCAATGAGGTTATCGGTATAACCTTCAGCAATACGCTTGGCGCCCCATTCAGTCGAGCCGTCTCCTCCAAGGTATTCCATGAAGTCTGTGAAGGTATTCTTATCCTTAAAGAAATCAGTCGCATTGTCGGAATTAAACTCAATGGTACCAGCATTGTCATATGCCCCGTCGTGGACACCTACCGTGATGAGTGAATATCCGCCCAGCTGACTGCTGATATAGGCAAAGTCTGCATAGGTCAGCGTGTTGGTCTGGTAAGGCCCTGACGAATTCGACAGTGACTCAAAGTTGGCATCGATAGCCCCCCACCTGATACCGGCAAGTTTCAGGTCCTGCAGGATGTCCATTCCGATGGTGGTGAATTTGCTTGAAGGATCATAGTATTCCTTGATATGCATTTCCACGTTATCGAAGTAGACCGTTCCAGCACTTGTGAAACCCCATTCGATCCACCAGGCATTGAGGGCATTTTCAATTCCGGTAAATTCAACCTCAAACACCTGCCAATCGGTGGTAAGTCCGTACACAGTAGACTGGTGTGCAACAACATTTCCTCCGGTTGTTTTCAGCACGCGAATATCAATGTCATCTGTGCTGTAGCTGGCATCTTTTTTTGCTGCAAACCTCACCAGGTAAGTGTACTGCGGTGACATGGTGATGCTGGCATGGTTACGGAAGTAGCCACCCGGACTGGTTGTCAGTTTGAGTGACTGATCACCGTCATACACATCTGCATTCTCCGGCGAGACAGTCACATTCGATGCTACCTTCTCGATCTGGTTCAGATCATTTGTGGAGGCAAAATCAGTGATATAATCACTTTCAAAAGAACCGTAAGACACCTTGTTTGACACGAGCAAACTACCCAGGTGGTAACCACCTTCCACTGCGAATCCAGTTGCTTTGGTCACCGGTGTCAGCGTAACATCCACCTGTCCGATCATCTCCTCCTCCTCGGTGTTTTGCCAGTCAAAAGCAAGTGTTGTAACGGTAGCCTGGTTGCTAGCATCCGACTCATTGCCGGCAGCATCCACTGCTTTGACTACAAAGTCAAACTGTGTCGAAGCTTCGAGTGAGCTTACTTTAAACTCGAGATCTTGCATCGGCACACTGTTCAGTGGCTCGCTGCTGCCGTCCTGGTATACATTGTACCCGTACACCTCTGTTTCAGCATCCGTGGAAGCATCCCATGAAAGCAATACACTGTATATGGTTGTACCTGTAACTGCCAGGTTTCCGGGTGCAGTCGGTGCATTGGCATCGTCTCCGTAAGTAGTGAAAGTCAGCTTCCTGGATGGCAGCGAGTGATTCATGAATTCGTCCACTGCAAGCACAGCGATGCTGTAGTCCGACTCCTTGTCCAGACCGCTGATCCTTACGGATGTGTTTGTAAAGATTGAATCCAGATAAACATAACCATTCACAAGCACTTTATAGCCCGTTAGTTTGTTGTCATCGGTCGATTCGTCCCACTCAACGATCACCTCTTCGCTACCCCTGGCTGCGATATGGCAATTTGCCGGAGCAGATGGTTTCTGCAGATCAAGTCCGGAGACAAGGTAGGGTGGTGCAACCACCTGCTGTGCAAAACCGGGTCCCGACCAGCTGATCGTGAGCTGGTAGTCATTGATGATCTCTTTGTGATAAGCTTCAAAGTAGTAAGCTTTGCCCTGCTGCAG
>CAKZNC010000079.1 GCA_937129385.1 uncultured Bacteroidota bacterium
GGGGATCTGGCAGACCGTCTACCTGGAGGCGCGTGGTGAATCTTATCTTGATGCCATCCACTTCACGCCGGATATCGACAATGGCAGTGTGAAAGTGACTGCCTACCTGCCTGGTGAAGCAGACGAGGAGCTGGATTTTCGGCTTGCCATACAGACCCCGGTGGAGCCGGTTCACAGCAAGGTGACCGTTCCGGCCGGCAGCAGGAAAGTGGAATTTGATATATCCATCCCGAATGCCCGGTGGTGGGACCTGGATGATCCTTATCTGTACGAAGTGGAAGCAAACCTGGAAGGTGATGTGGTGCATACCTATTTCGGTATGCGGAAGATTTCGGTCGAGGTGCTGCCGGGTACCGATATTCCCTATGTTGCACTCAACGGGGACCCGGTCTATCTTCAACTTGCACTTGACCAATCCTACCACCCTGAAGGATTTTATACCTTCCCAAGCGATCAGTTCATGAAGGAGGAGATCCTGCGCAGCAAGTCCATCGGTCTGAATGGCATTCGTACACATATCAAGGTGGAGGTGCCGCGGAAGCTTTACTGGGCCGACAAACTGGGGCTGCTGGTGATGGAGGACCTGCCCAACAGCTGGGGAGAGCCTGGCAGCCGCATGCAGGAGGAGTCGGAATATACCCTGAGGCAGATGATCCGGCGGGATTATAACCACCCTTCGATCTTTTCATGGGTATGTTTCAATGAGACGTGGGGGTTGTTCACCAACGTCGGGAAAGATTCGGAGGGGAACAATATCCGCGAATACCTGCCCAGGACGCAGTATTGGGTTGCATCGATGTACTACCTGGCTAAATCGCTGGATCCGACCCGGCTGGTGGAGGACAATTCCATCTGTTGCGGACGCGGACATACGGAGACGGATATCAACTCCTGGCACGCCTACCTTCCAGGGTGGGAATGGGAAAACTTATTGGAGCGGGTGACGGAAAATACTTTTGAGGGGAGCACTTTCCATTTCGAGGAGGGGTTTGAGCAGGGAACCCAGCCCAACATCAATTCCGAGTGCGGGAATGTGTGGGGTTACCAGGGGAGCACGGGGGATATCGACTGGAGCTGGGATTACCACCGGATGATGAACAGTTTCAGGATGTACCCGAGGGTGGCAGGATGGCTGTACACCGAGCACCATGACGTGATCAACGAATGGAACGGTTACTGGCGATTTGATCGCACAGAAAAATATACAGGCCTAGGCGACCTGTTGGAAGGAATGGATGTGAATGACTTTCATTCCGCGGTCTACCTGTCGACGGGGAATGAGATTTGCCAAACAGTCGGCGCAGGTCTCGAGGTGGAGGTCCCACTTGTGCTGTCGGTGATGACTGGAGATGACTTCGGGGATCAGTTAAGTGTCGCCTGGGAGATAGAGCTTACCAACCATGTAGGTGTGAAATCGGCAGGAGCGAACGGAACGTTCAGCATACCCTATACGCCCTGGATGCAGGAGGAGCTGGAGCCATTGCAGGTGAAGATGCCAGAGATGGGCGGACTGGCAATTTTGCGGTTCTGGGTAAAGGATGCGGCAGGAGAGGTGCTGCACCGGAATTTCATGCATTTCGAGGTGACCGGTGGGGATGAGATCCCTGCAACGGAGGTGCTGAGCGTGGCTGCGGATCGGTTCAGTGAGGCCGAATGGAGCCTGCAGCAGTGGAATGTACTGGACGGACTGAAGGTGAACGGGGCCGGGGAGGGCTATTTCAGGTATACGATCCCGGTTCCAGTGGAAACGTCGCTGAAAGGGCTCCGGGATGCATCGTTTATGGTGGAGGTTTCGGCCAAGGAGTTTTTTGTAAAGGACCAGGTTGAATATGATGCAAACCGTGATTTCATGCGTGGTTCGAGGGTGTCGAACAGTGCCAATCCCAATTCGTATCCGATGACCGATGAGACGACGTTTCCGTCTGAGATCACGATCTCGTTGAATGGGGAGAGGGTGCAGACAGAGGTGCTGCCGGATGATCCGGCCGATCATAGGGGGGTGTTGTCGTGGCACCACCAGCTGCAGGACAGGAAACTTCGTGAGGCAGGGTCGTACGGGTACCTGGTGAAAGTGCCGGTTTCCAGGCGGGTGCTAAAGGCGGCCTTTGAGGCCGGTGAGCTGGAGATTGAACTTCGGACGAACGGAGAAGGGGGCATTGCGGTATACGGATCGAAGTTCGGGCGTTACCCGGTGGATCCTTCGCTGGTGCTGGAATACCGGAAGTGAAACCGGGTTGGATATTGGTTGATCAGGAGCCGGCTTCGTGATGATCCCATTCGGAGGTGCTGATGAAGAGAAGGGTCATCCCGAAACTGGTAAGGGATGACCCGCATATATTAGTTTTGTCTGGTTTGCTCTGACAGGAGCAGCTCCCGTTCCACGAGTCTTACCGCAGTCTCATAAGAGGCAAGTACAGCCAGTGAATGGAAAAGCGGACCGGTATAGCAGTGTTCCCACCATTTATCGGGCTCGAATGGCTCAGGGATGTTGAATGAGAAGTCGGTTGTTAAAAAGTGTTGCAATTCCTCATTTGGTTCCATTTCCAGGGCCTGTTCACGGTACGATCTGAGCATTTCAAAAAGCTTGTTCTGGTCCCGCTCGATGATCAGGTTGTAGGGTTGATGCGAAATGCCCACGTTATACATTTCCCTGACATCGATCTGACCGCCCTCTTTCACCGGATGGTCCTCATCTTCTGAATAATGGTCAACCAGTTCCTGTCTCAGTTGCCTGACATAGATGGAGATATCCTCTGCATTTTGGGTCAGTGGGTTTATCTTTCCAAAATTTGCTGTGGATTGTTCAGAATCCTTCTTATCAGGATTGGCTGCAAAGTAATTGCTGACACCTATGTACCTGTGATCCAGGTCAAAATACCCGGCCACATAGTAATAGGGGGTGCTTCTTGTCAAAGCCAGGATGAAAACGGCAACTGTGATGGTCACCACGAGGATTGAAAAAAAGTTGTTGACCTTGTTTTGTTCCTGTTTGAGCTGGTTGAGTACAATCAGGGGCAGCAGGATGATCGCAACAAGGGTCCAGGAGATAATGAGCACTATTCCTGCGCCAGGCCAGTGCATGATCTTGAAGAGGGCACCCAGGATCATTAATATTCCGGCAGCAGTTCCGCCGATCCAGATACGGCGATTGGATGGAATGTTTTTTTCTTTCGACTCTTTGATCCTGTAGGAGGCGTACATGGGCAGGAAAACAAGTGCCAGTCCGGCCAGTCCCAGGGTAAGCATGATACTGGCACCTGGCCAGTGCTGTACCTTGAAGAGTGTGCCCAGGATGGTGATCATCCCGGTGAACATTCCTATAAGGTAGATCGCCAGTGGGACATTTTCATCCTGCCGGCGGGTGTCACGTATCCTTACCATTACGAATACAGGAAGGAAGAGAATTCCACCGACAAATAGTGCAGTGGTCATGAGCAGACCGGCCCCGGGCCAGTGGTTGATCTTGAATACGGCTGCGGCCAGCAGGATAATGGGTGCGGCCACACCGAGTGCATACATTGTTCGTTTCATACGGCGGTACTTTTTACTGATGAATGTGAGTGTTTCGTCCTGGATCTGCCTGATCCTTTTTTTCCCCATTTCTGTACGGACTTTGCGGTAGGCCTCGTTAAAGGTCATACCCTGGTCCATTTTTTCTTCCACCTGGCAGCAGATGTGGTCCAGGAGTTCGTTTTTCAGCGGGACGAAGGTGAGTCCATGCTGATCAATATCCACGGAGATCAAGTCAATCTCCTGTTCCCTGAGTTCATGCATAGTTCACTGGCTTCATGCAGAGTTCAGACTGAATCCGGAAGAGGGCTTCAATAGTTTGCCCATGATCCTGACAAACTCGGAAAACTCTTCCACTTTGTCGTTCGAACTTTTCTCCCCCTCGGGGGTCAGCCGGTAATACTTCCGCACCCTTTTGCCGATGTTGTATTCTTCGGCAATGATGAGGCCGTCTTTCTCCAGCTTATGCAAAGTAGGGTAGAGGGCACCCCAGGAGAGCTGGATCTTCCCGTCGGAGATCTTTTCCACCTCCCTGGTGATTTCGTAGCCATACATCCTGTGGTTCTCCGAAAGGAGTTTCAGCACGATGGTTTTCAGGGTTCCCTTTAATAATTCATTTGATATCATGACACAAATATATAAAACATTTCGATATATCGGAATATTATATAAAATTATTTTCAGAATGCGCCTTGCGGACCGACTGAAATAACTTACCTCTTGCTGTTGAAAAAGGATTCATTTTTCTGCTTACATTTACAGCAAATTCTCAGGATTATAAATTTGATACCTGCCATTTTTAGTCAGAGAAGGTCCGTCAATTTGGAAACGATAATGAAAAGGAATTACCGTATTCTTCTGTTCATGTTTTTGATCTTGTTTGTGTCAGAGATCACTTTTGCACAAGGTCTTGATCCGAAAAATGAGCTCCTCCCTTTAGATTTCTATAACATCACAAATGGTCTGACCCACAATGATGTGACGGATATTTTAAAGGATACAGATGGTTACCTGTGGTTCGCAACCTATGATGGTGTGAATATTTTTGACGGATATGAATTTATCCATATAAGGTCCACGCTGGACGATAAACCGCTGATCAGTAACAGGGTCAGATCATTGTGTGAGGACAGCAATGGAAATATCCTTATTGGAACTGACAATGGTCTTACGGTTTATATCCATTCGGAACAGCGGTGTCATACAGTTTATTCCAACTCCTTCCTGCGCAAAGACAGGGAAGGTCCGATTATCACCAGTATATATGCTTCCCGGGAGAAACAGGAGATCTTTTGCCTGACGGAGAACGAGGGAATACTGATCTTCAGTGAGGATTATAATTTTAAAAGATCTGTAGGCTCAACAGGAGATTTGAGTTCATCATCTGTTTTCAATGACATACTCAGTCTGGGTGGTGATCATTTCCTCTGTGCCACATCAGAAGGGCTGTATCATTTTGATTATAGGACCAATACCTTAAACAAAGTTCTCTATGATATCGAAGATGCGTCAGATTTACAATTCGGTAAAAAGGAAAACCTCATTTATGTGGCTACGCGGTCAGGGTTAATGCGAATCGTATATGATGTTGAGCACCTGCGATTCCTGAAGCATGATTTGCGCTTTTTTCCAGGCGAAATGATCAATGAGATCAGTATCGATGAATACAATAATTATTGGCTGGGGACGGTCAATAATGGAGTGATCAGGACGTCATTTCTTGATACCCTTTCAGATGTAGCTTCTGCAGTAAAGGATGTATACAGGATGGATGACAACCCTTTATGGATCGGCTCGGTATACGCAGACCATCGCGGGCATACCTGGGTCGGCTCCCTGCACCTGGGAGTCGCCAAGTTCAGTACTAAAAATATTCCTTTCCAGGTGGTCGATTCCGACTATCATGGTGAATACGGCATGGGAACAAATAATGTGCTCTGGGTTGCACAGCATGACAGCGTTCACCTGTTCATAAAAACGAACCTTGGCGGGATCTCCTACTATAACCTTATGAATGAAGAATTTGAAAACTTCCCTCCCATCAATGACCCTTTCATTGAATCGCAGACCAATGCGATGTACACAGATTCCCGGGGAACCGTCTGGTCAGGAACCAGGAATAGTGGAGTCTATTACCTTGACAAGGACAAGCAAAGATTTCAGAAGCTGA
>CAKZNC010000080.1 GCA_937129385.1 uncultured Bacteroidota bacterium
ATAAGCAGAATGACTGTATTTTCCTACGATCTGGAATCCTTCGGATGACGGGAAGGTAAATTTGCCCTCTCCGTGTGCCACCCATGCACCGAGCTCCATGCCAGACAGACTGCCAAACATGACGGATTCGTTTTCAGGGATGTTGACGGACAGGAAGCCGGATTCGAATTTTCCGGAATCGTTGTGCAGCATCCTGGGGCTGGTCCCGGCCGATCCCGTGACCAGGTTCAGTTCGTTCATCAGCTGGCATCCGTTGCAGATCCCCAGGCTGAGCGTGTCTTCCCGTTCATAGAATCGTTCCAGTGCCAGGCGTGCTTTTTCGTTGTACCTGAATGCACCTGCCCATCCTTTGGCGGATCCAAGGACATCGGAATTTGAGAAACCGCCTACAAATACGATGAAATTCACATCTTCGAGCGTTTCACGTCCTGCAATGAGGTCGGTCATATGCACATCTTTGACATCAAAACCCGCCAGGTGCATCAGGTATGCCATTTCCCGGTCCCCGTTCACACCTTTTTCGCGAATGATGGCGGCTCTAATACCGGTTTCCGATCTTCTGGCGGGATCGATTCCCAGAGACCCGAAAGTTCCTTTGAAATCCCCGAAATTAAATTTCAGTGCATGGTCCCTGTAGGAATTGAACCGTTCTTTCGCCAGCTCCTCGCCCGATTGTTTCCTGTCGAGGAGGTAGGAGGTATTGAACCATTTGTCCCGCAGTGCATTGATATCGAACTCCCACTTTTTCTCACTGGTTTGCAGTGTGAGTTTTCTCCCTTCTGCCGGATGGCCGATGATGCTGTGCCGGACCTCCTCTTTCTCAAACAGGGCAGTGATCTCCTCCACATCCTTCACCTGGATGATGAGCCCCGGGTTTTCACTGAACAGGACTGCTGCAGTATAGGTCTTGTAACCTGTAATGTCGATATCAATTCCGCCTGTTTCATTGGCGAAACACATTTCCAGCAGTGCTGTGATCATTCCGCCGGCGGAGATATCGTGCCCGGCCAGAATCTTATTCTCCAGTATAAGTGACTGTATGATGTTGAATGTTTTGGCAAAATAGCCTGCATCGGTAACGGTGGGGGTCTCTTTGAAGATCAGGCCTATGGATTGGCCGAATGAGCTGCCACCCAGTTTGAAATCGTCGGATGACATATCAATATGGATCAGGCTGGTACCTGGTTCCTGTTTCATCACTGGTTCGACGATTTTCCGTATATCTGTGACTTCGCCGGCTGCGGATATGATGACAGTACCTGGTGCCTGTACCACGTCATCCTTGTACTTTTGGGTCATTGACAGACTGTCTTTTCCGGTGGGGATGTTGATCCCCAGGTCGATGGCAAAGTCGCTTGCAGCCTGTGCAGCCTGGTAAAGCCGTGCATCTTCCCCCTTGTTTCTGCAGGGCCACATCCAGTTTGCTGACAGGGAGATGCTTTTGATCCCGTCGGGCATGGGTGCCCAGATGATATTGGTCAGTGATTCGGCGATGGAGAGCACGCTGCCTGCCGCTGCATTAATGAGTCCGGCTACCGGAGCATGGCCGATGGCGGTGGCATATCCCTTTTCCCCCCGGTAATCCAGAGCTACGGCTCCAAGGTTATTGAGAGGCAGTTGCAATTCACCTGCACATTGCTGTTTTGCAATCTTCCCCGTAACAGACCGGTCGACCTTGTTGGTGAGCCAGTCCTTGCAGGCTACGGCTTCGATCTGAAGTATGTTTTGCAGGTATTCATCGAGCTGCAGGGGATCGGGATCGATCCGTTGATACTGTTCAACAACGGCATTGTCCTTCATGATCGTTTTCGGTGGTTTCCCGAACATGTCGGTCAACTCTAGATCCATGGGTTTTTCACCGGAAATCTTACTTTCGAAGACGAATTTATGGTCGCCCGTTACCTCGCCGATCACGTAGATCGGGGCTCTCTCACGTTCTGCAATTCGCCTGAGTTCATCAATGTCTTTCACTTTCAGGATCAACCCCATACGTTCCTGGGACTCATTGCCAATCAGCTCCTTTGCAGAAAGAGTAGGGTCACCCACGGGGAGCTGATCCATGTCTATGATCCCGCCGGTCTCCTCAACCAGTTCTGAAAGGCAGTTGAGGTGTCCGCCCGCCCCATGGTCGTGGATGCTGACGATGGTATTATTTTCCGATTCAGCCAGGGCTCTGATGGCATTGAAGACGCGCTTCTGCATTTCCGGGTTGGCCCTCTGTACAGCGTTCAATTCGATGGCATTGTCAAACTGACCTGTATCCACTGAGGAGACAGCACCCCCGCCCATACCAATGCGGTAGTTATCCCCGCCCAGTAGCACTACCAGATCACCTTTTTCAGGGGTATCTTTTTCAGCATCTTTCTTTTTACCAAAGCCGATACCGCCAGCCAGCATGATCACCTTGTCGAATCCCATCTTCTTCATGCTCTCCTGGTGTTCGAAGGTAAGCAGACTTCCGCAGATGAGGGGCTGGCCAAACTTGTTGCCGAAATCACTGGCACCGTTGGAGGCTTTGATCAGGATCTCCTCCGGTGTCTGGTAGAGCCAGGGACGTTCCTCCATGTTTTGCTCCCATTTGCGTGATTCGTCAAGCCGGGGGTAGGAGGTCATGTACACAGCTGTTCCGGCCATCGGTATTGCAGCCTTTCCGCCTGCGATCCTGTCCCTGATCTCCCCGCCGGTCCCTGTTGAGGCACCGTTAAATGGTTCCACTGTGGTTGGGAAGTTATGCGTTTCGGCTTTCAGGGAGAGCACTGTCTCCACGTCGCTGATCCTGAAATAGGCCGAGGTGTCCTGCCTTTCGGGGGCAAACTGCTCAACCACCGGTCCGCCTGCAAATGAGCAATTGTCTTTGTAAGCCGAAACAACATGGTTGGGATTTGTCTTCGTGGTTTTCTTTATCAGTGAGAAGAGGGTGGATTCTTTTTCGTCTCCGTCGATAATGAAGGTGCCGTTAAAGATCTTATGCCGACAGTGTTCGGAGTTGACCTGTGCAAATCCATATACCTCACTGTCGGTGAGTTTGCGTTTTATCCTTTTACTCACAGATTCAAGGTACTGGATCTCATCCGGACTAAGTGCCAGTCCCTCTTTTTTATTGTATGCGGAAATATTTTCAACCTGGAGGACGGGATCCGGTTCCTTGTTGATGGTGAAGATCTCCTGGTCGAGGTCGTTGTACATCCGCTGCAGCATCGGGTCGAAGGTGGAGTCCGGACCAGGGACTGAGAAGTATTCCTCGATCCTGGAGATCCCGCTGATTCCCATGTTCTGCGTGATCTCAACCGCGTTGGTGCTCCAAGGGGTGATCATCTCTTTCCTGGGGCCCACAAAGTAACCTTCGATGGATTTCTGTTCCAGGTATTTCGCACTTCCAAAAACCCATTCCAGTTTTTGCCTTGTCTCTTCAGCGGGCGGTTCCTGAAGTTGTACTGCGATTATCCTGTCATGATTGATAGAAAAGAATCCGATCATTGCACGGTATGGTTTTAATGATGTTAAAAATGCTGATGAGGATCAGTTGAGATAAGGACTGGGATCGGTGCTGATCCAAATTCACTGCAAAGATAATGTTTCGGATGGAAAACCGTACAGGAATGGATGAGGGAGGTTTTCAGAGGTTATTAACAGTGGAGAGAGGAGAGTTAAGAGAGGAGAGTTAAGAGAGGTAAGAGTTGAGGGTCGAGAGTTAGTCGGCAGTTCGCAGTCTGCAGTCTTCACAGAAGAAATCCTAAAATAGCTGAGGCAATGGGCAAATGGCAAGATCAGTAGGCAGTTCGCAGAGGACAAAGGATGGAGTAGGAGGGGGTGAGTTATTTTTATAATTTTAGGGATTGATTGTTGTATGATAAAAAAGAGTGAATGAAAGTAAACCTGATGTCCAGGAATCTTGCCGGAGTGATCGCTGTAATGCTTATTGTTTCATCATGTGGAAAAAAATCTGCATTACAGGGTGATACAGTTGATGCAACCACTGACTATGTTTATCAACGGATTGATGAAATAGCCAGAAATATCAAGTTTCCGGAAGTCAGCGGGGATACAATTGATATGATCAAATTTTCCGGGCTTCATCCTGATATCTCAGGGACGAAGGATTTCCGACCTGCATTTGAGCGTGCCGTCAGGGAAATTGAACGGAGGGGAGGCGGTGTGATCTATTTCAGGCATACCAGTGGAAAGCAAGCATGGGTCAAGGAGACAGATGTATACAGGTTTTCCGGTCCGATGGACCTGACCAGCAATCTGGCAATCTTGCTGGATCCGAGTATTGAGATCCGTTTTGATACAATCCGGGACAATTTCATGAATGAAGGCGACGGGGTGATCACACGTTATGAAGGGACCACTATTTACGGTTATTCTCCACTCGTACGTGCATTTAACAAGGAAAATATCATCATTAAAGCAGTAAAGGGGAATGGGGCACAACCTGTAATTTCAGGAAACGGAGAGCACTGGCAAAGTTGGGCCCGGGAACGTGACATTGCTGATATGGAGGTAGGGGAAACACCCGGTTATATCCATTTACGTGAGGTCAACAACCAGAACATTCCGTTGCGTGAGAGGCGTTTTACCAACATGGCGTTGCGGCCAGACCTGGTCCAGTTCTTTATGTGCAGGAATGTATTGATGGATGGTATATTTCTAAAGGAAAGCCCTTTTTGGGTGGTGCATTCCGTTTTTTCAGAAAACCTGGTTTTCAGGAATCTGCTCTATGACGCCCAGGTAGTAAACAATGATGGAATTGATGTGGAATCCTCGAAGAATGTATTGATTGAGAATGTGATTTTCAATAACCACGATGACAACATAGTGATCAAATCCGGACGCGACCAGGAGGGAATGTTCGGTGTAGATATCACAGGTACAGTTCTTGAAGATATTTCCTCACCTTATATAGAACGGAACCGGCTGGGTGGCAAAACTGAGAATGTTGCTGTAAGAAATTGTGTATTCCATGGCCATCATGCTGTCTGCATCGGAAGTGAGATGTCGGGAGGGGCATCAGATATTTACATTGCAGATTGCTTCTCACCCCAGTATGTGTATATGGCACTTTATCTGAAAGGCAGTCGAAAAAGAGGAGGAGAGGTGCATGATATCTATATGGTCAACAGCAGGTTCAACAATGTACTTAATGACGTGGTTGGACTTGTTCCGAATTATGATGGAGACACTACCAGCCTGTATCCTTCATGGTTCCATGATATATACCTCCATGGGGTAAAAGTAAAACGCGCTAATTACGGTATCAGGTCACTTGGTTGGCCCGATCGGGAAATTAATGATGTTTATATCAGAGATCTCGAGGTAGCAGAGGTGGTCAATGCGCCATTTATAATCAGACAGTCACGTAATATCCGGTTGGAAAATACATGGTTTGGAGGAATGCGGGTAGATACCATCATGCATCACCATGATGAACTATACAAGCCAGCCCGTCAGAATTAATGAATAAGCGCTGCCCGAATCTTAATTCTGGAGCTGCTGTACAACGCCTTGTCATTCTTGATAGTCTGACAGTTTTACCTTAAATTATCAGTCTAACCAAAAACAAAGACTATGTCTATTGAACTACCGGCCCTGCCTTATGCAAAGGATGCCTTAGAACCTGTCATCAGTGCAAAAACACTGGAATTTCATTATGGAAAACATCACCAGTCCTATGTTGATAAGCTGAATAAACTATTGCCCGGGTCTGATTTTGTGAATGCCGACCTGGAGACGATCGTTAAAAAAGCCAAGGGAGGTATTTTCAATAATGGTGCACAGGTGTGGAACCACACATTCTATTTCACCTCATTTTCACCGGATCCGAAGGAGGAGCCTGAAGGCAAGTTGCGGGCTTTGATCGACCGAGATTTCGGGTCACTTGATCAGTTCAAGGGTGCCTTTGAGAAAGATGCTGCCGCACTCTTTGGATCAGGATGGGCATGGCTCGTCATCGATGAAGCGGAAAAGCTCTCCATCATAACAACTTCGAACGCTGATAATCCGATCCGTGATGGATTGAAACCCCTGCTAACTGCAGATGTCTGGGAACATGCATATTACCTGGACTACCAGAACAGGCGTCCCGAATACCTGGGAAATTTCTGGAAGGTACTTGACTGGCAAGTGGTCGAGGAGCGGATATGATCCAGTCATGTTGATATCAGAACATGCATGATCGGGCGATGGGGAGTGATGGGTGAATACAGCGGACTTCGAGGAGAAACCACTGGATTGATCACTACCTGAGAATTTTAGAATCAGCCTTCATTTATCTTAAGAAATTGTCTGCCATTAACAGCGATGTATTGGGATCAGAGTTTCCTTGTTTTTCGATTTTTCATATCTTTAAGCAAACCAAAACTACCAGAAGATGATTCAGCAGAATTTTATCAAGTTATATGAAGACAGTTTCAGGGAGAACTGGGATCTTCCTGCGCTTTCTGATTACCAGGGGCCTGAGATCACTTACGGCGATCTATCAGAAAGGGTGGCGAATATGCATCTTCTTTTCAGGGAACTGGGAATAAAAAGAAGTGACAAGATCGCGCTATTCGGGAAGAACTCGGCCAACTGGTGTGTTGCTTTTATGGCCACGATCACCTACGGAGCTGTTGTGGTGCCGATCCTTTCGGATTTCAAACCTGAGGATGCCACCAACATCATCAACCATTCGGACTCCATGTTGCTTTTTGCAGACAAATCGATATTTGAGGGTTTGAAGGAGACAGATATGGAGAAGCTGATCGGAACGGTTGCCATCGAAGATTTTACTGTGATCTCTCCAAAACCCAAAAAGAAGCTGAAGGATGCAGTGGACAAAATGGATGAGCTGTTCAAAAAGCAATATCCCGACGGATACTCCAAAGATCTCCTGAAATTTCCCGAGGTGGATAATAGTGAACTTGTGGAGATCAATTATACTTCTGGAACAACGGGTTTCAGCAAAGGGGTAATGCTGTCTGCAAACAGTCTTGCAGGGAACATGGTTTTTGCAAGAAATTCCATTGAATTGAATGCGGGCGAAAAAATGCTTGCTGTTCTTCCATTGGCACATTGTTATGGTTGTGCTTTTGATTTTCTCTTTCCACTGACCAAGGGAGTGCATGTGACCATTCTCGGGAAGATCCCTGCCACACCATTGTTGCTGAAAGCATTTGCAGAGATCCGGCCCCACCTGATCATGTTCATCCCGCTGTTCTTTGAAAAATTATATAAGAAAAAGTTGTTGCCCACTATCTCCAAGGGTTCCATGAAGGTGCTGCTGGCGATACCGGGGATCAACAATATGCTCTATGGGGCGATCCGTAAAAAGGTAATGGATTCATTCGGCGGACGTTTCCGAGAGGCTGTTCTCGGTGGAGCAGCGCTTAGTGCCGACGTGGAGAAGTTTTTCAAACGGATCAAATTTCCTTTTACGATCGGATACGGGATGACCGAATGCGGACCCCTGATCTCCTATGATGGATGGAAAACTTCAAGGCCCGGATCATCCGGAAAGATCCTGGACGATATCATGGAACTCAGGATTGATTCTTCAGATCCTTACAAGGAAGTCGGGGAAATTCTCGTGAAAGGAGAAAACCTGATGAATGGCTATTATAAGAATGAAGAGGCCACAGCGGCCACCATCGACAAGGATGGGTGGTTGCATACGGGTGACTTGGGGGTGACCGACAAGGACGGCTATGTTTACATCAAGGGGAGAAGTAAAAGTATGCTCCTCGGACCATCGGGTCAGAATATCTACCCTGAGGAGATCGAGGCCAAGCTGAATAACCTACCCTATATTGCCGAATCGGTGGTGCTCATGAACGATGACCACAGGCTTGAAGCATTGGTGAATCCTGACATGGATGCTGCTGAGGCAGATGGTGTGAAGGACCAGCTTGAACAGAAGATGGAGGAGAACCGCAAGGAGATCAACAAGCAATTAAAGGGCTATGAAGGGATCGTGAATATGCACATCCACGAAGAGGAGTTCATCAAAACGCCAAAGCGAAGTATCAAGCGGTTCAAGTATTCCCTGGAGAATTTTAAGTAATTGCATCTGGAGGACCTTCCAGGATTTCCTGTCATCGATATCAATGGATTGAGACCTGGTTGTTGCGGCAAATTGATGCTGAGTCTGTAAGACCAAATTGAAATTTAAAAAGGTGCGTATATGCCTGTACGCACCTTTTAAATAATTATAATATCTGGCCACTATTCTATTCCGGGACCATTTAAAGTGCCATTCCTTTGTAAACCCTGCTTCGTTTAGGATGTACAAGTTTACCTGAATAGCGCAGTGATCCGCTTGAGAAATTACCGCTGACCCTGGCATCGGCCCTTCCGGATTCGCTGACCGAGATGTTGACATCGTAACTCCCGACTGGACTGATCAGGTTGTAATTGATTGTATAGCTTCCCCTTTTCTCATTCTTTGTAAACTCATAATCGGAGATATTGCCATCAATGGTCACTCCCCCGACGCCGTTGCGTCCGAGGTACATCGGGCTACCTACCTGTAAAACACCTTCGGTAGAATCTACCGAGATGAAGTTTACGGTTGAGCTAACGGGCTGACTGTTTCCATATTTGTCGAAAAGCATATCTGCTTCGAGGACAAATTCGGAGTTCTTCACCATGTAGTCCACCAGCTTTGCATATTCTGCTGCAGCATTCGCCTCCTCTTTTTTCCGCTCTTCCTTGAGCAACTTCCTCTGTTCACGTTTACTTAATTTTCCGGTATCCTGTGCATTTGCAAAGGAACCAAGCATTGCAAGAATGATTATAAAAACTATTTTTCTCATCATTGTTCTCCTTTCGCAGCAAAAACATTCAAATGTTGTGCCAAAGGGCCCTTCGACAAGCTCAGGGCACAGCCGGCTACTGACACACTGCTGCCGACTGCGAACTGCCGACTGCCGACTTCTCTCCCGACCCTCCACTCTCACCTCTCGACTGACCTAAATATCCGCTTCGACAAAAAATGCCACAAATTTTTCCTTGCGGTTATAGAACTGGTTGCTCCAGCTTCTGCCGTTGTAATAGTTCAGCCCGATGCGCAACCGTTTTTTGTTCCATTGCTGGGGAAAAATATAGCCCACCATGGCAGAGATATTCGGTGAATAGGCATTCAACTGGTAAGCACTCACATTGAGTGCAGTGAAGACCCCACCCATGTAACGGTTGGGAAGGTGGTATTCGATCTCCATCCCTCCCTGCAGATTCAGGTATGCATCACGATGTGGCTTGTTCTGCCTTCCTCCCATAAAATCCTTTCCAGGCATAAAAAACCCAAAATCTCCATACACCTGCAAGATATTAAGGTCTTTATTTCCCAGGAAGTACAGGGGTTTTGCAGCGGCAGAGAGGATGAAATCATCCCTGACCGGTAACTGGAGGATCAGGAAATCGAAATCGGTCGGTGATTGGATTTGATCGGGAAATTCATCCCCCACATGTGTGCAGATATGGTGCTTGGAAAACCTCAGGGCCAGCCATTCGGTAGGTTTTCCGGCAATTGCAAAATAGTAGATCCCGTCCAGTCCGATCACATCATGGTTGCCCGCACGCATAAAGGTGGGGATGGTCGCACCGAGGTCAATCTCGACCCCAAGATTCGGATTACTTTCCGGGGAGAATTTAAACAGACTGAATCTTACACCGGGGTTGATTACCAGTTTCCCTAAATAGGTGCCATTCTCATTGACCTTGTCGGAGTGCTCAAAGTCACTGTAGTGCATGGTCTGACTGGACACTCCGAAACGGATCCCAAGGGGATCGGCCAGGTAGGTCGGGTAATAGTTTTGATCTGCGACGATTTGCAGGTCCCAGTTTTTCACGGGGATGGAAAAACGATCCGGGTTTGAATTCGTTTGTTCTCCGATTAACTGGGCGTTGATTGTCATGGCGCTGGAGGCCAGGAGCAGGAATATTATTCTTTTCATGATCATTCTTCTAGTTAAGTTCAGCGGTCCATACATCATTGTTTTGCCCGTGAAAGCTCGTGAAGCCCCCCAGGAACCATAATTTATCCTGGAAAATGACTGTCGCATAGCTGTGACGGCCCTTCAGGTCAGATCCCTCCGAATCAACCATCCATGTGCTCCCGCCATCGAGCCGCCATGTAGGATAATGGTTACTGTTTGCAAAGTGATAATGCATGGTGGATGTGGTTTGACCCGGGAAGGTCCAGAGACCCTCTTCGTACCATGTCATTGTGTGTTCGGATCTCCACAGGTAACTGCTGTTCACGATGGAATCGTAGGAGGATGTCCAGTTGACACCATCAGTTGAACTCCACAGCCAGTGCCAGTCATCCGACGGGTGGGGCGCGTTATCATCAGTATCGAAAATGATTCCATGCATACCCCCCTGGATGTAGATGGTTCCTGTTGCAGGGTCCACAGCTGCTGCATGTCCGGCACGCATACCGAAATCGTTGTTATGCAGACTGTCCCATGTGATGCCGTCGCTGGATCTCCAGACGTCACTGAAGTATTCATGTGCATAAAATCCATTGTGGTCTTCAAGTTGTGTGCGCCCGCCGATGATGAACATGTAATCCTGTCCGCCGTGATTTGCCACAACCGTGGCGTGGTTCATTCGTGGAAACCAGGTATCGATGCTGTCCAGACCGGGATAGCTTCTCTCCTTGATCTGTGTCCAGTTTACACCATCGGCAGATTTCCAGACATCATTACAGTATTGCCTGTAACCGGTTTCTTCATCAACGGAAAATCCACCCAACAGGTAGATGGCCTCACCCGAGCCGTCGTCATATACAACTGCTGAATGTCCGCGTCGGCCTTTCCAGGGTGCATCATCCAGTACGAGTTCCCATTGTATGCCGTCTTCTGTGGACCAGACATCCTCGTAATAGGTGTCATCCATAACTTCCCCCGGGTTGTATCCTCCCAGCACCCATATTTTGTCCTGGAAGACAACCGCAGCATGGTCGAAGCGGTTTTGCCATTCGGCTTTCTTTGTGACAAGTGTGAAATTCAGCACACCATCGTATGGATCAATCTCATAATCCTCATAGGACTCAAATTCACATCCGGTCATCAATATGACCGGGATAACCAATGGAAATAGAAACTTTTTGTGCATTCCTGTTATAAATCTAAGATGTGTAGTTAATAATGAACTTCCTTACAAGGCTAGGTCAGATCAACGTGGCCTTTCCTTTGTCTGAGCAGGTTTTAGTCAACACCCGTATTTTTATTTCACGGGTATTTCAGAAACACAAATTTTGCACAATAACTGTGCCAGTTGGGATAGGGATGTGGTAATTTAATAAAATTTTCAATCAATTGCCCCGGATCACTGCACCAAGTTGTTTTTCGAATGATCCTGCAAGCTTTTTCATTACTTTATCAATCTGCTTATCAGTCAGCGTTTTGTCCTCATCCAGTAATGTAAAGCTTACGGCATAGGACTTTTTCCCGCTTTCAATATTTTTTCCCTCGTAGACATCGAATAGCTCTACCTCCCTGAGCAGTTTTTTCTCTGTTCCGTAAGCGATCGATTCCAGTTGTTCAAATTTCACTTCGCGATCGAGCAGCATGGACAGGTCTCTTCTTACTTCGGGAAATTTTGGCAGTGGCTGGAAAGTGATCCTGCTTTTATTATGCAGTCTGAGCACAAGTCCCCAATTCAGTTCGGCGGCAAAAACATCCTGATCAATGTCGAACAGTTCGGTGTATGCACTGTTCACTTTTCCAACGATCATAACACGACCTTTACCAGTGTGGAATTCAAGTGCCTGGCCATAAAATTCATTGCTCACCTCTTTGACCTTCAGCTTGCCATGGTCGATACTCAGCTTCTGCAAAACTGAAAGGGCGGTCGACTTGATATGGTAATAGGATGAAGGCACCGGTTCGGTGATCCAGTTCTCTCCCGTATAATTTCCACTCAGGAAGATTCCGAGGTGAAACTCTTCGGAATATCTCTTTTGCGGGTGATCCGGCTCTTTATCCGGATCGTGGAAATAGCAATTCCCGAATTCATACAACATCAGATCGGGCCGTCTCCTGTTGATGTTGTAGATGACTGCCTCAAGTCCGCCCGGCAAAAGACTCTTCCGCATTCTCGAAAGATCCTGGCTGAGTGCATTCTGGATCTTCACCACCTGCTTGTCATCTTCACTAAAATAGGCCTCTTTTGTCAGCGAATTGGATTTGATCTCAAGGAAACCCATTCCGGTGAGCATATCCGATATGGTGTTGACCACCTTTTCACGGTCGGGCTTGTCCACGAAGGCCAGTGTTGAGTTGAGGTGCTGTCCGAATTCCACATTGTTATACCCGTAGATACGCAGGATCTCTTCGACAATATCTGCCTCGCGCTGCACATCAACACGGTAGGGCGGAACTTTCAGCAGCATTCCCTCCTTATCTTCCTTTTCCACCCTGATGTCCAGTGACTCAAGGATTCGCCTGATGGTTCCTGGATCGATCTCTTTTCCAATCAGCCTGGTCATGTTACTGAAACTCACCGGCACCTCAAAATCTGCAACGGGTTCCGGGTAGATGTCTGTGATCTCTGAGGAGATCTTTGCCCCGGCCAGTTCTTTCATCAAAAGTGCTGCACGTTTGAGCGCATACACTGTATTGTTGGGATCCGTTCCCCGCTCAAACCTGAAGGATGCATCTGTATTGAGCTGGTGATATTTGGCTGTATTCCTGATAAATACCGGATCGAAACAGGCCGATTCCAGGAATATGCTCTTTGTTCTTTCAGTCACTCCTGAACCGATTCCGCCAAAGACACCCCCGATGCACATTCCGTCCTTGTTATCGCAGATCATCAGGTCTTTCCCGGTAAGTTTTCGCACCTTCTCATCGAGCGTGGTAAATGAAGTCCCATCCGGCATGGTTTTTACGATCACCTGGTTGCCGCTGATCTTCTCAGCATCAAATGCGTGCAGGGGCTGACCTGTTTCATGGAGGACAAAGTTTGTGATATCCACGATATTATTGATCGGTTCCTGCCCGATGGCCCGCAGCTTGTTTTTCAGCCAGTCGGGACTTTCCTTTACCTCCAGGCCGGTTAGTGTAACGCCCGAGTAGCGCGGACAGGCTTCCGGTGTTTCCACCTTCACCTCAATGGTGAGGTCCTTATTGTCCGGGGCGTATTCATCCAAGGCGGGCTTATTCAGTTTCGCATCCTTTCCGTTCTGTACCATCCAGGCGACGATATCCCTTGCAACACCGATGTGGGAGGCACCGTCTATCCGATTGGGCGTAAGACCGATTTCGAATACGACATCCTTTTCAATGCTGAAATAGGAGGCGGCACTGCTTCCCGGCGATGTTCCGTCGTTCAGCACCATGATTCCTTCGTGTGAGCTCCCGAGGCCCAGTTCATCCTCTGCACAGATCATTCCCTCAGATCTTTCACCCCTGATCTTTGCCTTTTTAATGGTAAAACCATCCTGACTGCCATGGGGATAGAGCGTCGCTCCAACAGTTGCAACCGGAACAGTTTGTCCGGTTTCCACATTAGGTGCACCGCAGACGATCTGCACCGGCTCTTCTCCACCAATATCAACTGTAGTCACGCTCAGCTTGTCAGCGTTGGGATGTTTCGCACAGGTAAGCACCTTTCCAATCACCACTCCGTCAAGACCACCACGTACCGTTTCAAACTCCTCGATACCCTCCACTTCAAGACCGGTATCGGTAAGGATCTTACCCAGTTCCTCGGGATCCAGTGAAATATCTGTGTACTCCTTCAGCCAGTTATATGAGATCTTCATAGAATGATGATTATCAATTTGGCCACAAAAATAGAAAAATTCAGGCAGATAACGGCTTATTCAAGCAGCCATTTGATCGCCGCTTCCTCCGTACTGAAGACCATCGACCTGTAATTGGGGAGGTCGGCTTTTTCTGAAAACAGGGTTGTGATCACTGTCATGTATGGGTCCTCAACAAGGAATGCCTCTTTGATGCTGGTGTATTTCTTACAAGCATCAGTAAGTGCGTGCACGAGATCTTCCACATCTTTTGTCTCTACAGGGTACTTGCTTGCTTTTGTAATGCAAAGGGATTTCAGTTCCCTGGGCAAGGTTTTATCGCTGCCCAGATAATTGTAATATTCCTTGATATAGCCGGCTTCCAGGCTCTCTTCCGGTTCCACA
Organism: uncultured Bacteroidota bacterium; assembly: GCA_937129385.1. Taxonomy (GTDB): domain Bacteria; phylum Bacteroidota; class Bacteroidia; order Bacteroidales; genus M55B112. The sequence continues at coordinate 14,135 of CAKZNC010000080.1, forward strand.
ACGAGAATCTCCAGGTCCGTATCGAACCTTGTGATGAGTTTACTCACAGGATGCTAATTTTAATTACGTTGAATTCCGATTGAAATGGCTACCTAAATGTAAGAAACTTTGCAACAATGCTGCACTATTTTTGGTGATGCTTTGAATTAGTATGACCAATGAAATCATTCAGTAGATTGAGAAATGCCCTGTGTGCAGTAGGGTATGTTGCAGGAAGGGGGGAGATTTTCGCTGTCCTGTTTTCACCAATTTCGGAGTCGGGGAGTGGATCGCGATGTGTGATCCGCGCCAGGTAGAGCCTGCCAAAACTGGTTTTTCCGTCAATCTTCACCGCATAGTCGGAAAGTACCTGCATCTCTGCCCCCGTGGTCCCGGTCTCCTCGTATAGTTCGCGCCGGGCAGCCGCATCGGCCGTTTCGTTCTCCTCAATATGCCCGGCCGGAAGTTCCCAGGATTCACGATCACGGTGTCTGACAAATATCCACCCTTTTTCTTCCCGTGCTCCGATCACCACGTAGGTAAGATCTTCCAGGCGAACATGTTCCGCCGGGAGGAATTCAAACTTCACTTTTTGTTCCTTCATGGTCCTTCCGCTGTTTTGTCCGGGTTCCGATTTTTCGAAATCACGTGTGCTGTTTCGGATACTCCGCCAATTTCGATACTTTTGTACTTCAAATAAATGAAGAATAATGGGGAAGCGCAACAACAGGCCACTGATTCTTGTCACAAACGATGATGGTTACAAGTCCAAAGGGATCTCCAAACTCACCGAGATTGCCATGACTTTCGGGGATGTCCTGGTCATGTCGGCTACAGAATCACAGTCAGGAAAATCACATTCGATCACGATCAAGGATCCGATCCGCTACAAGCTTATTGATGATACGCCGGAGTTTAGAAGGTATATTCTGAAGGGTACGCCTGTGGACGGGGTCAAGCTGGCTACCTGCAGTTTGCTGGATCGCAAGCCCGATCTGCTGCTGTCAGGAGTCAACCACGGAACCAATTCATCTACCAGTGTAGTATATTCAGGGACCATGGCGGCAGCCATTGAAGGGGCCATCCATCACATTCCCTCCCTCGGATTTTCACTATTGGATTACCGTCCGGATGCTGATTTCGATGCAGCAGAGCCATTTGTAAAACAAATCATCAGCAACACGCTGGAAAAGGGATTGCCCGAAGGCACTTGCCTCAATGTGAATATTCCGGCTGTTCCCAGGGAGCAGATTCGGGGCATCCGGGTATGCAGACAAACCAACGGGTACTGGAAGGAGCAGTTTGATATCAGGGAAGATCCAAGGGGTGCGAATTACTCCTGGCTGACCGGGAGCTTTTTCAACCGGGAGCCGGAATCGCAAGATACGGATGAATGGGCCTTGCAAAACAATTACCTTGCTGTCGTCCCGGTGAAAACCGATTTTACAGATTATGAACTGCTTGGCAACATGGAGGAATGGGAAACAACAAGAACCGGAGATGAAACGAAAAGCTAAATTTGACCAAATGGTATACGGACTGGTCCCGGGAATCATGATACCGATACTGGCCTTCATCATCTCGTGGATCATCATCTCCGGTCTGTCACTTTCAGACTATATCGGAAATGCAATTAAGCTAAACCGCATGTCAAGCATAATCAGCCTGAGTGCCCTGCCTAACCTGTTGCTTTTCTTTGCATACATCTGGCAGAATATGTATCGTGCCGCAAGGGGAGTGATCTTTGCCACCCTGGTGATCGCCATGATCATGCTCATTTTTAAATTCACCTGACCCCAATGAAGTATTTTCTCATAGCAGGAGAGGCATCTGGTGATCTGCATGCATCGAACCTTATCTCTGCAATCAGGGAAGAGGAGAGGGATGCATCATTCATGTTTCTTGGCGGAGACCTGATGGGGCGAGCCGCAGGGACAGCGCCTCTCAGGCACTACCGGGAGATGAACTTTATGGGATTTACGCAGGTTCTGTTAAACCTGGAGAGACTCAGAAGCATCCTGAAAAACACCAGGAGGCAGCTCCTGAAATTTGACCCGGACGTTGTGATATTGGTGGATTATGCCGGTTTCAATATGCGGGTCGCGAAATTTGCTACGCGGAAGAAAATTAAGGTATTTTATTATATATCTCCCAAGGTATGGGCCTGGAGAAAGAGAAGGATCCGGTCATTAAGAAAATATACATCAAGGATCTTCGTGATTTTCCCGTTCGAGGTGGATTTTTTCAGATCCAAAGGGATGGAGGTGGAGTACCATGGGAACCCGCTTGTGGATGTGACCGAAAATTTCAGCCGCATGGTACCTTCCCGGGAAAGTTTTTTGAAGGAGCATGGTCTGGATGAACGTCCGGTCATTGCACTTCTTGCAGGGAGTCGGAGGCAGGAGATCGAAAGTTGTCTGCCTGAAATGCTTTCGGCAGCCGGGGCATTTCCCGAATACCAGTTTGTTGTGGCCGGAGCCCCTGCTGCGGACCATTCAGTATACAAAACCCTTCTTGAAAAGAGTGAAACAGGGATCGTATATGATGCCACCTATGCATTGTTGTCGCATGCGAGGGCTGCTGTTGTGACTTCGGGGACGGCGACGCTGGAGACGGCATTGCTGAATGTTCCGCAGGTGGTGATTTACAAGACCGGGAACCTGACGTACAGAATTGGGAAATTATTTATTACTTTCAGATTTTTTAGCCTGGTGAACCTGATATACGGGAAGGAGCTGGTGAAGGAGCTGCTGCAGGTGAACCTGGCGGAACGAATTGAAAAGGAGCTTGACCGGATACTAAATGAACCCGGTCGCAGTTTAGATATAGAGGCGGGATACCATGAAATTCGTAAGATGCTTGGTGATTCAGGCACGTCACAACGGGTGGCGCGGAGGATGATTGAACTGATGCAATAGCAGGAAATGATACGTAAAAGGATCTACATATGTTTGCTGGGACTTCTGTTCCCGGTGCTGGTTCACAGCCAGGTGATCCGTATCGGTCTGTACAGCAGCGAGGTGGTGGAATCTGTCGTGGTGTATGTCACAGGTGGTGATTACCTGCTCAAGGCTGGCGAGGAGCGGATCTCGGAGCTTGGGAAGGGAGATATTTTTTATGCGACCCTTACCACGGACGGCATCAGGCTCCACACCGCTGAAAAGGTTTTTGGTACGTATGGGGCGGTGGAGCTGGAGAGCCTGAGCGTTGCCGGGACTTTCAGGATACGCCCGGTACTTCCGGCGCTGGAGTCACGTTCATACGACGACGACCTGTTGCTGTTGCCCGAGGATGCGTTCATGAATGTGATCAACCGGGTGGATTTTGACAAGTACATTGCCGGGGTGCTGGAATCTGAAGTGGGTCCGAATACGGAGCCGGAGCTTTATAAGGCGCATGCGCTGCTGACCCGGACCTACATGATGAAGCACTTTGAGCGACACCGCGAAGAGGGGTTTTCGCTTTGTGATGATGTGCATTGCCAGGCATATCATGGCCGGGCGACCTATAACGACGAGATCGCCAGGTCGGTGTTCGAGACTACCGGGGAGGTAGTGACAGATTTTCATTACAAGATGATCACAGCTGCTTATCATTCCAACAGTGGTGGAGAGACCCAGCGGGCGGCTGATGTGTGGCTGAAGGAGGTGGATTACCTGCAGGCGGTGGTGGATCCCTATTCACTGCACCAGCCCCATGCGAAATGGTACGATACGATCTTTTATGCCGACTGGAAAGACTACCTGTTGGAGCGGGGTATGGAGTCTGCTCAGAAGGTGCCTGGGGAGCTTTTATACATCGAGCAACGGCACCGTAAGAAGCATTTTGTGCTTGACCAGGATTCGATCCTGATGACACGCATCAGGGAGGACTGGGGTTTTCAATCCACCTTTTTCAATATGTTTCCAGAGGTGGGCGACCGGATCGTGATCTGGGGAAAAGGGTACGGTCACGGCGTGGGTTTGAGCCAGGAGGGGGCCATGAATATGGCAAGGCTTGGATTCAATTACCAGGATATTATCAAGTTTTATTTTTTCAATATCAGGATCATGGACTTCGAGGACCTGCCGAATTCAAGTCTGCCTGATTTCTGGTATTGACCGGGAAGTTTAAAGATTAATATGAGCTATGTGGGGAATTTTCGGTAAGGAGATCAAAGGTTTTTTCAGTTCACTGACGGGATACGTGGTGATGATCGTATTCCTGACGCTGAACAGCCTGTTCATGTGGGTGTTTCCGGGACAGATGAATGTCCTGGAGTCGGGTTATGCCACGATGGAGAGTCTGTTTGCCATTGCACCCTGGGCATTCCTGTTCCTTGTACCGGCCATCACGATGCGAACCATCGCGGAGGAGAAGCGGATGGGAACGCTTGAACTGCTCTATTCCAGGCCTGTCACGGAGCTGCAGATCGTGATCGCAAAATTCCTTTCTTCCTGGAGCCTGGTGCTGCTTTCGCTCCTGCCCACCCTGGTCTTTTTCTGGTCGGTCTATCGCCTGGGATCTCCCCCGGGAAATATAGATATGGGCGGAACGTGGGGTTCCTATATCGGGTTGTTGTTCCTGGGAGGGATCTATACAGCGATCGGCATCTTTGCATCTTCGGTGACGGACAACCAGATCGTGGCATTTATCCTGGCAGTTCTGCTATCTTTTATGATGTACCTCGGGTTTGATTTTTTAGGTGGACTCGCAGGGACCGGGAAGCTGAACCTGTTGATTTCGAAATTCGGGATCAACCATCATTACAATTCTATCAGCCGTGGCGTGCTGGATTCTCGTGACCTGCTCTATTTCGTTGGGGTGATCGTCCTGTTCCTTTTGTCAACCAGGCTTGTCCTGCAAAAAAATAAATGGTAAGTGATGGAGAAGAGACAGCTGATCGGAAAAAACCTTTTACAGTACCTGGTGTTGCTGGCAGTGCTCACCATTGTGGCAGTACTCTCGGCCAATAATTTTTTCAGAGTAGACCTTACCTCCGGGAAACGTTACAGCCTTGCATCATCGACCAAGGAGGTGCTTCGTAACCTGGAGTCGCCGGTCTATTTCAGGATTTACCTCGCCGGGGACCTTCCCCCCGATTTCGTCGAATTCCAGGAGTCGATCCGTGAGATGCTGCAGGAATTCAGAGCCTATGCCGGGGAGAATATCCAGTATGATTTTGTCAATATTTACGATGAAAAGGATGAGCAGTTGCGCAACCGTACGATCATGGGGCTATACAACAAGGGGCTCCGGGTAACGAACATCAAGATGAAGGATGAAGAGGGCGGATCCATGGATAAAATAATCTTTCCCGGGGCTGTGTTAAGCTACCGCGGACTGGAATTCCCGGTGAACCTGCTGAAAAATAATCCGTCATTGCCGCACGAGGTCAACCTCAGCAACTCGATCCAGTCGCTGGAATATGAATTTTCGAAAGCCCTGCACAGTCTGTCCAAAACCGATGTTCCAAAGATCGCATTTATCGAAGGGCACGGGGAGCTGGACTCCATCCAGACATTCAGTATTATGAATGAGCTGAAGAATTTCTTCCAGGTCGATCGGGGGGTGATCAACGGGAACATGGAGGCTTTGCTGGACTACGAGGCGATCCTTATTGCCCAGCCCATGCGGCCTTTCAGCGAAGCAGACCGGTATGCCATTGATCAATACGTGATGCGCGGCGGGAAGGTATTGTGGTTTCTTGATCCTGTGGTGACCCTTCCGGACAGCCTGGCAACCGGAATGACCATCTCACTTGTGAACCAGCTCAACATCGAGGAGTTGCTTTTCAAGTATGGCTTCAGGCCAGAATACAACATCGTGACAGACCTCCAGTGTAATTTCATCCCTGTGAACATTGGTGTGGATGCCGCCACTGAAGATACCGAGATGCGTCCCTGGGTCTACAGTCCGCTATTAACCTCTCCTGGAACTCATCCCATCACCAGGGGGCTGAATTATATTCATGCACAATTTGCATCCTCGCAGGATACTGTTGCAGTGGTGTCCGGGGAATTGAGCCGGACGGTCCTTCTATCTACGTCTGAGCGCACCAACAGCAGGAGGGTACCGCTCCGTATCACCATGGATGAGGTCTCGAGGGATCCGGATCCTGAACTGTTCACCGATCGCAATCTACCGGTAGCTGTGCTTGCTGAAGGGGTATTTCCATCGTTTTTTGCAAACTATGCAGTACCTCGAGGGGTATATCCTCCCGGTGTGGAGACAAGGATGAAAAGTGAAAAGACCTCGATGCTGCTGGTGACCGATGGTGACATCATCAGGAATGATGTTGTACAGGAGCAGGGTAGAACTTTCCCCACTATTCTGGGCTATGACAAATATACCAGGCAGACCTTTGGAAACCTGGAGTTTATCTTGAATGCCGTGAACTACATGACCGATGAGACGGGTCTGATGGAGCTGCGTGCGAGGGAATTCAAACTGCGATTGCTGAACAAAGCCATTACCTCGGACAAGCAGGCGGTCCTAAAATGGAAGATCATCAACAGTGTTGTACCGGTTGTGATCATCGTGATCTTCGGGGTACTCTTCAATATATACAGGAGAAGAAAATTTGCTGCCAAATGACTTCGCGCGCCAGTTTCATATTGCTCATCGTGCTCATTGCTGGTGCCGGACTTCTGGTTTGGGTGATCGACCCATGGACCACAACAGGAGGGGGGCTGGAAGAAATGTTGCCGGGCGATCCCGGTAAAGTTCGTCGGGTGTCTGTCATTAGCGGCAGCGATACCCTTGTAATGATTCGCAGGGATTCAACCTGGCAGCTCGACGGTGAGGTATTGAACCAGGATGCTGTTGAAAATCTTCTGTTTGCGGCATCGCACCTTTCGTTGAAATCGATCATCCCGGGAGAAACCATTGATAGTATTAAAGTCTTCGCGGAATTGTTTTTTCATGGCTCTTCAAAGGAGACGGGACACTTCACTATCGCACGACATGGGCAGGGATACGTTATCTTTTCCCCTGGTGAAGCTGATAGTTACGGGGTTGAGGTGCCTGGTTATGAGGAGCTCTCCCTGGAAAAGGTTTTTTCAGCAAATCCGGATCACTACAGGAGGCACCTGTTGATGGATCTGCTTCCCTCGGAGATCCGGTCGGTGGAGGTACGGCCTGTTGATGGCGGGGCCTTCCTTGCAGAGCAGGATTCGATGTATAACATCTGGGTTACAGAGGTTTCGTCAGGGGATGATATCACCGGACGAATTGATGAGCAGCGGGTCAGGTTGTTGTTTTCCTATTTCAATGCGATCAGGTACGAGGAGGTGGTGCAATCATCCGGGGCAATTGGCTCCGTTGATAAGGGGTTGCTTTTGGCAGAGGTTCAGGTGCGCAGTTTTGATGGGAGGAAATGGAAATTTGACATATTTCCCAGGAGGATGAAAGGAGAGGGGACCGATCTTTTCCGTGCATTGGTAATATATAACGACCAACCATCGGTCCTTTCGGTCAACTATTATTACCTGGATCTCATTATGAGGGGAGTAGAGGCTTACTGGTGAATCCATTATTCTTCTTTGGACTCCGGATATAGGACTTTTGAATGCAGACAGAGCGGGAGAGAGGATCGCAGCTGCTGATTGTTACTGTTTTTATGCTGACCGGCAAACTCTTTTTCACAATTTTTTTGTATAATTGGTAGTCCAAATAAGTTAGTGAATCCTTGATAGTACATACGCACATAAAAACCTGATATTCTATGAAATTTGTAGTGTCCAGTATGGAGCTGCTCAGCCATTTACAGGCAGTCAGCAGGGTAATAAGCAACAAGAATACGCTTCCCATCCTTGATAATTTTCTTTTCTCACTCGATTCAGGTGTGCTGGAGATTACGGCATCTGACCTGGAATCGACACTGATCACCTCGGTTCAACTGGAAAATACTGATGGAGACGGGGAAATCGCAATTCCGGCACGGATTCTGACCGACACGCTGAAGGAGTTTCCGGAGATACCACTCACATTTGAGATCGACACCAATTCCATGATGATTGTCATCCAGTCAGAAAGTGGAAAATTCACGATCATGGGACAGAATGGAGCGGAATTTCCGCAGGTACCACAGATCAAGGATGACCAGAAACAGGAGATGGAGATTGATGGTGAGGTATTGCTTTCGGGCATTACAAAATCGATTTTTGCCACAGCTGATGATGAGCTCAGACCTGTAATGAACGGAGTTTTCATCGAGCTCTCTGCGGATGACACTACATTTGTTGCCTCCGATGCCCATAAACTGGTGCGCTACAAGCGTACGGATGTCAAATCTGACAGTGAGGCCTCCTTTATTTTACCGAAGAAACCCGCAGGTTTGCTGAAGAATATTCTTCCCAAGGAGGAGAACGCGGTGAAACTTGAATTTGATGACAAGAATGCGTCATTCACCCTCACCAATTACAGAATGATCTGCCGACTGGTGGAAGGCAATTACCCGAGTTACAATTCGGTAATACCCACCGACAATCCATTCAGAATGACCATCGACAGGGTTGAATTTTACAATGCACTCAGGCGTGTATCGGTATTTTCCAACCAGGCAAGCAATCTGGTGAAGCTTGCACTTACCGGAAACCAGCTAACAGTATCGGCCCAGGACATTGACTTTTCTATTTCAGGAACTGAAAGGCTGAATTGTCAGTATGAGGGAGACGATATGGAGATCGGATTCAAGTCTACTTTCCTGATAGAGATACTCGCCAATCTGACAACAGGAGATGTGGTAATGGAAATGTCTGATCCTACCAGGGCAGGGATCCTGCTGCCTGCCACCTCTGAAAATGGTGATGAGGACATACTTATGCTGCTGATGCCGATGATGATTAATGCGTAGGGGAGTTAAGAGTTAAGAGTTAAGAGTTAAGAGTTAAGAGGGGGCAGGGCTTTTGGTTTCGGCATTTTCTGAGTACCTTTAGCGTTCAATCGAATCGCTATGAAATTAAACCTGAAGAACCCGATCATTTTTTTTGATCTTGAGACCACCGGTATCAATGTAGCAGTGGACCGAATCGTTGAGATGTCCTACCTGAAAGTTGATCTGAACGGGAACGAATTATCGAGAACAATCAGGGTGAATCCGGGAGTCCCTATTCCTGAAAAGGCTTCCGAAATCCATGGGATCAAAGATGAGGATGTGAAAGATTCACCTTCATTCAACGAGATTGCCAAGACCATCGCACAAGAGTTCGAAGGGTGTGATCTCGCAGGTTATAATTCGGTCAGGTTTGATATTCCATTACTTGCTGAGGAATTCCTGCGTTCCGGTGTTGATATCGACCTGAAAAAAAGAAAGTTCGTGGATGTGCAGGTGATCTTCATGAAGATGGAACCCAGGACATTGTCTGCAGCATTGAAATTCTATTGCCAGAAGGAGCTCGAGGATGCGCATAGTGCTGAGGCTGATACGCGGGCTACTTATGAGGTCCTCCAGTCACAGCTTGACAGGTATAGTAACCTTGAAAATGATATTTCCATGCTGGCTGAGTTTTCTGCCCACAACAGGAATGTGGATTTTGCAGGACGAATTATTTATAATGACAAAGACATCGAGGTGTTCAATTTCGGGAAGCATAAGGGAAAACCTGTCTCAGAGATACTCTCGCAGGACCCTGGTTACTATGGCTGGATGATGCAGGGAGATTTTCCGCTTTATACAAAAAAGGTGCTTACTTCCATCAAGTTAAGGGCGATGAAAAACAACTGATCAATTCGACAAAGCAATGAAAATCATCTGTATAGGACGGAATTACATCGATCATGCAAAAGAGCTGAAGAATCCGGTTCCGGAGCGTCCGGTCTTTTTTATGAAGCCCGATTCAGCACTTGTCATCAGGAACAGGCCATTTTTCTATCCTGAATTTTCCAGCGATGTCCACCACGAACTGGAGCTGGTGATCAAGATTCAGCGACTTGGCAGGAGCATTCCGGAGAAGTTTGCCAGTCGTTATTATAGTGAGGTTGCTCTTGGTGTGGACTTTACTGCTCGAGACCTGCAATCGGAGATGAAAAAGAAAGGACTTCCCTGGGAGATCGCCAAAGGATTTGATTATTCAGCACCGGTAAGCGATTTCGTTCCCATTTCGGAGCTGGGAGAACCTGACAAACTTGGATTCAGACTGGATCTCAACGGGAAATCTGTTCAGGAAGGAAACAGCAGTGACATGATCTTCGGATTCGACCAGATCATATCATATGTATCACAGTTCATGACCCTGAAGACCGGTGACCTTATTTTCACGGGGACACCTGCCGGAGTCGGGCCGGTACAGATCAATGATCACCTGGAGTGTTATCTCCAGGATCAAAAAATGATGGATTTCTTTGTTAAGTAATTCAGATGAAACTGGTTAAGATCAAACGGATCCAGTATGCCAATGTCTCCGGGTTCCTGCTTTATAACCATGAGACCTGTGTGCTTGTGGATGCGGGTCTTAAACACACTACCTCTCAACTTGCAAAAGCGCTCGGCGATATCAACAGGAAGTTAGCGGATATTCAGCTGATCATCCTCACACATACCCATTTTGATCATGCCGGAGGGGCTTCGCAGATCAGGGGAGAGACCGGTGCACCGATTGCAGTTCACCGTTCAGAAGCTGATTTTCTCAGGAAGGGACGGGCTCCTTTCCCTGATGGAACAAGGTGGAAAGGTAAATTGATCGTACTGGCAGGAAGGATCTTTGCACGACGCATGGAAGCATACCCACCTGTTGAACCTGATATTCTGATCGATGACAGCCTGGATCTGGCCCCTTACGGAATTCCGGGTATCGCCAGGCATACACCTGGTCACACGAAGGGTTCAGTTTCCGTGCTGCTTGAATCCGGGGAAGCATTGGTGGGGGATAACATGCTGGGACTATCCTTCAAGCACCATTTTCCTCCGTTTGCAAATGACAATGCCGGTGTGTTAAAAAGCTGGCAGATTTACATCGATGAAGGGATGCACACCCTCATGCCTGCGCATGGCGGCAGAGTAAAAACTGCAGATATAAAGAGCGAACTCCCTGACGCCAGACAGCGTTACCTGCGCTGAACATTACTCGTCCAGGTACCTTATGATCAGTGACCTGACTTTCTCCTGTTGTTCAGGTTCCAGGTTTCTTATCCTGGTCCTGTGCGACCCTTTTTCATTGTAGAATACTGCGCAACTGGGGTTTCCCTGCAGATCAACGGCTGTTGCCGACCATGTATCATATTCTCCATAGATAAAGATGAAGTGTTCAGCCTCATTTTTCAGGTAGGCATCAAGTTTCTTTTGGATGCTGCCATCAAATACGATCTCAGTATCAGCAGGAAGTGCAAATCTGAAGCCTGGATCTTTGACATGTTTCAGTGAATGTCCAAATGATTCAAGGTCATACCCATAATATCCCATTTCCGTATATGCCTGGTAAAAGAAGGGCTGATATTCAATAATGAACTCGTCGGCGAAATAGTCAAATCCAGCTACCTTATTCATATGTGAAATGATCTCTTCAGGCGCGTCCCGCTTTCCCGGAATCCCGGAGCAGGATGCATAGCCCCACTGCCAGAATGCAAAGCTGTATTCCAGTACGCAATATTCAAATGCAGCTTCAATTCCTCCTGCAAGAGTATAAGTATACCCTTTTCGTTCTGAGAATTCCCTGAAGGCAGGGACCAGTTGCTCCTGGTGCTTCAGGGCATATTTTTGGAATCTCCTGATCTTTCTCCTACACTCCCTTGATCCCACCTGGTCCAGGAAATCGTAGATCCGTTCCTCTTCAACCTCCTTATTCAACGGTGCGACATAAGGGATTTTCACATCCACGTCATCCGGGTAATAAAAACTATGGTACATTGCGGTCTGCCCACCCTTACTGATTCCCGTTGTGATCCATTTCCCCGTATAGAATCTGCTGAATGCCTGGATTATCTCATGGTGATCAGTGGCAGACTGCCAGGAAGTGAGATATTCCCATTGGGTTGAGTCGGCTACGCTTTCACCAAAATACCGGTGTTCTGCAATGATCTGGTTGCACCTGAGTATTGCTGCTGGCTCGCTGGTGTAATAATACCCTGCGGAATACCCTTCGGTGACAAGTACAGTAGGAAGAGAGATGTCGGCATGTGAGATATAGAGTCGTTGATAGAAACTGCCTTTTTCAGGATGGGCATGATCGAGGGGCTGTAGGAACATCACCTCGTATATGTGGCTGTAAAACGACTCCTTTTCAAGCACCTGGATATTTTTCAGGGGCAATTCCTTCAGAAATTTCTCTATATCTGCAGATGCATTGAGAAATGGCAGCTGGATAAAAAGAAGCAGGAGCAGCAGCGTGATTCTGAGACGAGATATTTTCATCTATTCAATTCGGTCATTTAAAACATGGTGGACAAATGTAATCAAAATGAGGCATTTCAGCATAGCGAGATATCAAATTATAGGAGGTAAGTCTCGGGAATATTTATTAATTTTAGCTTAAATCAATACCTATGACCATGAAAAAATTTCTATCAGGAATACTCGTTGTTTTTCTAGCAGGATCGGTAATTTCAATATATGCGCAGGAGTGCGAAATCTATAAGGATTACAAAGAAGGCACCTCTGTAAAGATGGTGCATTACGATAAAAAGGACAAGTCAACGGGGTACACAGTAACCACCGTAAAGGAGAAAAAAAGCATCCCGGGAGGTGTCAGCCTCCTGTTTCACCAGCAATATGACAACAATGATGATTATACCTTTGAAAGTGAATTCGAAGTGCGTTGCGAGAACGGAGATATATTGGTCGATATGGGAAAAATGCTGGACCCGAATACGATGACCGCTTATGAGAATATGGAATTTGATGTGAAAGCCGATGACCTCTCCATTCCGAAGAATGCTTCTCCGGGTGACCAGCTGAACGATGGAGCGATCACGGTTTCTGTTGACACCGGCACACCTGTCACAGTATCGATCACAGTAACTATTTCAGACCGGAAAGTTGAAAGTCGTGAGAAGTTGACTACCCCGGCAGGTACGTTTGACTGCCTGAAAATCACCTATGACATGGAAACGAAAATCGGATTCATGAAAGTAAGGTCCAGTGCTGCCGAGTACTTTAATAGCAAAAACGGGGTGATCAAGTCTGAATCGTTCAATAAGAAAGGGAAGCTAACCGGATATTCCGTTGTCGAAGAGATCAACTAATTTTCATCCAGGCACTCAGCCAGTTTATTAAAAAAATCAGCTACAAATCCGGGAGGTTCATGTTCAGACAGGTTCTCCGGGAAATTTTCCGGCCGGATTTTTCCATTCACGCTGAATTCTTTTATCAGATTGGTGACACCGATCGGACCACTGGTCACCTCTTCAGGCACAGGTTCGAGAAGGAGTTGTTGATTGTAAAGGTCAAAAAAGTTGACGATCTCCCTGTATTTATCCTTCGTTCTTTCGATCAGTGCAGGAAACAGCGAACAGGCCTTTACAAAATTATTGTAACGCGAGGTGACATTTTCCAGTATCCTGATGCCCAGGGAATGCGCTGATATATCCCGGACCATGTAAATCTCAGCATACCTGTAGATCCCAATTGTACCAAGTGCATCGATATCATCTGCGATGCTGATGATCGTCTGCACATCAGGTATGTCCTCAAATGTAAAAGGTTGATAAAAGAATTCCTCCTTCCGGTCATGGAATTCGATCGCCTCCAGGATATGGTCATCCAGGGTTGGTTTGGGAACATTCCCCCGACAGATAAAATCTTTATAAACAACGGTACTTTCGGCACCGTGCTCCGGCTTTCTTGTGACCACCATTCCTGCATCGTGGAAGAGAGATGCCAGCATCACTGCCCCGGCCAGGTCCTGGTCTATATGTTGATTCTGCACAGCGATCTCTTTCAGGATCATTTTCGAAATCCTCCACACCCTGAGGTGATGTGACAGATCGTGGGAGGGCAGAAAGATGGGTTCAAAATGTTTTGCCAGGTAAGAGATGGCGGCTTCCAGCCATATCTTTTCCGCAGCTTTGATCATATGCCCTGAATTGTTATTCAAGGTCAGACGATCTTACTGAGTTTGATCATGTTGGTTTTCCCTTTCATCAGGATAGGAATACTTCCGACATGGACAACCAGATCGTTTTTCCGGATAAGGTTCTGACTCAGCAGAAAATTAATAGAATACTCCACGTAATCGTTGATATTTTCACAATCGGCAAAATAGTAGGCGCGAACTCCCCAGACAAGCGACATTTTTCGAAGCAGTTCCCGGTTCATGGTGAAAGTAAAGATATTGGCCCGTGGTCTGTGTGAACTGATCCGGTAAGCGGTATACCCTGAATTCGTCAGGCATATGATTGCAGCAGCCTCTGCCTGCTCGGCCATGACCACAGCATTATAACAAACCGAATCCTGGAGAAAAGAGTCGTTATGGATTTTGGGGGGATGTTTGCGAAAAAAATGAAAACCTTTTGATTCTGTTGAATCGATCACCATTTGCATATTCTTGATGGTTTCTACGGGGTATTTCCCGACCGAGGTTTCACCTGAAAGCATAACTGTGTCGGCCCCGTCGAGCACCGCATTTGCAACATCATTGGCTTCAGCACGTGTAGGCGTGGCATTGGTGATCATGCTTTCCATCATCTGTGTTGCGATGATCACTGGTTTTGACATGGAAATACATTTATTTACAATGCTTTTCTGGATCAGCGGCACCTTATGAAAATCCACCTCCACACCCAGGTCGCCTCTTGCCACCATAATAGCGTCCGACTCTTCTATGATCTCATCCAGTTCTTCGAGTGCTTCGGGTTTTTCGATCTTTGCCACTACACTTGTTTGCTTGCCTTCACTTGCAATGATCTCTTTGATATCCCTTATATCCTGTGCTTTTCTTACAAATGAAAGAGCGATCCAGTCGACGTTGTGTTTCAATACAAACCTGGCATCTTCAATATCTTTTTCAGTAAGGCTTGGTTTTGAAATCCGGGTGCTGGGTAGATTCACTCCCTTTTTCGAAGAGAGCGGTCCGCCTACGACCACTTCAGTACGAACTATATCCCTGCCATTGGTACCTGTCACCTTTAGCTGGAGTTTACCATCGTCGATCAGGATAATATCACCCTTCTTTACATCAAGTGGAAGGTGATCATAGCTAATGAATGCTTTTTTAGCTGTTCCGGTGCATGCTTCGGTAGTCAGCTCAAATTCCTCTCCTTCAGTAAGCATCACTTTGTCATTCTCCATCACGCCTACACGCAGTTTCGGCCCCTGGAGATCGGCCAGCAGGGCCACATTTGTGTTCAGTTCTTCGTTCAGTTCGAGCACAGTTTTGATCCTTCCCAGCTGCTCTTCATGGTCACCATGTGAAAAATTCAGTCTGACTACATCTATCCCTTCATGGAACATTTTCTCCAGGACTGCTTTATCTTCGCTGGCAGGTCCGATGGTTGCAATGATCTTGGCATGTGAACGCTCTTGTCTCATATTGGTTTGGTTTAATTGAAGATAAGTTACTACAATTCTTGTGGAATTAAAATTTCCTACAATCAGGCAGGGATCATTCCCTGCAGCATTGCGATCTCATTTTTCCAGATGGAGTCATCCGGTGTCTCCAGGATCAGGGGCATATTGTTAAATCGGTCATCTTCCATGATGAACCTGAATGTTTCGATCCCCAAAGTCCCTTTTCCGATGCTGTCGTGCCTGTCAACCCTGCTTCCATATGCTTTTTTTGAATCATTCAAATGCATGCCCATCAGGTATTTGAATCCAACAACGGTCTCAAAGTCTTCAAAAACTTTTTTAAATCCGGAGGCGGTTGCAAGATCATACCCGGCTGAGTACGCATGGCATGTATCAATACACACCCCCACCCTGGATTTGTCTTCTACGCGATTGATTATATAACTGAGTTGTTCAAAGCTGTACCCCAGGTTGGAACCTTGTCCGGCCGTATTTTCAATAACCGCATTAACACCACTGGTCCTGTCCAGCGCAAGGTTGATACTTTCCGCAATGAGATCCATGCACTCCTCTTCCGTGATCTTTTTGAGGTGGCTTCCGGGATGAAAATTCAGCCGGTCGATCCCTAACTGCTCACAACGCAGCATCTCATCGAAAAACGCATTTCTAGATTTCTCAAGACCTTCTTTTTCCGGATGACCCAGGTTGATCAGATAGCTGTCATGCGGAAGGATCTGGCCGGGGCCGTAATCTTTCTTTTCACAGTTTTGCCTGAAGGTCCGGATATTTTCCGTGGTCAGTGGTTTCGGGTTCCATTGTCTTTGGTTTCTTGTAAAGAGACCAAATGCTGTGGCCCCGATCTCTGCAGCGTTCAGCGGGGCATTTTCGACGCCGCCTGCTGCACTGACATGTGCACCAATAAACTTCATCTATCCATGTATCTTTCCTGCAAAGATACGCAGATATGCCTGAATTGAAATAAAAAAAAGGTGCATCAACGAAAAGTCAATGCACCTTGTTCTTCAACTAACTAAACCGATCGTTTTTACCGATCACATTTCTTCTGACTGTTCTTTTCCGAGTAAAAGTTCATCGATCATTTTCACGAACATCTCCTTGGTCTGCTCTGGTGTACGTGCAATCCCATTGCTCATGGTCGGTTTTCCCTCTTCCGGAATGAAAAGGAATGCTGGGATACTGCTGATCCCGAATACTGAAGAGAGCTCACGCTCCTGCTCTGTATCCACCTTGTACACGACGATCTCGCCTTTGTACTCTGAAGCAATCTCTTCAAGGATCGGTCCGGCAATTTTACACGGTCCGCACCAATCGGCATAGAAGTCAATGATTGCAGGCTTGTCTCCTTTGTAGATCCACTCGGTCGGGTTGGATTCGTAATCCATGATCTTATCCAGGAACTCTGCCTTGGTAAGATGAATGGTTTCTCCTTTTTTGGTATCACCCTTATTTGTCTCAATTACAGCGACGGGCTCTTTGGCTCCATTTGCACTGTCAGGATCACCGTTCGTGTTGCCACAACTGGTAACCGCAAATGAGATCATTGCCAGTATCAATAAATATTTCCTCATGATAGATCCTTTCTTTTAATTTACGCTCAGTACTTCTGATATGGCCTGTTTGAATGTCTCCTTTGGAAGAGCTCCCATCGCCATTTGTGGCTGACCGTCTGTTGGGATAAACAGCAATGACGGAATGCTCTGGATACCGAATATTGCACTCAGTTCCTTCTGGTCTTCGGTATCAACCTTGTATATGTTAAGTTTATCACCATATTCCTCCTGAAGTTCCTCAAGGATCGGGGCAACCATTTTGCACGGTCCGCACCAATCGGCATAGAAGTCAATAATCACAGGCTTGTCACCTTCAAATTTCCAGTCTTTACTGGCTTCGTAGTTAAATACCTTTTCTTTAAATGTATCAACTGTTAAATGTTCTAAACTCATAATTTCCTTGTTTTGATTTGTGGTTTTTCCTTAGTCTCTAATGTTCTTAAAAACTTACAGTGCAAAAGTAACAGTTCAGGACAGGCCAGTCTGTAATATTTGTCACACAAGCCTTAAGTCATTCATTTCCTTTGAATTCCATTGCCGCATTCAGGTATTCAGTGAACGGAATCAGCATCCTGAACTTCTCCGTAGCTGTTTCAACAAAGTCTGGTGACAGGATCAAATCGGTTTCAAGACTGTCCGATAACATGAAATGCTTGTATTTTAGAAGGTCGGACTGGGGCGTATCTTTGGGAAACCCCATCGGCCCTTTCTTCAATTTATCTTTTTCGTAGAGCTGAAATCCTTCCTTCAACTTTTGCTCAATGATCTTTCTGATGGAATCGGGTTGGTATATAATCTCTTGCCTGATGGCGTGCAAATCTTCTTTGCCGGGACTATGCACTCCTGCTGCCAGGAATAGCTCATTACTTCCAATATGCAGGTAGTAGCCCGCTTCGCTGCTTTTTCTTCCCCCCCTGGCCATATAGGCGCCAAAATGAGTTTTGTAGGGAGTCTTGTCTTTTGAAAACCTTATGTCCCTGTATATTCTGAACATGGCGTCCCTGGCTTCGAGACCGGAAATTCTTGGATCATGGAACTGAAGCGCATTGATCATCTTCTGTATTTGCTCCAGGAATACCTTCCGGGCCTGATCATAGCTGGTTTTATTTTCCTGGAACCAGTCACGATCATTGTTCTTTTCAAGATCCCTGAGAAAGTTTATAACTTCGGTCATACAGTATCAAATTTAGAGAATAACAATCCTGCTGTAAAATGGTTCCTGGATGAATCCTGCATTTAATTCCGGTTCATACCTTGAGTAAATATTTTTATGATTATTTTTCGGGGGTCTTTATTTGCACCAGGAAGATGGATGGTTTCAAAGATATTGTTCCAAATGAATTTCTATCTCCGTCGGAAGAATTCCGGTCGGCGATGGGAATGATGGGAATCAATTGGTGGTACTGGGATGTGAAGGAGAAACGGCTGAAGATCAGCCCGGAGCTGATGAAATTGCTTGGTTATACTCCGGAAGAATTTGACCCGTTCATTCCAACTCTGGATAAGAATATTCATCCGGATGACAGCAAAAAGAACATAGAGGTATTTACCGATTTCATCAGGGGGAAATTGCCGTTCTATGAGATGTATTATCGGCTGAAACATGAAGGCAAGTGGAAGTGGTTTTATAATCGCGGAGCTATCGTCAGGAGGGATGACCAGGGAAATCCACTTTTTGCCGGCGGTATTACAATGGATATATCGGGCCGATATGACGGCATGTTAAAAAAGGCAGAGGAGGGAAATAAATTTGAATTTCTCTTCAAAAACACCAACCAGGCTGTCATGATTGTAGATATGGGCAGCGAGGATGAACCCGGAACTATCCTTGAGGCGAATGATGCCGCTTATCAATTGTTTGGGTTGAAAGAAGATGAACTGCTGGGTAAGAATCCATACCAGATCATTGATGAATCGTTTTATTTACGAAGAGCAGAACTCAGGAATGAACTCAGGAAAAAGGGACATCTCCAGATTGATCTGCAGATGAAGGACATGAACGGGAACCTGAAATATCTTGATGTTCGTTCTCATGTCTTTTCACTGACAGGCAGGGAGCTCTTCGTTTCGATCATTACAGACAAGACCGAAACCCATAAAGCCAGGAAGGATCTTGAGGCTTCGGAACTTGCCCTGAGACAGAGTGAAAAGGTATACCGCTCTTTGATCAAAGCCGCAAATGACAGGATCGGGCTATTTGAGAGGGATGGCACACCTGCGATCATCAACAATGCTTTTTATACAACCCTCGGCTTTACTGAGGAGGAGTTCATGGCGCTTGAAGACAAGGAGCGAATTCATCCAGAGGACAAGGCTCAATTGGAAAAACTGACTGATCAATTTCTTAAAACCGGCTCTTTGTCGGCTGACTATCGGGTTCAGCACAAAGACGGCCACTATCTCCACATGAGTTCAAAGAGTGTGCTGTTGCAGGATACTGAGCTGGATAAGGACTACATTCTATTTATCATCCGGGATGTAACTGATAAAGTTGAATTTGGTAGAAAGCTCATTTCCGCCAAAGAGAAAGCTGAAGAGAGCGATCTTCTGAAATCGGCCTTCCTGGCAAATATGTCACATGAGATCAGGACCCCGATGAACTCAATTGTGGGTTTTGCGAACCTGCTTTCTGACCAGGATTTGGATCACAATACCCGCGCACTATATGCCGAGAGGATCAACCGGAATTCAGAACAGTTGCTGACGTTGATCTCAGACATCATCGATCTTGCCAAGATTGAAAGTAATCAGCTTTCAGTGGTCTATACAATAGTATATCCGGACAATCTTTATTCGGAGTTGATGCAATATGGAAAATCTCAGCTTGAGCAGAGAAACAAAACTGATGTGGTCCTGGTATATGATCCGGATCCTGACAACGCCGGGAAGCATATAGAAACTGACCTCATCCGGCTTACACAGGTCCTGCAGAACCTGCTGAACAATGCGATCAAATTTACTGCGTCTGGTGAGGTGAGTCTAGGATTCAGGTTTAGTGGGGAGAAGATCAGGTTTTTTGTCAGGGATACAGGTGTGGGGATCGATCGTAAGGATTATGATATCATTTTCGATCAGTTCAGGCAGGTAGATGGGTCGCATGTGAGAAGATATGGCGGAACAGGCCTGGGGCTTGCGATATGCAGAAACCTGGCCACTCTTCTTAAGGGGAAGATTTGGGTCGAGTCCAAACCCGGAGAAGGCTCTGCCTTCTACCTGGAATTGCCGATAAAAACCGGAATGAAGATTGAAGTGCCCAGGTCAACGATTCATGTGAAGCCCCTGGTTGGGCGTGAGATCAGCGCATTTGTTGCTGATGATGATCCTGACAGCCTTCTCTTGCTGAAGACACTGCTGCACAGGGAGGGTGTCAAGGTATCTACAACTGACACCGGGTACAGTATTCTTGAGCTTCTTGAGCGTGAAGATTTGCCGGATCTGGTGTTTCTGGACCTGCAAATGCCGGTATTAAGCGGAGAACAAACCATGCGGATCATCAGGGAAAAATATCCATCCCTTAAAGTCATCGCACAGTCGGCCCGTGCCTTTGAAGGTGAGCGTGAAAAATCCAAGGTAGCAGGATTTGATGGATATATCAGCAAACCATACAACAGGGAGAAACTCCTTGAAGTGATTCACTATGTTTTAGCTGATTGATACTTTTTATTATTTTTGACATCCTCAATATAAAGACTTGCATATGCAAAAGATCAACAGCTTTCTTGTCGGTATGAACGATTACCTCGGTGGTCACTGGTGGTTTGTATATTTTCTCCTGCTCACCGGTGTATTTTTTACGGTATATCTGAAGTTCCCGCAGATCAGGTATTTTGGTCATGCCCTGAAGATCGTCAGGGGAAGATTCGACAGGAAAGAAGATGTTGGGGATACTTCTCATTTCCAGGCACTCACAACTGCATTGTCAGGTACAGTCGGTACAGGAAATATTGCCGGGGTGGCGCTCGCAATTCACCTGGGAGGACCAGCAGCCCTGTTCTGGATGCTGGTCACTGCAGTATTCGGTATGTGCACTAAGTTTGTTGAGGTTACCATCTCGCATAAATACAGGGATATCTTACCAGACGGAACTGTTTCAGGCGGACCAATGTATTACATGCGGAAGCGTTTAAATGTGAAAACGCGGTCGGGAAAAATCATTAAAACAGGAGCGATCCTTGGGGCATTTTTTGCTTTTGCCACCATCCTCTCCTCATTTGGAACAGGCAGTCTTCCACAGATAAACAGTATATCTGATGCGCTCTTCAAGTCTTTTGGAATTGAGCATATCATTACGGGGGCGGTGCTTGCTGTGTTGCTCGGACTGGTAATCATCGGTGGTATTAAACGAATTGCAAAAGTGACCTCTACGCTTGTGCCGGCCATGGCCCTGATCTACCTGATCGGTGCAATACTTGTGATCGCCACCAATTTCCAGAACATCGGCCCCTCCTTTGTTTCGATCTTCACGGATGCATTTACCGGAACAGCAGCAGTGGGAGGGTTCCTGGGAGCCACATTTGCATTTACCTTTAACAAGGGTGTGAACAGGGGGCTGTTTTCCAATGAAGCAGGACAGGGTTCTGCACCGATCGCCCACTCAGCAGCAAAAGCACAGGAACCTGTTTCAGAAGGAATGGTTGCAATACTGGAGCCATTTATTGATACCATCCTGATCTGCACCATCACCGGACTTGTATTGCTGTCATCCGGAGTATGGAATGAAAAGATCGATAACAGGTTTGAACAGGCAGACCTGGAGATCCTGGATGGTACTTATACTGAGAAAAATGTGTCAGACATACAACTATTAAGCAGTTATTTCAGCAACGACACCTCCCTGCACCGTTATGCGGGAATACTTTCTGTTGAGGACGGACGAATCATCACCGACGGAATTACAATATTGCACGCAGAGTCATTTGCAGAAGATGTGTATGTCTATAACGGGGACAAGCTCTATACCGGAAATCTTCCGGTTAGGAAAGGCAAACCGGATTTCAATTCGGATGAGTTGTCTGGTAAGATGATCTATTTGCAGGGAAAGTCTTTGATCCACAGTGCAGCACTTACAACGGAGGCTTTTAAGCGAAGTGTATTGGGCGATAGTGGTCAGTACATCGTCGCAATCGGGTTGCTGCTTTTTGCATTTTCAACGGCAATATCCTGGTCTTACTACGGGGGTAGGGCAGTGACCTATCTGTTTGGGACAAGATATGTAATCGTTTACCGACTGGTTTATGTGGCAGGTTTTTTCCTTGCCTCATTTACAGATACAACGATTGTCTGGAACCTCTCATACATTACAATTGCCCTGATGACGATACCCAACCTGGTCGGGATCCTCATCCTGCAGAAAGATATCAAGTCGACGATTGGTCAGTACTGGAAGGATTTCAGGAAGGACTGGCCCGATGAAAAAGTGCCCAGGGGAAGTTAAGCATCCCTTTTTTCCAACAGCAGGATGTTTTCTATGTGATGTGTATGTGGAAACATGTCGACCGGCTGACTCTCTATGCAATCGTATTTTTCAGAAAGCAGCTCTGCATCTCTTGCCTGGGTTGCCGGATTGCAGCTCACATAAACGATCCTACCGGGTTCTATGCGCAATAGTTCCCGGATGACATCCTGGTGCATCCCTGCCCTGGGCGGGTCTGTAATGATCACATCAGGGTGGCCGTTCGCTGCTACAAACTCCGGCGTAAAAATGTCTTTCATGTCTCCGGCATGAAACAGGGTATTGTCAATTCCATTCAGTTCAGAATTGATATGCGCATCTTCGATTGCTTCAGGTACAGACTCGATCCCGACGACTTTCTTCGAGGTTCCCGCCACGTAGTTGGCAATAGTCCCGGTACCGGTGTACAGATCGTATACGATCTCGCTTCCCGTGAGTCCGGCGTATTCCTTTGCCTTGCGGTACAATCGCAATGCCTGGGTACTGTTTGTCTGGAAAAATGATTTGGGACCGATCTTGAATTTTAAGCCGTCCAGTTCTTCAAAGATATGGTTCCTCCCTTTGAAAGTCCTGATGTCCTGATCATACAAGGTCTCATTCTTCTTGGCGTTGATCACATACATCAGGCTTGTGATACTTTCGACACTTTCAGATATATGCTCGAGCATCTCATATATTCCAGGTTCATCAAACTGCACTGATAACACCACCATCACCTCACCGGTGGTTGTGGTCCTGATGATCAGGTTCCTCAATAACCCTTCGTTGGTTTTGTGATCATAGAAGCTAAGCTGATTATCCAGCGCAAAATCTCTGGCTGCATTCCTGATCTGATTACTGGGGTCCTCCTGCAGGTAGCATTTGTTTACATCAACCACCCTGTCGAACCTTCCGGGCACATGGAAGCCCAGGCCGTTCCTGTTGCTGAATGTTTCGTCACCGGCAGCTTCTTCATCTGACAACCACCTGTGGTTTGAAAATGTATATTCCAGTTTGTTCCTGTAGAATTGAGTTTTTTCTGCACCGATGATCGGATTTTTTTTCCCGATGTTGATCTTGCCGATTCTCGACAAAACATCATAGACCTGCTTTTCTTTATATTTCAGTTGTTCGGCATAGGGCAGGTGCTGCCATTTGCATCCACCACAGGTGCCGAAATGTTCACAGAATGGATCGGTTCTCAGGTCGGAATACTTCCTGAAATTTGTTATCCTGGCTTCCCTGTAATTCTTTCTTTTTCTGGTCACCTGCAGGTCGACCACATCACCCGGAATTGCTCCGGGGACAAAGACGACGATGTCTTCAATCCGTGCGATTGATTTTCCTTCTGCTGCAATATCCTCAATGGTCACCTCTTCATAGAAGGGCAGCTTCTTTCTTCTTCCCATTTCCTGTTTTCTTTGAGCTGCAAAGATAGTCAGCCCCGGGAAAAAACCTATTGTGCGATGACCGGCTGAAGGATCACTTCGGTATCCTCAGCAGCTTCCGACATTGTACTGCGGATGATCTTATTCATCGGTTTCGACATGAGGCCTGCATTGAGCCTTGACACATATACCGATCCGTCGGATTTTTCATAGATTGCGATCCTGCAAGGCATCAGGGTGGAGACAATCCGCTCATCATCCTGTTTGAGGATTTTATAAGCATGGTCGGGGTGGCAAATTTCATAGACCTTGACCTGCCTTACATCTTTGCCAAATTTATGCATGGTGGCCTGCAGGTCATTTACATGCGGGATCTTCCACCCGGCAGCTTCCACCGATTTTTCAATTTCAGCAACTGTAGTTTCGAAATCATGTTTACTTTTGTTCTCTTTAAGCATCATGGAGGGTGCACTAATGAACAGGATCAACAGTGCGACGATCGCTCCTGCCAATAGTCCGATGATCAAACCTGTTATCATATGTTTCATTGTTAAGGATTTTAAGTTATAATAGGATACAAGAAAGAGCCGTTTTTGTTCGATAGCGCATGAAAATATGCCCAGGATAGGAAGACAAATACCACATTATGAACATGTTGATCTAAATTCGCTGGAGGCGGTATTTTCCGCTGACCGTATATATCGGTATTCTCTTTCAATGCGGTATTCTGACACCCTCATAGATGCGGAAAGGAGAGAGCACGCAGCTGTGATCATGAAAAACCCGAGTGCGGCAGATGAGCAGCAGGCTGACGCGACGATCAGGAAGGTAGAGACATATATCTATCATCGTTTTCCGGGTGTCAGGTGGTTGCACATCCTGAATATTTTTGCTTACAGGGCAACGGACCCGGCAGATCTGAATGCTGCCTTTGCTGATAACGGGGCGATGTATGTAATTGGCGGCGAAAATGATCATGTGATCGGTAAGATTATCGAAGATTGTGATTACATAGTACTTGCATGGGGAAACAGCAGTGGCATCGACCGGACACTTTACGAAGAGAGAGTTTACAGGACCAGTCAACTCCTTCAGGCAATTCCCAGGAGCAGGATATTTACCATTTGTGGCAGGACGAGAACAAAACATCCGCTGCATGGTCTGATGTGGGGATACGATTACACGATCAACCCGGTTGGAAAATATTTAGATGACAAATGATCTCAGTAGACAACATAACGATCAGGTTTGGAGCCTTTACCCTTTTCGATGGGATATCATTCCAGTTAAACAAGAGTGACCGTACCGGGCTGGTGGGGAGGAACGGTGCAGGTAAAACCACGATTCTGGACCTGATTGCCGGCAAGCAAAAACCCGATGAAGGTATGGTGGTTCGTTCAGGAGAACTGGATGTTGGCTACCTGCCACAGCAGATGAAACATTCAGGTTCCCGTAGCCTGTATAATGAGACGCTTCAAGCTTTCAGTCATATATTAAAAATGGAAGCGGAGATCGAATCATTGAGCAGGCAGCTGGAAGAGCGGACTGATTATGAATCGGACGGATACATGAAGCTGATCGAACGACTGGGACTGCTTACCGACAGGTTTGACCTGGAAGGTGGAAATGCGATTCATGCCGACGTGGAACAGACGCTGGTCGGACTAGGATTCAAAGAAGGAGACATGGGAAGGTCGGTGAAAGAGTTTTCAGGAGGATGGCGGATGCGAATTGAACTGGCGAAGATCCTTCTCAGGAATCCTGATTATATCCTCCTGGATGAACCTACCAATCACCTGGACATCGATTCGATCCAGTGGCTGGAAAACTACCTTGCGAATTTCCAGGGAGGTGTGATGGTGATCTCACACGACAGGGTATTTCTCGATCGTGTCACCAACCGTACCCTCGACCTTTCTCTCGGAAATATTTATGATTACAAGGTCAGTTATTCTGAATATGTAAAGCTTAAGGAGGAGCGTATCGAACACCAGCAGGCCTCTTATGAGAACCAGCAGAAGATGATCAAGGATACCGAGCGGTTTATTGAACGTTTCAGGTATAAAGCCACCAAGGCGGTCCAGGTGCAGTCGAGGGTAAAGCAACTTTCCAAGCTGGACAGGATCGAGGTGGAGCAGGAAGATACCCTCACCATGAATCTCAGGTTTCCACCTGCAAAGCGTACGGGGAGGATCGTGGTCGAAGCAGAAGGTTTGGGTAAATCATATGGCGATCACCAGGTACTCGAGGATATCAACCTAATCATACAGAGAGGTGAAAAGGTCGCATTTGTAGGCCGTAACGGTGAGGGGAAGACCACGCTTTCAAGGATTATTAAGGGGGAGCTGGATCATACGGGTAGTATGATCATCGGGCACAATGTTGAACTCGGGTATTTCGCACAGAACCAGGATGAACTCATGGACGAGGATA
>CAKZNC010000081.1 GCA_937129385.1 uncultured Bacteroidota bacterium
GCAAGAACAAAATCCTGCTTCACCGGTGGTCCGTCGATGCTCCACTCACCATTCCTGCCTGCTTTAAATTCTTTTACCGGGTACCTCTCACCTGTGATGGGATCGTAATAGCGGTACCAGTATGTCTTCCCGGGCTCCAGATCAACAAGCTCATAGGGATTGTAACCGGTTGGAAACCTGTTCATATAGATTACCCGGACTTCTCCTGGGATTCCGGCACAATAGGGTCCAAAGATATCTTCGGGGTCCTTGCTCCGCACCCACTCCCGGTGTGGCCTGAAACGCCAGTATTCAAACTCCTCCATGATCTGCTTTCCAATACCCACCTGTTCGGATCCTTTGTACTGGTAAGCAGTCTCCCAGGGCACGTTTCCCCAGACACTCCCCTGGGGAGAAGCACCGAATGGTTGCTCTTCGGTATTGAACTGCCAGATCCCTTCCACACCATATGAGAAGCCGGCAGTTCCTGAAAGCACATTACTCCAGAACAGGAAACGTTGTATGTCCGGACCTGAGCTACCCTGCATTCCCTCGAAACAAACCTCACCATGCAAAACCGGGCGGTCGGGATACAATTCCAGGTTATCGTAAACCTGCGATACAGCTCTCGGCAACGTATGATAGCCGCTGTGCCCCGATTGAAGGAAGATGAAATCCAGCACATCCATATCATCCAGGGGTGGCTTACCATCCCAGATGCCCGGACCGGGGTGTACCGTCACCAGCCGGTCATACGGGTCATTTTCCTGCAGGTATTGCCCCACCTCTGACCACTGTTCCCGGAAGATCGCCTTGTATTTCTCCCACTCCCCGTCAAGATCAAGGTAATAGGCAAGCGTCACCTCTCCTGCCAGGATCCATGTGATCGGGTAGGCACCATAACGGGCAACCAGGTACCGGTAATGTGCTTTCATGTTCTCCACCCCTGCCCACTTGATATAATATCCCCAGGTGCCCATGACGGAAGGCACCAGGCCTTGTGAGACCAGGTGATTGATCCGCAGGTCAGCGAGATCGAAATAAGCAGGGTTGATCGAAGTAAAGGTGGAATCCATCCATGGATCCCCAGCCTCATTCTGACCCCGGGGATCGAATGGAGCAATGTCGCAGGGAAATCCAACCGCGAATCCGATCACTGAAAACCCCTTTTTCTTCCTGTCCTGTGTCAGTACCTGGAAATCCTCTGGCCATGTAAACCGGGTGGTCATCCCATGCCACCACTGATCGGCCAACCAGAAGAATGGCGTTCCGTCGGCATGCATGAAATTCCTACGATCAGAAGCAATCTTCAGCGGACCATGTTGAAAAAGGGGGTTGGTACCGTCATATTTGATCACGGTGATCTTCCCTGTTTGGTGATGCAGCGCCCGGTTCTTTGTATCATTACATACTGTCCTGAAAGTATGGTCTCCCAATTCACCCGAGGAGTAACGGAAACTCCACTCATTGCCTCCCGCCCAGAATGCGGGGACTTTCAGCTCCTTTCCGGATGGAGTAGTGATGATGGCATCGAGGACCACCTCCCTGAACGGGTTTTCATAGGTCTTTGCTGATTGATAAGACCATTCGGTGATGCAATTTTGCTGAACGAAGATATTTCGTATTTCAGCAAAAGTAGTCGCAGTTGTCAGCAAACTGAAGGCAAGGATGAAAAGCCAGGTCGAAGTTTGTGATTTCATAAATTTAAATAGGAATGCTTTCATAGTCCGTTAGTTTTGAGCAGATCCGGTTACTTCATTCTCCTGATACGCTTTTCATACTCAGGTCTGTTCACCCATTCCTCCAGGTAAGGTTTGTACCGGGGATCCCGCATCCAATATTCCGGTTCAGGGTGATCCGCACGCACGCTGCCTTCAGGATAATCCTCTCCATTGACACTGGCATCCACGCTGGCCGTCCATTCCAGGTAAGCACTTTTCATCTCTTCGAATATTTCGGGAAATGCGCCGGATACATCCGTTGTTTCCACAGGGTCTTTTTCCAGGTCGTACAATTCAAAGGCTCCCTCGCTGAGATCTGTGGCAACCAGTTTATACTGCTGCCGGATCAGGGCACCCCTATTGGTATACCTGAATGGAATACCCAGCTCCCGCTCAGGAACCCTATCGCGGAACAGGGGGATAATACTGATACCATCCACCGGATCGGTCACCACTTCACCAGGAAGATCCAGGATGTCCATTATGGTGGGGAAAATATCCATGGTAGAGGCTGGGAATGAAGTCTTACCGGGTTTGATCTCTGCAGGCCATTCAATGATGGCCGGAACCCGTAATCCACCCTCCCAGACCGATCCTTTGAATCCTCTTAATGGCGCCACCGATGATGGCGTCACGTCAGGTAAACCTCCATTGTCACTGCAATACCAGAGTAAGGTATTCTCCTCCACTCCAAGTTCCCGCAGCCTGTCTCTCAAAATTCCCACACTCCGGTCAAATGCTGCCAGCTCCCCGTAATGTGCCTGGTTTTTCGGTTCCAGGCTGCTGAATTTCGCACTGTCTGATGACAGGGCCAGCCAGGGACGGTGAGGTGATCCATCCCAGATGACCGCAAGAAAAGGTTTGCCTTCCTCTTTGCTCTTCTCAATAAATTCCAGCGCCTTTTGCACGATCACCTCCGAGGAGGTACCCTTCATTTCCCTGAACTCCCCCTGGTCACTCATCAGCGGATCGATCTCAAAAAAATTGGTCACCGAGACCCACCTTTCGAATCCAGAAGCCGCGGGTCCGTAAGGATCATCTTTGAAGATCGGGACACCCGGTCCGCGCAATGCATTGAGATGCCATTTCCCGTAGTGCCCGGTGGCATACCCTTCCGCCCGAAGGGCCTCCGCAATGGTCTTCTCCTGCAGCCTCAGGGCATAGCCATGACTGGGTACGCCCGTCCGCCCAGGAGCACGCCCTGTAAGTACAGAAGCACGAGTGGGTGAACATACCGGTGCTCCAGCATAAAACCGGTCCAGCCTCAACCCGTTTTCGGCCATTGCATCCAGGTTGGGTGTTTCCAGCACCGGGTGGTTATAATACCCGGTCTGTGCCCAGCCCTGATCATCGGACATCAGCAGGATGATGTTGGGAGGTACATCTTCAACCCGCGTGGAGCAGGAGGTAAAAAACAATGCTACAACGATTAGGACCGGTAGGGTACGATTCCTGTACATGCGCTCAGAATTTTGAATAAAGATAAGCAATACTGCGGTAACTAAAACCAGGATAGCCGATGGTGCGGCTCAGGATGTTCCAGCCATTTTTCATACATTAACACCGTCTTAACAGGTATCTTGCATCAGATCATCAACACCAGATCCAATGAATTTCTTGAAATCATCATTCGCCTGCATCTTAGGGATGCTTCTGCTCTCCTTCTTCATGCTCGACGGGTGTGCCGACAATCGCTCAACTGGCAGGGATGAACATTGAGAGGATGCCTGAATTAGGTTGACATTATTTCGTATAAAATTTCAAAAAATCTATTTGGAGGGCAACTTCTGAAACTTTATTTAATCATAACACTCCTTCCGATAACCCGGTCTTTCTGTACGATATTCAGAAAATACACTCCGGGAGCAAGTCCGGTAAGATCCAGGCGATCAATGACATGTCTGAATTCTCTTATGTACCTGCCGGTATGGTCAAACAACCGGATCGTTTCAATTTCTCTATCCGAACGTATGAAAAAAATCCCGGAACAGGGATTTGGAAATAGTAAGAGCTGGTCTTCATAAAGAACCGGAACATTGATGATCGAGGATGTATCCTCAATGGCCCTTCCCAGCAGGTTAAATTCAAATAGTGAATGAATAGGATCATCGGTAGCAATGCTCACCCTGCTTTCATATTTCCCTGTATCTGATGGGGAAAAATCAATTGAAAATGGTAAAGATTGGCCAGGATTAATACTGGTGGAGGGTAGATCAGACAAAAAAAAATCTTCGGATTCAATGATTACTTTCTCTCGATAGAGCAGGTTAAGGGTAATCTCCCCGCTATTCTGTATCTTCAATATAACCTCACTGCTGCTGTCTGTAAATATCTCACCAAAATTATAGCTCCAGGTATAATTTTGAAGGGTCGAACCATCCTTCAATATTTCCATTTTCGGAGTTGGTGGAGATATTACCTCAATATCATCAATATAAACCGGTGATTTACACTTTCCCAGCAGGAATTTCAGCAGTGTCGATGCATCGGTTTCCCCTGCAGTGAAACTGAAGGAATGGTCATATACTGAACTATCAATATTTAATCCCCATTCGGCATGATGAATGGTCCACGGGGCATGATCCGATTGCAATGCAACATCAATTGAACAGGATGAGTCAGTGACTATTTTAAAACTTACATTATACTTCTTTCCTTCATAAACCGGTGCTGCTGCACTGAGTTGCATATCCCATGGATTTTCCAGGCCACCGTTCAGTATATCTGTCATCAGTGTATTTCCGGATAAACCGTCCCTTTCCGACAGCTTCAATTGTGCATCAGCTGAATTACTGAGGCTCAGATGCCAGCCATTCGTATTATCATTAAAGGTAGCATTGGTTATGAGGTTTTGGTGGGCCTCACCGCTGACTGTCAGCAATTGTTCTTTATCCCCTGCAGGCGCAAATACTTCATTCCCGGGTTGAGCAGCAGTAATTACAGCTTCACCTACTCCCCTTAGCTGGATCCTGTTATTTAAAATTCGGGCAACCTCGTGATCAGAACTGCGATAGAGTACCTCCAATCCTGAGCTTGCAGTTGCGCCACCATCGAAATCCGGATCG
The DNA here is from genome assembly GCA_937129385.1 of uncultured Bacteroidota bacterium. Classification (GTDB taxonomy): domain Bacteria; phylum Bacteroidota; class Bacteroidia; order Bacteroidales; genus M55B112. The sequence continues at coordinate 4,766 of CAKZNC010000081.1, forward strand.
CCAATTTCACTTTCCGGAAGCGGATCAAAGCTGATTTCCTGCGGCTCATTTCCCGGGGTAAATTCATATGCCCCCCTGTCCGGACCGTTGCCCCGGGGACGTTCTGTGCCTGAAATATCTTTTTCACTGTATGTTCCGGGTTCAGCACTTCCGCTGTTGATGGCCGGACTGCCCGGCCGGAGCTGGAAATCTGCATTTACATCACAACCAGGTTCAATGAATTTCGGATCTGCAATTATATCATTCTGACCGAATGCTTCTGCCGGACCATTATAATAGACATTGTAATCATAGTCCGTCTGCTCATTTTTATAATCGGAATTGACCTTCCCTCCCGTCCTCGCATACATGATGTTGTTCACGACCCTGTTATTGCTGCACTGGTTGGAAAAAATCTCAGCATATCCGACCTGCTGGCCGTTATTGTATGCCGTATTATTTATAATATCCACATTATCTGCATGATAGGCATGCATCCCTGATCCCCCATTGCAGTAGCTTATGTTATTTTTCACAAGTGTTTTACCCAGGTACCCGGCATTCAGAGAATCGGGATATCCCCACGGATACTTGTTAATATCAATGATAATTCCATTCCCGTCACTCAAATCCCTGGTTGAGATCCAGGGCACCAGGGTCTTATTGTTGAAAGCAGTGTTATTTGCAACAATCATTTTATAGATTCCTGCAATGCTGTCACTGTTCACCGGGTGAATAATACTGATTCCACTGTTCGCATACATACAATACCATGAATTGTTATAAACAGTATTAGATTCAATCGTAGTATAGTCTGCCTGCATCACGGAAACTCCACCACCCGGAAAATCATGTACTTCACAATTCCTTATAAGCACATGATGGGGATATTTCGATTGATCATTTGCACCCCCGACAGAAATTCCGGATGCATTGAAGCCAGCAAACTTTTCCCAGTCCCTGTTTCCCTCGATGTAACTCTCATATGAGGCATAGGCATCATCATACCCGAGGGCCTGGTTATTACCCATAACCTCGAGACCATCAATAATGATATAATTGCCATTAATGGAAACCGCGTTCCACACATTCCCTGAAGCAAATAAGACGGGGTTATGGTTGGGGTATGCCTTGAATGTGATGTAGCTTTCCTCATGCCCGGACCTTTCTATATTCAGAACCGGTCCGTATGTGCTGGCATACGTCCCGTCCATAATAAATACCGTGTCCCCCGGAGTGATTAGGTCGGCTGCATGCTGAATGGTTTTCATGGGCTCGGAAACTGACAACCCACTATTTGCATCAAAACCACCAGGGGAAACATACAGGTCCTGGGCTGTGAGCCCCTGTAAAACCAGCAGCAGCATTGTTTTGGTGATGTATATAAGCCAGTTTCTTTTCATCTTACTCTTCCACCCGGCCGATCTCCCTGGTTCCGCTACCTGTGGGAATCCCGACATTCAGATCGCCATATTCGGCGCGTGCCGTTTCCACCACCTGCATTAACTCTGCTACTTTCTCCGGGTTGTAGGCAGCCACATTGTACTGCTCTCCGGGATCCCGCATCATGTTGTACAATTCTGGTGCCTCCACCGTCATTTCAATGCGCCGGCCGCCATGGCCATCCATTCCCGGCTCAGTATCATAAGAACGCCATGTATGCGGCAGGACAAGCTTCCAGTTTCCTTTTCGCACGCCGTTCAGGTTGTTCCTGCCATGAAAATAAAGGATCGTCTCGCGTGGCGCACTGTCAAAATCTCCCATGAACAGGGAGCTGATATCCACACCGTCAATCTTGTTATCTGACAAGCTGCCACCAGTAATTGATGCAAAAGTGGGCAGCAGGTCGATGGCACATCCCAGCTTGTTGCAGACTTTCCCTTCCGGAATCTTCGCAGGCCATTGTATGATGAATGGTACGCGTTGTCCGCCTTCCCAGCTTGTGGTCTTGCCTTCTCTCAATCCTCCCGAAGAGCCTGCATGATTGCCGTAGTTCAGCCAGGGGCCGTTGTCGGTGGTGAAGACGACGATGGTGTTCTCTTCGATCCCATTCTCCTCCAGCGCCTTGATAATCTCCCCTACAGACCAGTCGATCTCCATCATCACATCACCGTACAAACCCTGTTCACTCTTCCCCCTGAATTTGTCTGATACCCCGAGCGGCACATGTCCCATGGTATGGGGAACATACACGAAGAAAGGCTGTGCTGCATTCCTGTTGATAAAGTCGACGGCCTTTTCAGTATACAAGGTAGTCAGCATGTCCTGGTCCTCCATGCTGGTGATGGAATCGATCACCTCATCCCCTTCGATCAGGGGCAGTTCAGGCATTCTTGACTTACGGTGATCATCCGGGAACCGCTCTCCCTTTACATTGTCACGCGGCCACATGTCGTTGGAATAGGGCAATCCCGTGTATTCATCGAATCCATGCTGCAGCGGGAGGAACTCCTTCTGCCATCCCAGGTGCCATTTCCCGAAACAGGCAGTTGTATACCCCTGGTCTTTAAACATTTCGGCCATGGTATACTCATCGGCATCAATCCCCACCAGGTATCCAGGGAAAAGCGCGCCCGAGAAACCGATCCTGTTCGGATAACAGCCTGTCAGCAAACCCGCACGTGATGCACTGCATACCGGCTGGGCAGAATAGAAATTGGTGAATTTCATGCCGTTGGCGGCCATCTGGTCCAGGTGGGGTGTCTCAAAACCGGTGGCACCGTAACAGCCCACATCGCCGTAGCCCTCATCATCGATGAAGATGACGACAACGTTTGGTTTTTGGTTTTCAGCGGTTTGATTACCTGTGCCCTGCTTGCATCCGGCGAACAGCAGGACCGCCAGGATGGAGATTGAGATGACTTTCATAAGGATAGTTTTATGGTTAGATTTCCTATAAAAGTAATAAAAGATCGAATACAAGGGAATCGTTGCAGGGACGAGCGGACTGTGGAACTACCGGGAATTAATCCTCTGAATTGGGGAAATGTACCCCCACTAAATTGTGATCTGTAAATTAGAGCTGGTGCCGGCAATGTCATGCAGATCGTGCAATACAGCTCAAACCGACAAGTCTGGCATGATCTTCTCCATTGATGGTATAGTTAAACCAAAAAACACTATATCATGTTAACGTGGATTTTAATCTTTCTCGTAGTTGCCGTTCTGGCAGCAATCTTTGGATTCACCGGAATTGCCCGGGGGGCAGCTGCCATCGCCCGGATCATATTTTTTATCTTCCTTGTCCTGCTGCTGGTTGGCTTGATCGCCGGGCTGTTTACCGGATTCTGACAGCCTCAATCGCTTAAATATACGTTGATTCACAACTGGTGACCAGTTGTTCTGCCGGATCAGACCCTGTTAGAATTCCTTCTCACCGAATTCACTCGTAGGCAGCTTTGCCTTTGTACCATTGAGATTCAATTTATAACTCAGGTGCAACATGATGAAATCGGTCTCGTAGATGTAATTGGTGGTGGTATAAAAATGCTCCCCATAGGTGGTGATCCGCTGACGGTGAGACTCCTCCAAGCCCAGGTCAATATACTGCCACTGGATGGTAGCATTCAGCCGGTTATCAAGGAAGCCTTTTTTCAATGATAAGTTGGGCACCAGGTACCTTGAATCCTCCCCCTGTGCAGTAGGCCTTCCTGACAGGTAATTCACGTTGGCCTGGAGACTCAGTGAAGATGTAATATGAAAGGTGGTATTCAGGTTTACCGAATAGACCCAGCCCTCGTTGTCAATTTCAATGGGCGGGGCGTCGAGTATCTGCAGTTCACCTGAATAGGTCTGCCTGTACAGGTTCGCACCCATGTAAACATCCCACCATACTGCGGGATGAAGATCTGCTGCGACCTCGAAACCAATACTATTTCCCTTGTCGGCATTTGTGTAGACCCGGTTCAGGATCGTATCGGCAAAGACGCTGTTCACCCGCTGGACCGGGTTCTTGCTTGACTGGTTATAGACCGTGAAGAAGAGCGCATTGTGGTTGTTGAATTTTTTCGTCAGACCGATCTCCGCCAGGCTCACATATTCAGGAAGCAGGTCGGGGTCTCCCATTTCCAGGGTTTCGGAATGCTCCCGCTCTGGGATCGGGTTCAGCTGGTTGTTGGTGGCGCGCTGAATCCGCCTGCTGTAACCAGCTTTTATTGTGAATTTTGGTGAGATGGTGTACAGAAGGTTGGCAGAAGGAAAGAGGTTTGATAAGTCGAGGTAATGTACCTCCGGTTCAATTGAGAGATCCACTGACCTCATGGCATACTCATAGCGGAGTCCGGCGATATATTCAAGCTTTTCCAGTGAACCTGAATATTGCGAATAGAGCGAATGGATCGTATTCACAGAAACCGCGGTTCCTGTAAACCGGTCCTGATCGGGTGTACGCTGCTCCGTCGGGGTGATCAGGTAATCGAAGATCCCGTCCTGGAGATCCCGGCGGTACTGGTAACCACTTTCAAGCGTTCCGTTGCCGAGCGGAACGACGTAATCAAACCGGATCCGGTACCCGTTTATCGGTTTCTCATATGGATTCTGAACATACTGAAGAACAGCACCACCCGGCTCCGAAAGGTTCCTGTTGTGGGTCATTCCGTGCAGATCGTCATATTCATACAGGAAAGAGGCAGTGATGGATGACTCGTTCTCAAAAATATGGGTATAGTCCAGGTGTCCAAGGGTAAAGGTCCCCTGCTTGATCTGCTTGTTGGCATTGTAATAGTTTACCTCGTAGCGCAGTGAATCTGAATCCAGCGTACGGGCCGAGTTCGTGTAAAAAATGTTTGCATCACGTTCCTGGTAACGCTTTCCACTGAATATGCCCAGGGAGATAATGTCATTGGGGGTGGCTTTGTAGCTGATTCCGGCCCTGGCTGCATAATTGTACCTGTTGAAACTGCGCTCTCCCTCCGACGGGAAACTGGTCACAGTATTTTCTGCCTCATTCTCGATCGAGACATCCCCTACCCGGTACCCGGCCAGGTCATTTCGCTTGTAATTGCCCCCGAGGGAGATATCCCATTTGTCTTTCCTGTAGGTATACAGCAGGTCCACACCATGTCGCCTGGCAATACGTTCATTTCCAAAATCGGTGATGCTGGGCAACCCATACTCAGCATTGATCGACAGACCGCTGCCGTTAAGTGCTCCCTTCTTCGTCGTAATATTGATGATCCCTGCCTTGCCATCCGGATCATACCTGGCCGATGGGGTGGTGATCAGCTCCACGTTTTCCACCATATTTGCAGGCAGTTGGTTCAGTGCTGTCTGTGCATCGGTAAGCACAGGCTTGCCATTGATCAGCAACAGGAACCCTGCAGAACCTCGCATGGTAATCTCACCCTGTCCGTTCACAGCCACAGACGGCATGTTCCTGATCACATCCACCGCCGAACCACCCCTTGCAGACTCGAATTGTTCCGCGGTAAAGGTCTGCTTCTCAAGTTTATTGGAGGCATTAATCCTGTTCCCGGTCACAGTCAGCTCCTCCATCATTCGGGAGGAGGGCATGAGAGAGATGTCCTCACCCTCTCTCTGTTCACCGGCATGCAGTAAAATTGTTTCTGTCACCAGGGTCATGTATCCCAGGAAACGTGCCTGCAGGTAGTACCTTCCCGGGGCCAGGTTCGTAATCTCAAATGTTCCTGTTTCATTTGTGATGACCCCTGCTACCAGGCTGGAATCACTGCTCTTATAAATGGCCACGCTGGCATACTGCAACGATTCCTTGGTCATGGAATCAATAATATGTCCGGATACAGACCCTCGCTGGGCATAGGTCCCCACGCCGATGAGCGTTAAAATCAGGAAAATCGATGCTTTTTTGAAGGTTACATGAGAATATCTCATGTTCCGGAGTTTGTTCTGAATTGTGTCCATGATCATTACTTAGGCTGCGATATTTTCACACTGCAACACTAACAATGTCTGCATGCAATTGTTCTTGGAAAAATTCCCCGGTTGGCACACAATATAGGCGCAAAATTCAATGAGCACAATCCATTCTACCGGTATGTACGGTGCTTCTAAAAATAATCCTTGGGCCGTTTCATGCCGGTATAATAGAGATCATATCCCCCCGCACCACCGGGCCGGTCGGAGGAGAAAATCAGGATATCGTTCAACAGTGGGCCTTCTGATGACGGGACAATGATGGGCCTGTATTCGTTGTATTCAGAATTGATCTGCTCCCCGAAATTAACCGGGGCCGACCATGCACTCCCGTTCCAGGAGGAATACCAAAGGTCAAATCCCCCGTACCCTCCTTCCCGGTCCGAGGTAAATACCAGCAGGTCATTTACGATGTACGGACATTTGTCATCGAAAGGACCAGACAGGATGTCCAATTTGATGATGTCAAAATTAACCGACGTGGTTATCTTAGCCGAATCACCGGTGGCCATGAAGATATCGAAATCCCCGTCCCGGTCGGAGGTGAAATATACAGTTTCGCCCATCGAGGAAGCCCCGTTGTAATGACAAAGGTATCCCTCATCATACGGACTGTTCAATCCGTTCACTCTGCCTGAATCCATGATCTCAAGCCCATTCTCCAGTTTGTAATTCCAGAACAAAATATCCAGGTCACCTGTCTCATCAGAAGCATAATAGAAGGTTTTCTCCTCTCCTTCAGCACCTCCATTTAGCCAGTAATCAGTCAGTTCAATTGCTATGTAGGGACCATACTCATTCGCCGTTGTGTTAATGCTATCCAGCAGGGGCCACCCCTGGGGATCGGTATAGAATCCAAAATGGCCTGTTTCATTATTCAGATCTGCCAAACAATGATACGACACCAGGTCGAAGTCAGCCCCAAGCCTGTTCCGTTTAGAAGAAAAGACAAGTGTAAAATGATCTTCCGAAAACATCATTGGGCCGGCAGAATTGTAATCGTCATACCGGGAATTGATCTCAGTGAAATTCACTACCTCCAGGGGTACAATGCCCTGGTCAAAATTGGTCCTGGGCTGGTCGCATGAACATGCCACCAGCAGAAAACCCAGTATGATTGTGTATCGTTTCATGTGCTTTTCAAAAATAACGTGAGATCCCCAGGTTGAAATTCATGTACCTGACAGGCAGGTCAAAGGAGAGTTGATATGGACCTATTTCATCATAGAATGACGGAGTAAAGCCATACGCACTCCATGACACAAGAATCGCTGTATACCTGTTTAAAGAATGTTCAATTGTCACCCCCGCAGCACTCATCAGTTGTCCGGACACATCCTCACTCACTGTATTGATCTGACCCCAGTAAGTGTTGTAGACCGATAATTTGGGATGGTAGCAGAAGGCACCGCCCAGGCCGGCATCCAGGATGATCCGTGTTCCGGAAAACTCCGGAAAGGCCACCAGGATCCCCAGCCTGGTCACGGCAAAGAGGTAGTTACCGGTTTTGACCTGGAACGCTCCCTCAACATTCATCACTTCTTCATAGGATGCAAGATAGGACCGTTCGCTGAAAAAATGCGTAGTAAAGGAGGCATCGGCATACAATCCGAATATTCTCTTACTGCCATAAAAATGCTGGTAACGGAAATCCATGACTGGTCCGCCGGAAGAAAAACCTGCCATCCTTGAAAAGGATTTTTCGGCAAATGTACCATACGGCATCGAATATCCCGCACTGAATGAAATGGAGCTCTGTGGATTGGTATCCTGTCCGTTTACAGGTACTGCATTAAAAAACAGGAGCAGACTGCAAATTGTAAGGGTACAAATGTGAAAACCTGGTCGCATGAGGGTTTATTTAATATAAGATGCTACGAATCGCTCTAGGGTTGCCTGTCTTCATGGATTTTTATAAAATTAAACAAAATTATGGCAACCACCAATGCTCCTGTTCAGTCCAGGAGATACCTCCTTCGCAGTTGATAATCCCTTCCGGAGGAACCCTGTCCATTCATAAAAAATCCCCCCTGCATTCTACTGCAGGAGGGATTGGAAAACTAAACTGAACTGTACTGAAACTACCGTCACTGCATATTTATAGTTCCATCACGGTCACTCCCCTTGCTGAGTTACCAGGGGATCGCCGCAACGGTTGTAAAAATTGCTGCGGTTGCCTGGGGGCTACTTCCCTTTCTTATCTTCCTTTTTCTCCTCTTTCTTCCCGTCTTTCTCCATCTTCATCTCTGCCATCTTCTCGATCAGGTCCGGCACTTTGTCGGCCAGCGATGAAAGTCCCGATTTCTTGTCAGACGAGATAAATGAGATCTCGTCTCCCCTTGTAACCAGGAAGCCTACCGGTGAAACACCGATGCCTGCTCCGGCACCTCCACCTGTTCCGGCTTTTTTTGCCTTCGGGTCATCCCCCGATCCGGTACCGCCACCAAATCCGGTGCCTACCCTGATCACTGGTCTGCAGGTAAATTCTCCAAGGGTGAATTCCTCACCAAGTACGGTATCTGTCTGTGCAAGTGATTTCACATGTCCGGATACATTGTCTAATAATGATTCTACATTTAAATCCATGATATTTAATTTATTAAGTGAATATTCAATTCTTATCTTTTTGTCAGGAATATCCATAACAGCAACCCGAGCCTGGTTCTCAGGTCCAGGTACATGAAAAGGTTCCCTTCAAAATTGACCCGTAAATCGATGTTTTCATTCCGGTTTGCCGCCGCCATTGCGGGCACCAACCAGGCATTCAGCACCACATCATCTGTATCCAGATCCAGGTCCAGTCGCCGTACATGCAAAGCCCCCAGCAAGCTCCTGATTTTCCTGGTGCCACCACGGAAACGCCTCTTCTTCTTTCGCTTTTCGGAAGTATCCTTTACCCTGTCCTTTCTTTTCACCAGGAACGGGTTAAACTTCACCGGGATAAAAAAGATCCAGGCCCTGATGTAGAAAAGGTCCTCCGACGGGACCACCTGCGCGGAGAGTACTCCCGGGAGCATCACACGATATTTCTGTCGGTCTGTATCGACCTGCATGATCACCGGGGCAAAAAGTATCCAGGTGAACAGGATCATCAATAAAGCTATGAGGATATACCAGATCATACACCAAATCTACGACCAGCTGCCATGTTTTAAAATGGTCAATCGGCTGTCCGTCGGGTTTTATCGGTAAATGCACAAAAGGGACAAATAAACGGTACCATGAAAAGGAGACCGCGGGAACATCTGCTTCTCATTGCCATCTCCAAGCATCTCTGCAAACTTGGTTTGAATCATACATTCAGACTGTTCATTGCCATTCGGGGTCGGATCTCCCGAATTCCATTTTATAGTGATAGTCAGAAACTTGAGTTGCATATTACGTTATTTTTTATTATTTATGTATTAAATACCATGGACTCAGCATTTTCAATCATTCCCGACCACGACCTTAAATTCCTCCGGTACACGCATTCCGGGCGACTCACTTATGAAGACATCGGGCAGGCATGGACCCAGCTGCTCTCCATGCCGGAATTTACCACCATGAAATACAACCTGCTCTCGGATTACAGGAATGCCTCTTTCAATATGGAGCTGGAGGAGGCCGACGAGATCGTTGAGTTCATGAAAAACATCGAACCGTTGGTTCGTGGCAAGAAGCAGTCCCTCGTGGTTGAAGATCCTTACTCCACAGCAGGGTCCATTCTTTTTCAGCAAAAGGTTTATAAAGAGGTGGGGTTCATTGTAAAAACCTTCTCAACCCTCAAGGCCGCAGAGGAGTGGCTGACAATGGATCAATGATGTGCGATAAGGTCAATTCTGTTATCTTGCAGTTTCTTAATCCAGCACCATTAAAGTACTTATCCGCCTGCCCAGGAGGAGACGCCTGAGAAAAGCGAAGGCAAAGGGGGGTTCTGCCATGGGGGAAATGTCCGAGCAACGCGAGGACAAGGGGGGATTTTCCCTATCTTTATGCCTCATCAAAATCCAATTCCATGTCCACCCTCAAATCCCTCCTCCTGAAAAACCGCAGTTACCGCAGGTTTGACCAGTCCCGTACCATCAGCCGGGATGAACTGCTTGAAATGGTGGATGCCGCCAGGGTATCCGGATCGGCGCGCAATGCCCAGCCGATAAAGTATTTTCTCTCCTTTGACCGGGAGACCAATGATAAGATCTTTTCGACACTTGCATGGGCCGGATATCTGTCCGACTGGCCGGGCCCGAAGGATGGCGAGCGCCCTTCAGCATACCTTATACAACTGCACGATACGACCCTCGGGGCCAACTATTTCTGTGACGATGGGATCGCGGCACAGAGTATTCTGCTCACCGCTGTTGAGTGTGGACTGGGAGGATGTATCATTGCTTCGGTGAAAAAGGAGAAATTGATGGAATCATTGCAGATTCCCGGACACCTGGCGATCATCCAGGTGATCGCACTTGGCAAGCCGGTGGAGAAGGTGAAGCTGGAAGAGTTGAAAGAGGGTGATTTCAAGTACTGGCGGGATAAAGACCAGGTGCACCATGTGCCGAAACGCTCCCTTAAGGAACTGGTGATCAACTGATCACGGATTCACTTGATATGTATTTCGTAACTGAACAGCCAGGATTTATCGGATAGTTCGTCAAGAATGTAATCCCATGACTGGCTGATGCGTGACAGCTGGAGGAAAACCCCGGTAAGATCGTCATCGCTTCTATACTTCATCTTCCCTGATTTCGGATCTTCCTGCTGATTGTTGTCTGCCTGGCTTTCTCTCCTTACGCATTCAAGGATACCCTGCAGTCTTTTCCCAGCCTCTTCATTCAGGTTGTATCTTGAATGGATAGAATATCCGGTGTCGGTAATTCCCAAAGAGATGACCCCTTCCTTGTTTCCCCCCGGCGGGACTTCGTGCTTTGAGATCAGGTTCATGATGTTGATTGCGGCATGGTAATATTTGACCTTAACAGCGAGTGATCTTTTTTGTGCATCCAGGTTCTTTTCGATCATTTCAGTCACCGGGTTCACCAGGACCTTGTCAAATTCTCCCCGGTAGAAGAGGAACTGGTTGGCCGATTTCAGGTTGCTGATGATCGATTCGATCTGTGCAAACTCTTCGGAAAAATCGGAATCTTCATGGTGATCCTTTTTACTCTCCAGCACCAGCATAAAATGAAATACCGAATAGCGCTCATCCAGCTTTTGAAAGGAGTAGCGCAGTTTGTTGCCGGAACGCCTGGTCATCTCAATCAGGCCAAGTCCGGCCCCGCCATGATCGGTAAATTCGGCTTTTTTCAGCAGCTCACGGTAAAGTTTCCGGAGTTTTTCCCGCTCCACGCTGTTCACCTCTTCGATCAATGCGCTTAGCTGATCCACGTTTGAATTGTGAACTGCATTTTCTGACAGGATAAAACATTTGCCGCTATGAAAACGCAGTACGAAAGATTCAACGCGCATGGGCGAATCAAAGATCAGCTCGGCCTCCTTGGATCCATGGCGGATCACGTTCTGGAAACACTCAGTCACCAGGAAACTTGTTTTCTTCCTGAGCTTGGGAGTTTGCTCACTGGATTCAAAATAGGTTTCTGCCAGCTCAATGATCCTGTCGGTGAGCGTATCCCTGAATTCTCCGGAATAGGCCAGGGTTAATTCATCTCTGTCGGAAATTGAACTGATTTCTTCTAAAAATTTTGGTCGCACTGGATAGATTTTTTTGTGAAATCGGCCTATAAAACTATGATAAATGCCCTTATCAGTCAAGTAACCTCAGGTTTGGTTGGTAATATTTAACAATTCCGGCCGCATCCTGTTAAATTGCAGAACAGTTTCAATTGATCATCCCGATTAATAAAGGTTTTGTAAAATGAAACAATTGTACCTCTTCCTTTGGATCCTTTCCCTGACCTCAATATCATTTGCACAAGAGGACACCATCCGCCTGGACGACGTGACCATTTCGGTATCTCCCTTTGAGCAGCGGCTGAGCAGATCGACCGGCAGCCTGTCGGTGATCCGTACTGATCTCACGGATGCAGGGCAGACCATCAACCTCGCGGAACAGCTGAACACTGCCCCGGGGGTATTCATGGCTACTGGTACCCATACCACCAACCGCCTGACCATCCGTGGGGTAGGTTCGCGAACCCCTTATTCATCCAACAGGATCAAAGCCTACCTGGAGGAGATCCCCCTGACCAATGGAGACGGAATCTCAACGGTGGAAGACCAGGACATGCTGGGGCTCTCCCGCATGGAGATCCTGAAAGGTCCGTCATCTGCCATGTACGGATCAGGCCTGGGGGGAGTTATCCGGCTCAGTTCTGCATACCCTGAAGAACCGGGATTCAGTACACAAATCACGGGTGGATATGGATCCTTCAATACCTGGAAGCTCAGTGCAGGGGTGGGATACAAGAAGGGAAATACTGCCATTACTGGTGGACTGGCAAGGGCCTCCTCCGACGGTTTCAGGGAAAACAACCGGTATGAACGGAACCAGCTTTTCCTGCACGGAAGGGTGGCCGGGTTAAAGCATACATTCAGCTGGCACCTGGTGGGAACCGACCTGTTCGCACGTATCCCCAGCTCGCTGAACGAGCAGGATTTCAGGGACAACCCGGAGAAGGCGGCAGGTAACTGGCTGTCGATACAGGGATATGAAACATACCAAAAAATCACAGGAGGCGGCACCTGGACCTGGCAGCTGAAAGACCGATGGCAGCACAAGATGGTGCTGTTCGGGGCCTGGCAGGACCCGTTCGAACTGCGGCCTTTCAACACGCTGGATGACCGGTCGGCCATGGGCGGACTCAGGGACCTTTTCCAGTATGAAAGGCGGAACATGGAGCTCCAGGCCGGTTTCGAACTGTTCCATGAATCCTATGACTGGATGATCCTGGAAACTTTGTCGGGCGCCCCCGGGGATGTGCTGATTCACAACAGTGAAACAAGAAGATACGGTAACCTGTTCGGTCATCTGCACTGGTCCCCGCTGCCCGACTTAAACGTGGAAGCAGGGATCAATTTTAACATATTGAATTACCGTATTGAAACAATTTATCACCCCGAAAATGAAGACCAATCGGGCAGCTACAGTTATCAGCCGGTGATCTCTCCAAGGATTGGGGTCAATTACCAGTGGTTGAATGACCAGTACCTGCATGGATCGGCCGGACATGGATTCTCTGCGCCGTCACTTGAGGAGACACTGGTACCCGAGGGGCTGGTCAACCCCGATCTGAAACCTGAAGAGGGGTGGAACATCGATCTTGGCTTCAGGGGATGGGCAGCAGGCGACCGGTGGTATTACGATCTCACAGCCTATACCATATATATAAGGAATATGTTGGTGACCAAGCGGATCACGGAAGAGATCTTCACCGGGATCAATGCCGGAAGTGCCAGGTTGTCCGGACTGGAGGTATTCAACAGGTTCAGGCTGGGACCGGGGACAGGAACAGGCGGCTGGACCAACCACATCGAGGCAAGTGTTTTCCTGAACAGCAACAGGTTCACAGAATTTGTGGATGATGGAAATGATTACAGTGGGAATGTCCTTCCCGGAATCCCAAATAGCATGATCCATGCAAAGTTCACCTCCGGATACAAAGATATGATCCAGCTAATGGCAGCGGTGCGGCATAGCGGACGACAATTCATGAACGATGCCAATACCGACCAGTACGGCGGACATACACTTATCGATGGCAGGCTGACCGTAAGGGCAGCGAAGAGAGGCTTCTTCCAGGGAGTCCGGATCAGCGCCGGGGTACGTAACATTCTGGATACACACCATGCCTCCATGATCCTTGTCAATGCTCCCTCTTTCGGGGGTGCACCGCCCAGGTATTACTATCCGGGTCAACCAAGAAATATATTCTTGAGTCTTGTAGCAAAAATCTGATGACAGGATTTTGCGGGGTGGGATCAATAGACCCAGGGCTTTTTGTTTAAATCTTTTCCGGCTTTCTTTAACATCTAAAATATTTATATAGAACAATTCTATTTAGTCTTTACTTAGCGTACTTTGTCCCCTAATTTTAATTATATTTAAACGCTGAGAATTCAGTACTTGCGCATAAGAATTCAGAGGGGCCGGGACTTGCAATTTCGGTCTGTAGAATTCAGCGCCGGGTTTTAACTATTAACTACTACTACCAACATGAGAAGGACTAGGCACTTCGCGCTCATCGCGCTTGCGCTGTCATTATTGCTGGGATGTCAAAAAGAACCCACTAAATATGACAGACCCGACTGGCTGGCAGGAAAGCTTTTCACCCAGATTGAGGATACCACCATATTTGAGACGTTCGCTGAATGTCTGAGGACCACCGGGTACGATACAATCATTGATGCGTCTGGTAGTTATACGGTATTTGCACCGAATGACCAGGCCTTTGAGCAGTATTTCCAGGAGCATCCCGTCTACAACTCTCCTGCAGATATTCCAAAAGAAGAGCTTACCCGACTGGTCAAGTACCACATTGTACAAAATCCATGGAGCCGGCGACAGCTCACCATGCTTGATGTGGAGGGTTGGATCGATCCGCAGGATGAAACCAACAACGAACCCAAGGGGTACAAGCGGGAGACGATCCTTGAGGATGAGGATACGAAGTACGGGGTGAAGAAAGTGAAAGGCATTGGAATGACCCTGGTGGATACCACAGAATCTGAATGGGTAAGGAAAGTATATACAGACTCCAGGAAGTATGCCCCCATATTCTATATTGAGTATTTTGATATTTACAACCTCAAATTATCGGATTACGAATTCTATTTTGACCGTCCGTTTGAATCAGCAGGTGATATCTACTTTGCTGATGCAAAGCTCCTGGATGAGGAGATTTTTGCAGAAAATGGTTTTATATTCAATATTGACCGGGTAGTGACGCCGGTTGACAATGCCTATCAGATACTCAAGAAGAATGAGGAATACAGTGATTTCCTGGAGCTGATCAACCAATACCCGGAATTCGAGTACAACCAGACAGAGACCTTCAATCAGCCTGAGGCACTGGCGGGATTCGAATTTGATTCACTATTTGAGCTTTCATTCCCGGAACTCGCATTTGACCTGAACCAGGAAAAGACAGAACCGCCTCCGGGGACTTACGGATTGCCGGGTGAGGTGACCATCAGGTTTCATCACGGATTGCTTGCACCCACCAATGAAGCGATCACACAGTTCAACAATACCTATCTTCCAGGTGGGGACTACTGGCCGGGTATTCAAAACACACCGGAGAATATCAGAAACATTTTTATCAATACCCACATGTCATTCAATGCCATTTATGAAACTGACATTGACCAGGGTATTTTTAACGGGGAACTGGACAGGGTGACGTTCGATCCATCCAGCATCAACGAAAAAATTTATGCAAGCAATGCCACTTTCCTGGGACTGGACCAGGCCGTGGTGCCCAGGGCGTTTTCAAGTATCACCGGACCCATCTACCTGAGAAGGGGGTATTCAAAGGTGATGTACGCGATTGAACAGTCGGGTCTGCTTCCTGCCCTGAAGCGCGAAAGAGAGTCCTTTGAAGAGTTTGTTTTCTTTGTTGAATCGGACGTAATGTCCCAGACAGACAGCTCTTTTATTTACAATCCCAGCTCTACAGATGACGATCAGAAATTCTGGGCTCTCCCGGCAGGAGGAAGTTATCCTGGTGACAGGGCGTTTTTTAACATTACTGACCTGAGGACCCTGTTGATGAATCATGTGGGTATAAGGCGACCTACCGGTATCCCAAAAAAGGAATTTATTCCAAATCTGGCAGGCAACTATATTGTATTTAATAATGAAACCGGCGTTGTCAGCGGGAATGGCCCAACCACCGAAGGTTTTCGGGGTGCTGTTCCTGTAATGATCATTCCCGAGCAGATCGATGACAATGCTGACAATGGTTCGACATATAGCATCGATGATTGGTTCAGTTTTCCATATGCTACATTGCAGAGTACGCTGCCGATTGCATTTCCTGATTTTTACCAGTTGATCATCGACTCAGGCCTGGCGCCGGGTGGTGACCTTGAGAATTTTTACTCACCGGGTGAAGCATATACCATATTTGCAATGGATGCTGCAGCAGTGGCAGAAGTCAGGGCCGACTCCCTTCCGCAGGATTCTCTGCAAAACCTGATCCTGAATCACTTTATAAGGAAGAAAGTAATCTTTACAGATGGGTATGAACCGGCAGGTTACTATGAAACGTTGCGCAAGGATGAAAAATCCTCTGAGTTCAACGTGCTCTATTCAAAGATATACATTGATCCGGCATTTGACCGTATCAACTTTGGCGCAAGTGATGGTGGGACATATGTAACGGTAGACGAAGGACCCTACACCAATGTATTTGTCTCCCAGCTGATCAGTGAAGGACAGGTGACATACCCTGTTACCCGGACATCCGCGATAATCCATACCATTAGCAAGCCATTAAAGTATGAATTACTGGATGGATTTGAGTACCAATAAGCGAGTAAAAATTTTCAGACGATAACCCAAAGGTTTACACTGATGAGAAAACTAAAGACTATCCTGATCCTGCTGATTGCAATCATCAGTATATCAGAGGCACAGGCACAGAAAAAAGTATTGAGGGGCCGAATCCTTGATTCCACTGATGATCTGCCCGTGATCGGGGCCAACGTGATCGAATATGACTCCGAGAACAGGGTAATCAACGGGACCATATCAAATGTGAACGGCGATTTTGTCCTGGAGATGTCAAATCCGGAGAATACGGTGAAGGTGAGTGTTATTGGTTACGAGACCAAAGAAGTTCCTACAAATACAGCGGGCCAGATTCTCATGAAGCTTGATCCTGCAAATCTGCAGATTGAAGAGGTGACGGTTACTGCCGAAGCAAAATCGGACTACAGTCTGACCAATATTGCTGACCGTGACAATGCAACATCAACGGTGAAGGTTGACCTGATTGATATGCAGGATGAGGGTGTGATGTCCGCTTCCGATGCTTTGCAGGGAAAAGTTTCCGGACTGGATATCATCTCGGCATCCGGTGACCCGGGTTCAGGTTCTCAGCTTGTGATCAGGGGCCTCAGCTCAATGGGTAACAACAAACCCCTGATTGTGATTGACGGGATTCCGCAGGACAATGTGTCAGATAACTTTGACCTGGCCTCTGCCGATACAGAAGACATCAGTCAGCTTGTAAACATTGCCCTCCAGGACATTAAATCCATTGAAATCCTGAAAGATGCAGCCTCAACTGCAATTTACGGTTCCCGAGGTGCTGATGGCGTACTGCTTATCGAGACATTCCGGGGGAGAATGGGGAAAGTGCAGTTTGACTATACCTATAAGAACAGCCTGAACTTTCAGCCCGATCCCATCCCGATGCTCAATGGGAACGAGTACATTATGCTGCAGCTCGAAGCCTGGCACAACAGCCGCGGTGCTTTTGTAATTCCCGACGAGATTGCATACAATACCGATTACCAGGATTTTTACAATTACTCAAGAAATACGGACTGGCTGGGTGCGGTGACAAAAAATGCAATCACCCATGACCACTATTTCAAGGTGTCTGGAGGGGGTGAAAAAACCCGCTATTTCACCTCGTTCAGTTATGTGGATGAAGGAGGAACGACCATCAATACAAGTTCTAAAAGATTTTCCACCAGGATCAACCTTGACTATTTCCTCTCCAGGAGCATCCTCTTCTCGGTTCAATTCAATTTTACCAATAACAGGACCGACGGGAACCTGACAGTGGATGGAAGAAATATCAGGAGCATGGCATATATCAAAGCTCCCAATATGAGTATCTGGGAATATGATCCATATGGAAACCTCACCGGGGAATACTTCTCACCCATCAACAGTTACCAGGGTAGCGGAAGTTCATACTTTAACCCGGTCGCTATTTCAGAACTCGGGAACAAGGACAATAATTCAAATACACTTCAGAATACATTCCGACTGAGGTACAAGATCAAAGACTGGCTTACCTTCCATGAAACAGTCTCCTTCCAGTACAATGGGTCCAAGTCCAGTAACTACCTGCCCTACAATGCGATCGGGGCTGACTGGCTGGCATGGAATGTGAACAAGGCCGAAGAAGGCAACAATATCTCATCTTCACTCAGAACGGAGTCCAGGATCACCTTTGAAGTTCCTTTCAGCAATGCAGATGTTCATGAAATGTCCGGTTCTGCATCATGGATTACCAACCAGTCGGATTACGAATGGATGAATATCCAAAGTAACAAGACCCCCTCGACAGACATTCAGGATCCAGCCGTCGATGCGCAGATCAACTGGATCGGTGGAGGATCGGGTGAAACCAGGTCCCTGTCAGCTGTTGGATTCCTCTATTACAAATACAAGGACAAGTATATCCTCCAGGCAAATATCCGTTCTGACGCTCACTCAGCATTTGGTTCAAATAACAGGTGGGGTACTTTTAAGGGAGTCTCTGCAGCATGGAGATTTTCCAATGAAACCTGGTTTGACAATATGGGTTGGCTCGGAGACAGTAAGTTCAGGGCTAGTTGGGGCGTTGCAGGCAGACAACCCTGGGATGCCTATGCCAGGTTTGCCACCTATGAATCAACTTATACCGGCAGCTACATCACGAATACAGCGGTGGTTCCCACCCAGGTTCAGCTGAACAATCTCCGTTGGGAGACCATCACCAGCTATAACATCGGACTTGATATGAACCTGTTCAATGACAGGGTCTATATCGAAGGTGATGTCTACCAAAAACTTACAAATGACATCCTGTTCTTCCAATACAAGGTGCCGCTCTCTTCTGGTTTCAGTGACCTGCAATTCTTCAATGGCGGAGAGCTCGAAAACAGGGGTTGGGAGTTGATGGCAGACTGGAGGATCATCAGGAATGAAAACTGGTTCTGGTCGATCAATGTAAATACCTCGCAGAACATCAATTCATTCAATGAAATGCCTGACAATTTTAATCGTGAGGCATCGACTTCGATCAACAACGGCGAATATCCCAGGAGACTGGTTGAAGGAGAACCCATCGGATCCTTTTTCGGCTTCCGGTATCTTGGTGTCTGGCCCTCGGATGAGTCTGTAATTGCAACCGATGCAAATAACAATCCCCTGTATGACAATGAAGGCCTGCCCATTCCGCTGACCTACCAGGGAACATACATTTTTAAAGGCGGAGATCCCATTTATGAGGACGTCAACCACGATGGTGTGATTGACCTGAATGATGTGGTATATATTGGCGACTCCAACCCGGACTTCATCGGTGGATTCGGTACGACGCTGAAATATAAAAATATCACGGTCTCCACTAGCTTCCACTACAGGATTGGGTTTGATATTGTAAACGGGGTGGCCATCCAGACAGAAGGAATGAATAATAAAAATAACCAGAGTAAAGCGGTGCTGAACAGGTGGCGGGTTCAAATTCCCAATGCAGAGGATATGCCTGATGGCATGTTGCCAAGGGCCTATATGTATCACCCTGCCAACAACCTGGGATCTGACCGGTATGTGGAACCAGGGGATTACCTGAGGTTGCTGAACCTGAAACTTGCATACAGGCTTCCGCAAAATATCTGTCAGAAATTGAACATCAGGAGTCTCAATATCACGGCCAGTGCAAGAAAACTATTTACCCTGACCAATTATTCCGGACAGGATCCTGAAGTCGGACAACGTGCAGACGATCCTTTCTGGATTGGATTTGATTATGCCAATACGCCGCCTCCGAAAATTGTAACCATGAGCTTTCAGATTGGCCTTTAACAGTGAAAATGTTTAGATATGAAGATACGAGCAAAAATACTACTGATTGTCCTGGGCCTGTCCCTCCAGTTCTCATGCAATGAATGGATGGATTTGATCCCCCCGGAAGGATTGATAAGGGAGGAGTTCTGGCAATCAAAAGAGGATGTGGAATCTGTGGTAATGGGTGCTTATGAAACATTTTCCAGGCAGGCTGGAAGAATGTTTATGTACGGTGAACTGAGGGCAGACATGATCACAGGCGGTAGCTCCCAGGGTGGCTCAGAAAGAAACATCCAGGAAGGAAATATCTATTCCGACAACTACCTGTGTAATTGGCAGGAGTTCTACAAGGTGATCAACTACTGCAACGAGGTAATTGCGAATGCCGAAGATGTTCAGGCACTTGACAACACCTTCACAGATTATCAGCTTCAGGCTTACCTGTCTGAGGCCATCTTCCTCAGGAGCCTGGCATATTTTTACCTGGTCAGGGTATTCAAGGATGTTCCGTATATCACAGTACCATCTGAAAGTGATGACTCAGAATTTTACCCGGAAAAAACAGATGGAGATGTTATCCTGGGATACCTGATTGAAGACCTTGAACAATTCAGAATCTCGGCCACTACAGATGGGTACAAAACGATTGAGGAACTGAAAGGAAGAGCAACGAAAGCCGCTTTTGATGCGCTCCTGGCCGACATCAACCTGTGGCAGTTTGACTATGAAGCTGTCATACGTCATGTAAGTAACATTGAGCTGAACAAGGAATATAAATTGAACGAATACAATGAATGGTTTTCCCTTTTTAACCCCGGGAACCAGGCAGAATCCATATTCGAATTCCAGTTCAACACTGAAAGAAGTCAGAGCAACAGTCTCTTTGGGATGTTCCTTGAAGACAATAAAAACACCTACGCAAGCACATCTGCAATAGATCTTCTTGGGCCTGAATCTGGAGAAATCTGGAGAGGCGAAGGGGCGTCCATTGTCTATTTTGGAAACGAAACACAATACCTCATTTGGAAGTACATCGGCAGTGAATTCGGAGAGACCAGTTCAGTGAGGTCGCAATCTGAGGAGGGAAGTGCAAATTTCATCATATACAGGCTGCCCGACGTGCTCCTGATGAAAGCTGAAGCGCTCTCGCAACTGGGACAATACCAGGAAGCCGAAGACCTGATCAATTTTGTCCGCGGCCGCGCCCAGGTTGCTCCGCTGAATATTGCAGATTCACCTACAGCATTTGAAGATGCGATCCTGGATGAAAGAGCCCGTGAGCTGGCTTTTGAAGGAAAAAGGTGGTTTGACCTGATGCGTATGGGACGAAGAAATGATTTCAAACGTAAAAACAAACTGATCGAAATCATCCTGAGCAATGTGCCCTCAACACAGAAAAGGATCCTGGAGGTTAAACTTAGTAATCCGCTTGGCTGGTACCTTCCCATACATGAAGATGAGATAGAAAGAAATAAGAACCTGGATCAGAATCCATATTATGACATTTGAGATATGAAAAAGATCGTTAGAATAACAGGACTGCTTCTCATACTGCTGGTAGCCTATGGTTGTCCGACAGAGGAGCCACTCGAAGCAAACTTCGAAGACACTGAAGATAAAACTATCTTTAATTTCCTGGAAGAGAATGACAGTATCTATGGAAATTTTTTCAAGATCCTGGACGCTGCAGGGGTTTCACAAATACTTAGTGCATATAATCCTTATAATGAGGGGTATACCCTTTTTCTCCCTGACAGCTTTGCAGTTGAGGATTACATTGCCGAATCGCCGGAATACAACAGTCTCCAGGACCTGCTGAATGATACCGAATTCGTAAAGGCAATGGCCAGGTACCATGTTGTAAACCTCGCCATTGATGCCAATGACTTTCCTTTTGGTGCACTTCCGGCAAGTACACTTTCGAAAGATTTTCTCACCGTCAGTTTCGTTGTGGAGAATGACAGCTCCTTTTATAAAATCAACAACCAGGCGCCGGTGATCAAAGAGAACATCGAAATGTCAAACGGCTTCATACACATATTAAGCAGTGTCCTGCGGCCGATTACTTATACTACCTATGATTGGCTTTCTGATCACGACGAATATTCGATCTTCAAGGAGGCCGTTGATGCCACCGGTTTTGATGAACTGCTTGATATCGATACAAAGGATGAATTGAATGAACAGACGCCTGTCACCCTATTCGTGGAGGCTGATTCTGTATTCAATATGTCTGAGATTTATACATTGGCTGATCTCGTCGCTTTTCTCGAGGTGGAGGGAACAGACTATGAAAATCCATCAAACGATCTGTACCAGTTTGTCGGGTACCATATTATTGATGCCAACAATTACCTGGATGACTTTTATGACAATACAACCAATTACACCACATTTTCAAATCTGCCTCTGAATATCAATGGTGACGATTACATTGATATCACGATCAACAAGTTCAAATATGCTTTCGATACAATCATCGAATTCACAGACACAACCATCGTTGATTATGTTACCTTCTACTATGATCAGAGCAATATCAATTCACTCAGCGGTGCCATACACCTGATCGATCATGTAATGACGCTCGTTCCCCCTTCCCAGGCTACGAAATCTTTCAGCCTGTGGGAAGAACCCTTCATTTCAAATCTCAGAAACCAGGAAGAACCGGAGCCGGGAGAGTATATTTTCGAGGAGCCGGAGAAACTCAGAGTTTTATCCTGGATTGGTCCTGATCCCATTTTTGTGATCAGCGGCGATGAGGAGCACCGGGCCGGTGACAAAGACTTTATACTGGCCGAAGGTAGCTTCGATCTCTTTTACAAACTCCCGAAAATAGTACAGGGGGAATATGAGATCCACATCAATGCCAACTGCTATGACCCGAAGAATACCCATGCCGTGGTTGAGCTCTATCTGGATGGCAGCAAAGTAGGTGGCTTCGCTGACCTGTCATTCGGGGGTTCAGAGAATTACTCCTATTCTACAAAATTACTTGGTACTGTTGACCTTGCTACATATGAAGCTCATGAAGTTGAATTGCGGGCACTGATCCCCGGAAGATTCGAATTCGATTGGGTCCGATTTACACCTGTAAAAGACTGATGAATATGAAACGTAAAGAAATAATCCTGAGCCTTGCTGCCCTCTTCGCGTTGTTCAGCGGATGCAAGAAAGACTGGGAAGATCACTACTTCGCCAACCAGCCAGTCTCCGTAGACATGAACATGTGGGATACACTGGTACAGATTGATGAAGTATCAAGTTTTGTGCAATATATGCAGGAGTTTGAATTTGATACCCTGTTCCAGGGCGATAAATCCTACACGCTATTTATTCCGAACAACACTGCATTCGAATCCTATATCACAGAAGATACCGTAAATCGCAGAACCCTGGAATATCACATCTCCAATCATTTCATTCAATCTGGGAACATTCAGTCTGGTGAAAAGATCCAGATGATCTCGGAAAAATTTGTTCCGATGGAACGATTGAACACTGTTATCCAGTTTGATGGGATTCCTCTTGAAACCGAAAGTCCCCTGTTTCGCAATGGTAAATTCTTTATTCTTGGCCAGGTTGCAAAACCAAAGCCCAATATATATGAATACTATGCGGATAATAATCCAATCCTTGCTCAGTATATCAAATCTTTGGACAGCATCATCCTGGATAAGGAACTGAGCCGGCCCATAGGTTTTGATGAAGAGGGAAATACAGTGTATGATACTGTACTGATTATCCAGAATGACTTTGAGGATGATTATTTCCCGATCAGGGAAGAATTCAGGAGCAAAACTGCGACTGTTGTCTTTCCCCGTGGCGAGGATTATAACAGCGCACTGGATGTGATGGCAAACATAATGGGTGATGTATATACAGATCACAATGACATACCAATTGAATGGCAGTTCGATTACCTGTTGCCCTACCTGCTTGAACATGGCGTCTTCGAGAATTCACTTGAGAAATCTGCATTTGTTAAAACAGGTGGTCCACTGGATACACTCAAGCTTAAAAATATCATTGGAGACAGTATTGCGATTGATTACCAGGTAGATGAAAAAACTGAATGCAGCAATGGAATTGTATTTAATTTCCTCGATTTCCAGATCCCCGATACGCTCTTTAAGGGATCAGTCAGGATTGAATTTGAATCGCTGACGAAAAAAGCAGGGGTTAATTTTGCCTGGGATGAAGAATTCGCTGTACAACAGTCCTCAACTACATTTGCTCCAGTGAAAAGTAAAGTTGCAAAAGCTTCAAATGATTCAGTGGTGAAAGTATTGTTTTCACCAGACTATACCGGAAGCTACAGCCTGGACTTTAAGGTTGATAACCTGTTTCCAAGGAAATACCTGATGGTGGTTCGCACAAATAAAACGATTGGAGGAATCTTCAATATCTACCTGAATGGTGATCTCATCAAAACCATGGATTATTACGACTATGTCACTACTGGAGATGGATACTATTACCTGAGTGTGACCGGTGATTATATTTTCCATGAAGGCGGGTACAGTTACTGGGATGCATGGGCAGATAACAAGGTACCTTATGGTGATGCGAGTATACGAATTGAATATGTCGAACCAGGCGACATGTCAGTCCAGGGCTTTATTATCGATTATATTGACTTTATACCTTATGATGAATAAGGTGGCGTCGACGCAAATGACAGGATCATGAAAAAACTGTATTTATTATATACAACCAATAAGCTTGTAAGTGCGATGATGAAACTTAAAACCGGAAACAGGATGAACAGGGTAAAAATCCTGGTCATGATCATGCTTGGATCATCCCTCTTCCCCGTGCTGGCACAGGAT
>CAKZNC010000082.1 GCA_937129385.1 uncultured Bacteroidota bacterium
GTGGCGGTCACTTCAACCTCCTCAAGTCCCACCGATGGATCTAATTCAAAGGAGAATTTGCTATCCTGGTTCAGATCAATCGTCTCGATATGGGTTGCATACCCTACATAACTGACGACCAGTTCGTAGACTCCTTCAGCAAGGGTCAGGCTGTAGAATCCATAGTTATTGGAAGATGTCCCCGTCAAATTGTCTTTCAGATAGATATTGGCACCGATGAGCTTTTCGCCTGATACAGCGTCTGTAATGTACCCACTGATGGTATGTTTTTGTGCTGATAGGGGGGTGGTGACAAGCAGGCCAAAAGCAACTGCAATGAGATACTTTTTCATAGTTGGGGTGATTGAAGGCTTTTTTCTATGAACGAATAAACAGACTGTAGATTGTGCTCCAGGCAGATAAATCCTGGTCAGTACTGTGATATTTTATTTCACTCAGCTTGGGGATATCCTGGAGATATGTAGTTAAACAGACACATATCCGGGCCACCCATGAAATTTTCAGTGGACCTAAATTTAAATGAAGTGAAAGTTTTCTTAAATGTATTTATTGGCCAGATAATGTGTTGTTTATGATTCTTCCTTCCTGATATTGTATCCAATAATTACATCACCATGTCTGACGTAGAGGATACCCTGGTCAATGACCGGGTGCGCAAAGTGTTCCCGCGTTCCTTGCTGTATCCTGAATGAGCTTATACTTTCCATTTTCCCTTCAGTAGAGGAGACCAGGTGCATTGCACCATTTTGGCTGTAGAAATAGATCATATCGTCTGCTGCGATTACGACTCCACGTCCGATCTTCACTGAATCGGTCAGAACACCGGACGCTGCATCAATGGAGTAGAGAAAAGGTTTTGCAGTGCCACTTCCATAAAGATGCTGGCCGATCTTTATAATTCCGCCCATATAACTGTCAAAACTTTTGTTTCTCCACTGTTCCCCGACCAGCGCTCCCTCTTCATCTAATGTGAGTTTAACTCCACAATTGCCATCGCCGGCTGCATAATAGACATTATTATCCTCGTAGATCACTGTATTTGCATGGGTATCTCCATAGCCTGGTTGCCGCTCCTCCAGAGGATAATTGTCTTGCTCATGGGTCCAGAGCAGCTCGCCAGTCTCCGCATCCAGGGCCATCAGGTGATATGCCGAGAAGGTGAGGAGCAGGTTGCGTCCCGAAGGTGTGGTAATGATTCGTGGAGGATTGTAAGCCGATCGTTCCTTTTTGCCGGGGGAGGACCATAATAGTTCCCCGGTGCGTCTGTCGAGTGCAACGACGTTGTGTTCTTCCCCTCCGGCGGTCCAGAAAACCATGTTTTCGTGCACTGCAGGGGATTCGGAATGTCCGAACCTGGGCAGGGGGCCGTTGAAATCGTTTTCCAGGGATTTAGACCAAAGTATGCTGCTGTCTGCCAGGCTTATGCAAAACAGGTCGCCAAAACCTGTTGCTGTATACAGCAGCTGGTCAATGATGGTGGGTGCCGAACGAGATCCGGGGTAATTCGTAACCCATTCCGGGCCCAGGTTGAGATCCCAGCGTTTGTTTCCGGAAAGCTCGTAGCAGTACAAAACAGCTGTACTGTCCACTGTACCTGTAACATATAGCAAGTCTCGGGAAATGACAGGTGAACCGTAGCCATGGCCGATCCCTTCAGTATAAAATACCTCTTCAGGGCCCTCGGCGGGCCATTTTTTGAGGAGAGATTCACCGGGATAGATGCCATCGCGGTTGGGTCCGCGGAATTGTGCTGTTTTTTCTGAGGTTTTGTTGCAGGCAGTGGTAAGGAGGACTGAGAGCAATAAAAGCGCTATTGTGCGGACCATTGTCAGGATTTTGATTGTTCTTATTTGAAATTTCCGACTAAATATAGTGGAATTCATTGAATTTTCGTCAGACGATCAGTGATGCGCCTGGAATTGTCATTCAAATACCTTAAAATGGCAGTATAACGCCACTCTGTAAAAAAATATAAGTATGTTTGTATCTGGATATATAGATATGATAATGAAATTTAAAGAGCTCGAACTTACCAGTCAGCCCAGGAGTTTAAAAAAGATTTTCAAATCACGGCACCTAAGAAAGACCTTATTGTACATCGTAATTGGTGCTGTCGCCGGGGTCGCACTGTTTTACGTGACTGAGGGAAGGCATATGAATGAGATTACATCCGGAAATATCATCAACAGTCTGTTGCTTGGTGGTTTTTTCGGTTTCTTCATCACCAACAGTCCGTGTGCACGTGGCCGTTGTTAACCTATAGATTTCCCCGTCACATTACATTTTCTGACCACACTGCATCTCCATTGAAAATATGCGCTGGAAATTGCGTTGAGGTGGCATATTTCACGTAATGGATCATGAGCGTATTTTGAATCATGTGTCCTATAATTAATATTATGTTAAATATAAAATTTATAAGAAAGGGGAAGATTTAACCTCCTCCCCTTTATAGTCTTATATCACTATCGGTGAAATTTTTATTACAACTCCTTCAACCGCTGGTCGGTCCTGATGTAATGTTCATCCTCACTACCGTACAATTTGTAATAAATGCGTTTCAGCAGATCCAGGGACTCTTTCCTGATGGTTAGATCGTCACTGGATAATTCGTAGGCTTTTTCAAGTTTGTCAACAGATTGCTCATAATATTTCACTCCTTTGCTATTCAGGTCTTCACGCAGATCAGCATCCTCTTCGTAGCTCTCCTGCTCAAAATAGTTGGCGCCCACTGCATAATTTACATAACCACTCTGGTAATAAACACTTGCATTTGCAGGATCATACATCAGCGATGTATCGTAATATGCAAGCGCCTGCTCGATGGTCTCTTCTTCAACATCCTCCTCGTTTGTGATCAGCAGACCTTTCCAATAGTAAGCCGTGGCATCCTGTGGACGCTTTTGTAGACGGTCGTTCACAAATTCCAAACCTTTGTCATTTTCGCCCAAAAGGTAGTATGCCTGTGCGGTTACTGTAACAAGAAGCGTACTGTCGGGATATTGCTCGAGTCCTTTCTTCAGATTTTCGATAGCACCCAGGGTATCCCCTATTGCGTAATAATCCCTTGTCATCTGAACATAATTCGAAGATCCCCCGTAATTCAGATCGGTAAGCTTATCGTAATAATCAATGGCCTTGCGATACATTTTTTCGGCTTTCTCGTCTTCACCCTCCTGCAAGTGATTGTAACCGATCTCCCGTGCAACGATCCCGCAATAGTTGATCATCAGCGTATCAACATCTCCATCGAAAATCGTAAATGAGTTGGTCACCTCCAGAACTGATTCGAATTTGTCGAGTGCAGCATAGAATTGTTCGTGGTAATATTTGTTTTGACCTTCACGCTGGAACTGGCTTTTCAGCTCAACCAGGTTTTCTTCAATTCTCTCCTGCGTTTTCATCTTTTTGTCTTCCTCGGTAAGCTCCACTGCCTTTTTGAAGCTCCTCAGCGCCTCGTCAAGCGGATTCGGATGTATCGGATCATTTCTTGTCCATCCGCGAAGTCGTCCATTTTCAAAGAAATAATTGATTGTCTCATAATGCAGAATCTGACCATTTTCGATCTCTTCAACGGATTCAGGTTCATTGTAGAATATCTTGAGTGTGGTCTCATCAATCCCGATCTGAAGCTGCTCAAGTCCCTGGTTATTCACATCCTGGAATATTTCACCGCGCTGCCTCCAGGTCTTGTCCTTCAACTTCTTCTTCTGATGCTCAATTTGTTCATTGCTCTTTTCCACCTTCTTCTCCAAGGTATTGTGGTTCAGGAGTACGACAGTGGTTCCATCCTGGGCAGCAATATTCCCAAAGATAAATGCAGTAACTACTGCAAGTAAGATCAAACGTTTCATTTTATGTGGTTTTATTTTGTTCAAAAATAACAACTTTCGTAACAATCTTCAAATAAGGTGCCAGACTTTTATTTTATTTAAAAACTGTTAATAAATCACCTATTCACCGGTATCCTTTCCATCCTTCTTCACCTCGTCGGAAGAATCTTGTGGTTCGTTGCTTCCCTCCTCAGCAGGTGTCTCTTCCTCAACTCCGTTATCTGATGGCACCTGTGTTGCAGCAGCAATTCTGTCACCATCACGCAGATTGATCAGCCTCACGCCCTGGGTGTTTCTTCCCATGACACGTACACTGCTGACAGACAGACGGATCGCAATACCTGCAGTGGTGATGATCATCAGGTCATCTTCATCGGTAACCGCTTTGATCGCGATCAGGTAGCCGGTCTTTTCCGTGATGTTAATGGTCTTCACTCCTTTTCCGCCCCGGTTGGTGACACGGTAATCATCTATACTGGACCTTTTCCCGTATCCCTTTTCTGAGACGACCATGATGTCCTGTTCGTCCTTGCGGGCGACGATCATTCCTACCACTTCATCCTTGGCACTGGCCAAGGTGATCGCCTTGACTCCTGAAGCTGTCCTTCCGATGGCCCTTGCCCTGGATTCGTGGAAACGGATCGCCTTACCTGATTTCACGGCAAGCATCATCTCCATGTCGCCATCTGTAAGTCTTGCTTCCAGCAAGGTGTCTCCTTCCCTGACATTGATCGCATTGATACCGTTTGTTCGTGGACGCGAATATGCTTCCAGACTGGTCTTCTTGATAATTCCCTTCCTGGTGGCAAGCACTATGAAATTGTTATTAATGTATTCTTCGTCCTTCAGATCACCAACTTTCAGGTAGGTTCTGAGTGCATCGTCCTGTTCAATATTGATCAGGTTCTGAACTGCACGTCCTTTCGAATTCTTTGTTCCCTCCGGGATCTCATATACCTTGAGCCAGAAACATCTCCCCTTATTGGTGAAGAAAAGAATGGTATTGTGCATACTTGCTGAGAACATACTGACGATCACATCCTCATCACGGGTTGTGCTTCCTTTGGCTCCTACGCCGCCCCTGTGCTGGGTTCTGAACTCATAGAGTGGTGTACGTTTGATGTACCCTAACTTTGAAATGGTGATCACCATCTCTTCATCGGCGTAGAAATCCTCGGGATTGAATTCACCTTCGTCCGGCACGATCTCGGTCTTTCTTTCATCACCATATTTATCCTGGATTTCCAGCATCTCCTCTTTGATCAACTCCATCCTCATTCCTTCGTCTGACAACAGTCGCTTGTAATACTCGATGCGCTCCATCAGGTTATCATACTCTTCCTGGAGTTTCTGCCTTTCAAGACCCACCAGGCGCTGCAGACGCATATCAAGGATTGCTTTTGCCTGAACCTCGGAGAATTCGAATTTCTCCATCAGCCCTGTGCGTGCATCATCCGGAGTTCTTGAAGCCCGGATCAGTGCGATCACTTCATCTATATGGTCAAGTGCTTTCAGCAGTCCCTGCAGAATGTGGGCCCGTTTTTCGGCCTGGTCCAGCTCATACTTTGTGCGTCTGATTACGACTTCATGCCTGTGTTCGACAAAATACTGGATCTGCTGTTTCAGGTTCAGCGTTTTGGGTC
Organism: uncultured Bacteroidota bacterium; assembly: GCA_937129385.1. GTDB lineage: Bacteria > Bacteroidota > Bacteroidia > Bacteroidales > M55B112. The sequence continues at coordinate 5,477 of CAKZNC010000082.1, forward strand.
TGCCTTTGACCAATGCAATGCTGTTTACATTGAAAGAGTTTTGCAATGCAGTATATTTCAGCAGATTATTGAGAACGACATTTGCGCTGGCCTCTTTCTTAAGTATAATGATGATACGCATCCCTTTCCGGTCCGATTCATCATTGATATATGAGATTCCCTCGATCTTCTTTTCATTGATCAGGTCTGCAGTCTTCTTGATAAGATCAGCCTTATTTACCTGGTATGGAATCTCAGTGACAATAATTTTCTCTCTGCCGGAATCCGTAACCTCAATTTCCGTCCGGGCCCGGAGAACGATCCTTCCCCTGCCAGTTTCATAAGCATCCTTTACACCCTGGTATCCATAAATGATACCTCCAGTGGGAAAATCAGGAGCCTTGATAATATCGATCAGTTCAGGGATCTCGATCTCCGTATTGTCAATATAGGCAATGATCGCATTGATTGTATCCTTGAGATTATGAGGTGGCATATTGGTTGCCATACCTACTGCGATACCTGAGGTGCCGTTGACCATCAGTAATGGGATGCGTGTTGGCAACACACTTGGCTCCTCCAGGGTATCATCAAAATTCAGCTGGAAATCGACCGTATCTTTGTCAAGGTCTAGCATGGTGTCCTCTGCAATCTTATTGAGTCTCGCCTCAGTGTAACGCATGGCTGCAGGGCTGTCACCGTCAACAGACCCGAAGTTTCCCTGTCCGTCTACCAACGGGTACCTCAGCGACCATGTCTGAGCCATCCTTACCATTGTGTCATACACTGAAGTATCACCGTGCGGGTGGTACTTACCCAGTACCTCACCAACAATCCTTGCCGATTTCTTGTATCCCCTGTTGGCTAAAACACCCAGCTCGCGCATTCCGAAAAGCACACGCCTGTGAACGGGTTTGAGACCATCGCGAACATCCGGCAATGCACGTGAAACGATCACCGACATCGAATAATCGATGTATGCCGATTTCATTTCCTCCTCGATATTGATTCTTTGAATTTTTTCTCCTTCTGCCATCTATTGAAACTTATTAATAATCAAATATTTAGGAGGCAGTTTTTACCTCCTTTAAACTAACTTACGAAAATAGCCATTTTAGCGCTAAATTCAGCATATTCGGGGCTGAATTATCAACATTGAACTGTTTATAATTGTTGTTTGTTGTATTGCTATATTTGTACCTTTGTATTTGTTATAAATTATTGACTTTATAGACGAGGATATCATATATGGATGCACAATTTTCACAACGGGTAAAAGATGTTTTGGGATACAGCAAGGAGGAGGCCGTCCGTTTGGGCAATTCCCACATCAGTGTAGAACACTTGTTCCTGGGTATTTTAAGGGACGGTGAAGGAAAGGCAATCGAGACGCTGATCCTCCTTGGCGGGGAGCTTTATGATATGCGGATGTCCGTTGAGAAGGCAGTCAGGAATGACGCACCGGCACCGATGGCCGACCCTGAAAGTCTGCCGCTGCTAAAGAGTGCCGAGCGTATACTGAAGCTGGTATACCTTGAGGCGAGGGCCATGAAAGAAAAAACAATACATACCACCCACCTGCTGCTGGCGATCCTGAAGGATGAGAACAACCAGGCAAGCCGGTATCTGAAAGAAAACGGGATCACATATAACCTGGTCAGACATGAACTTGAGAAGGTCGGACCCGAAAGTAAGGCCGATTTTCCGGGGGATGAAGATGATGAACCCAAAGGTCCATTCAGTGGCGGACCCGGGGGAAGCGGAGGCAGCGGACGTGGCAGTTCAGGCGGACAGCAAAAACCTTCATCAGATACACCGGTACTGGACAATTTCGGGATCGATCTGACAAAGGCAGCTGAAGAGGACCGCCTTGACCCTATTGTCGGTAGAAAAACTGAAATCGAGCGACTGGCGCAGATCCTTTCAAGAAGGAAGAAGAACAACCCGATCCTGATTGGAGAGCCGGGTGTAGGGAAATCTGCCATTGCCGAGGGACTCGCTCTGCGGATCATTCAGCGGAAGGTATCACGTGTACTCTTCGATAAAAGAGTGGTCACTCTCGACCTGGCTTCGATCGTCGCTGGCACAAAATACAGGGGACAGTTCGAGGAGCGCATGAAAGCGATCCTCAATGAGCTGAATAAAAATCCGAATATTATCCTGTTTATCGATGAGATCCACACAATCGTTGGTGCAGGTGGAGCAACTGGCTCACTCGACGCTGCAAATATGCTGAAACCGGCACTTGCACGGGGCGAGATACAATGTATCGGCGCAACCACACTGGATGAATACAGACAGCATATTGAAAAGGACGGAGCCCTGGAGCGCAGGTTCCAGAAAGTGATGGTGGAACCCACCTCAATGGAGGAGACAATTGATATCCTGAACAATATCAAGGAGCGATACGAAGAGCACCACAACGTCAATTACACGGACGACGCAATTGAAGCTTGTGTAAAGCTTACACAGCGCTACATCAGCGACCGCCACCTGCCCGATAAGGCCATCGATGCGCTGGATGAAGCCGGCTCCAGGGTCCACATCTCCAATATCGTGGTTCCGGAAAGAATCGTTCAGCTCGAAGCTGAAATGGAACAGACGAAGCAGGAAAAAATTCAGGCGGTCAAGAACCAGAACTTTGAGAAGGCCGCCAGTTTCCGTGACAAGGAAAAGGAGCTGCTTGAACTGCTCGCTTCGGAGAAGCGGAAATGGGAAAAGGAGCTTGCTTTGAACCGCGAAACGGTGGACGAGGAAAAGGTGGCCGAAGTCGTTGCGATGATGACCGGTGTACCTGTGCAGCGTATTGCGCAGGCCGAGGGAACCAGGTTGCTACACATGGCAGATGAAATGAGGGGCGGCGTGATCGGTCAGGATGAAGCAATAGATAAAGTAGTGCGCTCCATACAGCGGAACCGTGCAGGGCTGAAGGATCCCAATAAACCCATCGGGACCTTTGTTTTCCTTGGGCCCACAGGAGTTGGTAAAACACAGCTGGCAAAAATACTGGCCAAATATCTCTTTGATTCAATAGACAACCTCATCAGGCTAGATATGAGTGAGTACATGGAGAAATTTTCTGTGTCCCGACTCATGGGAGCGCCTCCGGGATATGTCGGCTACGAAGAGGGCGGACAACTGACCGAGAAGGTAAGGAGAAAACCTTATGCTGTCGTATTGCTTGATGAAATAGAAAAAGCACATCCCGACGTATTCAATATCCTCCTGCAGGTACTTGATGAAGGACACCTGACAGACGGACTTGGCAGGCGTGTTGATTTCAGGAATACCATCGTGATCATGACCTCCAATATCGGAAGCCGCGAACTCAAAGACTTTGGACAGGGTGTCGGCTTTGTTACAAAGGCAAAACAGAGTGCAGTAAATGAACATGCAAAGGGCGTGATTCAGAAAGCACTAAAAAGAGCATTTGCTCCTGAATTCCTGAACAGGATCGATGATGTCGTTCTCTTCAACACACTTACCAGGGAGGACATTCACAAGATCATCGATATAGAGCTTATGGGGCTCTATGAAAGGGTAAATTCACTCGGTTATGAGATCGGTCTGTCTGATGAAGCGAAAGATTATGTCCTGGAAAAGGGGTACGATATCCAGTTTGGCGCCAGGCCACTGAAGAGGGCGATCCAGAAATACCTGGAGGATCCAATGGCGGAAGCAATAATCAAATCATCGATCGCCGAGGGAGATAAGCTCGTGGTGGATTATAACAGGGAAAACGATAAGATTCTCGTGGATATTGTCAGGACCGGAGAACTGCCTGAGGCAAAAAAAGAGCTTCCGGCATCTGGGAAGAAAGAAAAGCCCGGTAAAAAAACAACGGGAAACAGCAAGGAGAAAAAGTAGGCCTGCTATCTTCCCCGCGGGAGTCCTGAACTATAATTACCCGACCTGTTGATCGGATACCTCGCCGAACAGATCGAATTCTCCGGCATCCGTGATGTTGACGTTAACAAAACTTCCCGGGGTAAGTAATGATGATTTCCTGATGAGAACCTCGTTGTCCACCTCAGGGGAATCATGTTCGGTGCGGCCGATATAGTATTCAGCCTCTTCCCTGTCCACGATAACCCGGTATTCCCTGCCCTGCTTCTCCTGGTTTTTCTCCAGTGATATCTGTTGCTGCAACTCCATGATCTGTTCCGCACGCTCCTGCTTCAATGATTTTGAAACAGTATCCTCTCCCCTGCCGGCTGGTGTGTCATCCTCATGGGAATAAGGAAAAACACCAAGCCTGTCAAACCTGAAATCGCTGATGAATCCATACAGCTCGTTGAATTCTGCCTCGGTTTCGCCTGGATATCCCACCAGGACCGTAGTCCTGATGGCTACATCCTCCACGCTGTTACGCAGATTGGATAACAGGGTTTCCAGATGCTTTCTTGTATGTCCGCGCTTCATGGACCGGAGGATCCTGTCGCTCACATGCTGGATTGGAATGTCAAGGTAATTGCATATCTTGGGTTCAGCAGCCATGATCCTGAAGACCTCCTCTGGGAAACCTGTGGGATATGCATAATGCATCCTGATCCACTCAATTCCCCCGATGCCATTGAGCTTTTTAAGTAGTCCAGGCAATTCCTTCTTTCCAGTGATGTCAATCCCGTAATTTGTCAGGTCCTGCGCAATGAGAATCAGCTCCTTTACCCCCCTGTCTGTCAGATTACCAGCCTCTTCCACCAGGTCAGGAACTGACCTGGATTGCTGACCTCCACGGATACCGGGGATGGCACAAAACGAACAGCTTCGGTTGCACCCTTCCGATATTTTCAGGTAGGCATAGTGGTCAGGCGTGGTGATCAACCGGTCATTGGTCAGCTCCGGATGATAATCTGCTCCCACTGCCCGAACGATCTTCGCATGGTCCCAAACACCAAAGAAACCGTCAACTTCGGGGAACTCTCTTGCCAGATCCTTCCTGTATCGCTCACTTAAACAGCCCATTACATATACCCTTCCTGCCTTGTTTTGCTGCTTCAGGTCTGTATAAAAAAGGATACTGTCAATGGATTCCTGCTTCGCGTCCAATATAAAGCCACAGGTGTTTAAAATAACTACCTCTGCTTCCATACCGTGTTCGTCATGGAATACTTCATGCCCGTTGAACCTGAACTGTCGCAACAGGTACTCCGAGTCAACCAGGTTCTTGGAACAACCCAGGGTGATAATATTGATCTTCATCTTCCGGCTACAATTATGATATTTTTGATCCGATAATTGCGTGGGATGCCTGGATCGATTAACTGAATAGCGTATCAACGAAAACTTCGCGGTTGAATACCTGCAGATCTTCCATTTTTTCGCCGATCCCAATATATTTTACGGGTATCCTGAATTGATCGGAAATACCCAGCACAACCCCACCTTTTGCAGTGCCATCAAGCTTCGTGAGTGCGAGGGCATTGACCTCCGTGGCAGCTGTAAACTGACGTGCCTGTTCAAATGCATTCTGACCCGTTGAGCCGTCAAGGATCAGCAGGATCTCATGGGGAGCATCCGGGATCACCTTTTGCATCACCCGCTTGATCTTGGTGAGTTCGTTCATCAGGTTGGTCTTGTTATGCAGACGCCCCGCGGTATCTATGATCACCACGTCCGCCTCCTTTGAGACTGCCGAAGAAACAGTGTCGTATGCAACAGAAGCCGGGTCTGACCCCATCTTCTGCATAACCAGCTCGACTCCCACACGCTCTGCCCAGATGCTGATCTGGTCAACAGCAGCAGCCCTGAATGTATCGGCGGCGCCAAGAATCACTTTCTTTCCGGTATTTTTAAAATGCCATGCAAGTTTTCCGATCGTGGTTGTCTTTCCAACCCCATTCACCCCCACCACCATGATCACATAGGGTTTCGTTGGAAGTCCTGATGAGAATTCCCTCGTATCTTCCTGGTTATTCTCCGATAGCATATCCACGATCTCTTCTCTCAGGATGGTATTCAGCTCGCTGGTATTCAGGTATTTATCCTTTGATACGCGCAGCTCGATCCTGTCAATGATCTTCAGTGTCGTATCAACACCTACATCTGATGTGATCAGTGCCTCCTCCAGGTGATCAAGAACTTCGTCGTCGACCCTGGATTTGCCTACAACTGCCCTGGATAATTTCCTGAAAACATTCTCCCTGGTCTTTTCCAGTCCCTTATCCAGCTCCTTTTTCTTGTCTGATGAAAAGATTCCCATGTTTGTCTTTCAAATACAGATTGTAAAAATATAAAAAAAGCTTTCCGGTTAAAGAAAGCTTTTGCAATGCTGTAAGTACCTTTTTACAAATCAGTCTATTGTGCAAAAAAGTCTTTGATGTGATCGTTGTGTACAACCTGTTCGTCAAACATGTATGCACCACTCTTGGGCGATTTGACCATTTTTACACATTTTGTAAAAACTCTTCCTTCTCCTTTTTGCAATGACGCAACAACTTTCTTTGCCATAATTCAAATATTTTACTTGATCTCTCTGTGAAGGGTCACTTTCTTGAGGATCGGATTATACTTTTTCTGCTCCATTCTGTCCGGAGTGTTCTTCCTGTTCTTTGTAGTGATATAGCGGGATGTTCCGGGCATACCAGTATCCTTGTGCTCTGTGCACTCCAGGATCACCTGCACCCTGTTTCCTTTGCTCTTCTTAGCCATCTTTCAATCGTTTTATTAATATGAAGTAATATAGCCTTTTTCCTTGGCCTCATCCAGGCAGTTCTTCAAACCTTTCTTGCTGATCTTGCGAATTCCCTGTGCTGAAACCCTGAGCGTAATGGTACGCTCCTCTTCTGCCAGGTAAAATTTCTTGTCAAACAAGTTGGGATAGAACTTGCGTTTTGTTCTCTTTTTTGAGTGGGAAACATTGTTTCCGGCTACTACCTTTTTTCCGGTGATCTGACAAACTCTAGCCATTTCTATTATAATTTCATTACGTTTTCACTAGCGAGGCGCAAAGTACGTGATTTTATTTCTAAAATTCAAACTTTTCATTTAAAAAATTCTACACTTATGAACAATGATATGAACAGGGTAAGATTCTGATTGCTATATATCTACCGAAAAACTCATCCCGCCGGAGGTAACGTCAATTTTCTTAAATCCCATCAGTTCAATTAAGCAGACCTTTTAAATGTTTGAGGAGCAATCCCATGGCCATGATACTGGCCTGCTCAATGACCAGCTCACGGTGTCCGCCAAACTGGAATTTCTTCGAAAAGACATTTTCCCTGTCCCCCACTGCGATCCAGACCAGTCCGACCGGTTTTTCATCTGTTCCTCCGTCCGGACCCGCAATGCCTGATGTTGCCATGGCTACATCGGTATTCAATTTTGCGCAGGCTCCCTGTATCATGGAGGTGACCACCTCCTGACTGACTGCCCCATTTTTGGAGATGGTTTCGGCGTCCACATCAAGTAAATGCGCTTTAACCTGGTCACTGTAGGCAATGACCGATCCTTTAAAGTAGGCCGAACTGCCAGGTACCGAGGTGATCAACCTGGCAATGTTACCACCTGTGCAGCTTTCGGCTGTGGAGAGCGACACCTTCTTCTGCTTCAACACCTCCCCGAGCACCTTCTCCAGCAATGTGTCCTCGTAGGCGAAGATATGATCTCCGATCCGCTTACGGAGCGCTTCCGTTTTCTCGAAAAACAGGTATTCTGCCTCTTCAGCACATTTACCTCTAACCGTGAGACGAAGTCTGACGATCCCGGGACGGGGAAGGTAAGCCAGTTTCATACATTCCGGTAAGGCTTCCTCCCACTCCTCGATCATCTCTGCGAGATATGATTCAGGAACTCCATGGGTCATGATCGTCTTGTGGATAAGTTTGGGAATGTTCAGCTGATCTTTCAGTCCGGGAATCACCTGGTCATCAACCATGGGTTTCATCTCGTATGGCACCCCAGGCATGGACACGACGATCGTGCCTGCCTTTTCGAACCACATGCCGGGTGCTGTTCCATGCAGATTAGGCAACGGACGACATGCCTCGGGCACCTCCGCCTGCCTCCTGTTCGATTCAATTAAATTACGCCCTCGCAATTGAAAAAACTTCCGGATTGTCTCAAGTACCTCTTCATTGATCACAAGCTTTCCCCCGAAATAGGATGACAGTGTCTCCTTGGTCAGATCATCCTTTGTGGGACCCAGTCCGCCTGTCATCAATACAAGATCTGTATTTCCGATAAGCCTGTCCAGAGTGGACCTGATCTGATCCGGATGATCTGAGATACTGACCGTTTCGCAGACATGCAGACCCAGCCCGGTCATTCTTTTTGCAATCCAGGTGGAATTGGTGTCGTTGATCTGTCCAATGAGTATTTCGTCACCGATGGTGACTATGCTGACTTCCATAATCTGTAAACAGTTTATCTTTTAGATTGTTATAAGAGTGACCAAGGATTTCAGAGATGCAGTCTCACCGGGATATCCGGAACGACATGCATGCTGTAAGCCTACAGAATTTTCAAAGTTAGAAAAGATAATCAGAATTATTAATTAACGTATCGATGAAGATATCCTTAAAACCCATCGGCGTCATCCTGAAAAGGTCCTTTTTAAAATACAGGAAGGATGACCCTATCAAAATGGCAGGCACAACCGCATATTTTACGATCTTTGCCATCGCCCCTATCCTTATCATTATAATCTCTGTATTCGGACTAGTCCTTCAGGAGGAAAGGATCTCAGGGAAGATCTTCGAGGAACTGGAGGTACTGATCGGTGGAGAGGGAACTGATTTTGTCAGGAATCTCGTCACTAATTTTCAGTCCCGCGAGAGGAACATTGCAGGAACGATCATCGGGTTTGCAATATTTATTTTTACTTCCACCACTTTCTTCTCTGTGCTCCAGAATTCCCTGAATTATATATGGAGAGTAAGAGCGAAACCTAAAAATAATCTTCTCAGATCCCTCATCGACCGTTTACTCTCGTTTGGCCTCATCTTAAGCATCGGCTTCATCCTTGTCGTTTCATTGGTGATAGATGCTTCCCTATCCTTCTTCAGAGATTTTCTTGAGCGGTATATCAACGATTACACCCTGTTTATCATTAAACCAATGAATCTCGTTATATCCTTCGTCGTCATCACGGTAGTATTTGCCCTGATCTACCGTTACCTTCCCGATACAAAAGTTAAGTGGAAAGTGGTGTGGGTAGGTGCACTGAGTACGGCTTTACTTTTCTTTGGCGGCAAATACCTGATTGGATGGGTACTTGCAAGCACAAACCTCAATGCGATGTATGGGGCCGCCGGATCTGTGGTGATCATTGTTCTTTGGGTATTCTATTCATCCATCATCTTCTTTTTCGGTGCAGAGATTACCCACCAGTATGCTGAATACTACAACTACAGGATCGCACCAAAAGATTATGCCATCAGAATTAAGATCATGGATGTAGAAGAACAGGAATGAATCAGGCAGCGAAACTCCTCATCCTGCGTATTCGTTGTAGGAGCGGTGGATGGGAATAATATACAAAAACATACAGGGGATGTGGAGTCAGGTTGCCCAGGCTGCTCCTGCTGAGCTTTTTCAATCCGCTGATCAATGGTTCACTCCTGTAATTATCGGAAGCATAAGCATCTGCCTGGTATTCGTTTCTCCTTGAAAACAGGTTCATTCCGATACCCAACAACATTGAAAGTGGTGAATAGAGAATGGTGAATGCGATCAGACCGATATGAAAAGATGCAGTTGCTCCGCCTAAGGCCTTTGAAAGCTCAGGAACTGCTACAAAAAGTGAGAAAAGGTATAGCATGATACCTGTCTGCACAATTCCGATCAGCATACCTGACAAACTGTGCTTTTTCTTGTAATGTCCGATCTCGTGCGCCAGCACAGCTACGATTTCGTCTTCATCGAGTTCTTCAATCAAAGTATCGTACAATACAATCCGTTTTTTCGGACCCAGTCCTGTGAAATAGGCATTTGCCTTGCTGGAGCGGCGCGAGCCATCGATGACGTAGATATTGTTCAGCCTGTACCCCACCTGCCTGGCAAAGGTTTCGATCTTATCCCTGAGAGGGCCAGCTTCCAGGGGCTGCTGCTTATTAAACAACGGGACGATGAGATTGGAATAAAACATGTTCATGACCACGGAAAAGAGGGTGATTGCTCCCCAGGCAAGCAGCCAGAAATACCTGCCGGTCATTCCATACAACCAGGTAATCAGTAGAAGGATGCCTCCTCCAAGGATGATCATCAACAACCAGCCTTTGAGCTTGTCAAGTAAAAAGGTTCTTGGAGTGGTCTTGTTGAAGCCGTATTTTTCTTCAATCCTGAAGGTGTCCCATATCTCAAACGGTGTATTGATCAGGTCTGATACGAACGCCAGGATGCCAAAAAACAGGAGGACAAGCATGTAATAGGAACCAGTCCTTGCCTCGAGAAAACGGTCCAGTATTCCGAATATACCAAAAACAATTGCTGCGACCATGATCAGGAGTGAAAAGCTACTCGAGATCAGGGAAAAACGGGTGTTTTCGCGCTTGTAAAGCTGACTCTTCCTGTAGGCATCTTTGTCGTATACATCACTGACCTCTTCAGGAATTTTTGTAACAGTGTGCCTCATGTTAAGGTAGTCCAGAATTCGTTCCAGCAGAAAAGTCCCGGCAAGAATGACCAGGAAAAGCATACGTATCAGTTCAACATTCATATATCAGCAGATTATAACCGGTGGTGCAAATGTAACATAAGTATGAGGACTATTACCTGACCTGTTCCAGGATCTTCTCTTTTTCCCTGACCCGGTCCTGCAACTCCTGCATGTAGTCTTCCGTATACTCATTCTTCCACAGATCAAGCGCTTTTGAAGCATAAGTCGCTGCTGTGTCAATTTCATCCTGCAATTCAAAATATATTGCCAGGTTATGATTGGCTTTCGCAGCAAGCTTCCTGTCCTCGTTTTCTGTATTGGCGGTCCAAACTTCAGCCGCCTTATCCCATTCCCCCTGATCTGTATGGATTGCAGCATCTTTAAGTGGTTTCTGACTGCCACGAAAGACGACACGTGATACCTCCTTCCACTTCGGAATGTGTCTCAACCCATACCGGAATCCGATCTCAGCAGATCCATCTCTTAAAACATCTGTGGCATCCACGTACTGACTTGCAGGCATGCTTTCTGAATTCACATAATAGAGGGTATCCTTTGCCAGGTATTCATCAACCGGTTGCTCCCCTCCTTCAGTGTAGATCCGCCAGAGCAGTTCTGACTGGAACCGGAATTCCTGGATGTATTCACCCATCATAAAATCAAATCGCGCGGGTGACTTGTAAATGCCAATGGTGTAATATTCAAGGACAATCAGGGCATCCAGGTCAAATTCCCTGAAAGCTTTCTGACGCAGGGATTCATCAATCAGTGCCCTTCGTTCTGAAGTACCCCTTTTCCTTGCACTGAGTTTTGTGACATCTTCCAGGAAACTCAGGTCAGCGAACTGCTTACCCTCTGAAAATCCTTTGAAAACATTATTGACGACAATGGTGTCAATAATTCTAAGGGAAACAGGATCAAGTTCTGACCGGTTATTCACCGGAAAGGAGTGTACGGTGATCGGTGCCGCAGTGAGGTATCCTACTTTTTGTACCTGCTCCGGGTAGGTGATCTTTGCAGGTTCCATCACCTCGAAGCTTACATAACTCTTTGAGCCTGTGCACCCCTGCAGCGCCAGCACCAGCGCCATCAACCATATTGCTGACCTGGTCGTATTCATTTGTGCTGAATACCTGCAAAATGTGTTCCAACCCATCATCATGTTGATTTCAATAGAGGAGTACCACCGTTAATAACACTATTAGCTCATCCCGCCACAGACCGAAATAGTTTGTCCGGTCACATACGATGACAACTCCGAACCGAGGAAAACACATACATTGGCCACATCATCAGGGATCCCTCCACGCCTGAGTGGAATCGTCTTGACCCACTGGTCCTTGACATCCTCTGACAACTTGTCTGTCATGTCCGTAATGATAAATCCGGGGGCAATTGCATTGCACCTGATGTTCCTGGAGCCCAGCTCTTTTGCTACCGATTTGGTAAAGCCGAGGATTCCAGCTTTCGAAGCTGAGTAGTTGGACTGACCGGCATTTCCGTTTACGCCGACCACTGAACTCATATTGATGATCGATCCGGTTCTTGCCTTCAGCATATGACGCTGCACCGCTTTCGTAAAATTAAATACCGATTTCAGGTTTACCTTGATCACAAGGTCCCACATCTCCTCTTCCATTCTCATCAGCAACGTATCGCGCGTAATACCAGCGTTGTTGACAAGGATATCAATTTTACCAAAGTCTTCTACGATGGCATCTGCAGTATCATGCGCAGCACTGTAATCACTGGCATCACTCGCATAACCTTTGCACTTAGCGCCCAGGGCAATAAGTTCCTTCTCCAGGGATTCCATATTTTCATCCCGCTTCAGGTCTGTAAATGCCACATCGGCACCTTCGGCAGCATAAGCTTCTGCGATCTTCCTGCCAATACCTCTTGCCGCGCCCGTGATCAATGCTGTTTTTCCTTTTAATAGCTCCATTGGTTTCTGATTTTTGTTTGGTTATACAAAGAAATGTAAAATTCCCGATATACGGAATTCTATATTGATTCTACCTCCTCATCTCCCGGTGGATCATTCCGCAGATTTCTCCTGCCTTGCCTTTCAGGAACAGGTCTGTAAGCTGTTCCGTATAGTTAGTCTCCGCTATATTGATCTCGATAATGGATGCCCCTGAATTCTTTGCCCGCCTGGGCACCATGGCTGCAGGCATCACTTCACCGGTAGTGCCGATCAGGATCATCAGATCGGTCCGCTCCGCTTCAACATTGGCACGCATCGAAGCATCCACAGGAATGGTCTCCCCGAAGAAAATAAAATCAGGTTTCAATAGCCCTCCCTCGTTCGGACAGCGGGGTACCTGGACTGAAAGATTTAAATCCCCGGACCAGAAACGCTCTCCACAATAGAGACATGCCAGCCATTGGGAATTGCCATGGTATTCGATCACTTCTCGATTCCCTGCTTCCTGGTGGAGATTATCTATATTCTGTGTGATGACCGATTTCAGGCGTCCGCTTTCCTCAAGGAATGAGAGGAAGAGATGTGCTTTATTTGGATGTGCCTGGGAAAAATTCCTGTAGAAGATCTCATAGACGACCGGCCATGACTCTTCAGGATAGGACCTGTACCTTGAGAGATCAAGGATCCCCGGATCATAATTGTTCCAGATTCCTTTATCTCCCCTGAAAGGAGGTACTCCGCTTTCCACAGAAACACCTGCTCCTGTAAATGCTGTTAGATACCTGGCAGAAGAGATCATCTCTGCTGCCCTGGCAATATCCGGATCTTTGGTCATATTTTCCCCTTGAAGATGGGGTCGGGGTGCAACGATATTATATTAGTCGATCACTTCTGCCATCCTGGCTCCGATATCTGCGGGGGAAACCACTACGTGGATACCACAAGATTCCATGATCTTCATTTTTGCTTCTGCAGTGTCCGATTTTCCACCTACAATGGCGCCTGCATGGCCCATACGCCGTCCCTTTGGTGCAGTCTGACCGGCAATAAAGCCTACTACGGGCTTGGTCCCGTTCTCCCTGATCCACTCTGCAGCCTCCGCTTCCATATTTCCGCCGATCTCACCGATCAGAATGATCCCTTTGGTCTGTGGATCTCCCATCAGCAGTTTAACCGCATCGAGCGTAGTTGTTCCGATGATCGGATCTCCGCCGATACCAATACATGTAGATTGCCCCAGCCCCTGCTTTGTGACCTGGTCAACAGCTTCATATGTGAGTGTGCCTGATCGGGATACGATTCCCACTACTCCCTTTTCATGTATGAAGCCAGGCATGATGCCAACTTTCGCCTCTCCGGGAGTGATCACACCCGGACAATTGGGTCCTACCAGTCTTGTCTCCCTCTCCTGCAGGTACTCCTTCACCTGGATCATATCCTTGGTAGGGATTCCTTCCGTGATGCATACCACCAGCCTGATGCCAGCTTCTGCTGCTTCCATGATCGCGTCCGCAGCAAACGGCGGTGGCACAAAAATTACCGAGGTATCTGCACCTGTCTGTTTTACAGCATCCTTCACGGTGTTAAAAACCGGCCGCTCCAGATGTTGTTGTCCGCCCTTCCCGGGTGTAACGCCGCCAACGACATTGGTGCCATAGGCAATCATTTGTCCGGCATGAAAAGTGCCTTCGCTCCCGGTAAAACCCTGGACGATCACTTTTGAATCCTTGTTTAAGAGTACACTCATTTTAAGTTGAATTTTTGAGATTCTAAAAGTAATGAACCGGACACGTTTTTCAAAATAAAAAGTACCATTGCCCGGTACCTTTAAAATCAACGACCAGTTCTCTCGCTTTCTCTGATGAATTCCCTATTTTTATCATATGGAAGCCATCCTTTACATTGGAATCTCACAGGCATTCTTTGCCGGCTTGCTGATCGCAATGAAAAAGCCGCGGATCATGGCCAACCAGGTGCTCGCAGCATGGTTTTTTTTGATCTGCATCGAAATGATCATTGTGCTTGTGAACTCAAACCTGGTCAGCCTCTATTCTATCAAAGTGCTTCCATTTACATACGGACCTCTGATGTTCCTATATGCAAAGATAATGACCACTGAAAATCCAAGATTCAATTACCAGTATCTCTGGCACTTCCTTCCTTTCCTGGTCTTTTTCATGGTATCAATCATATTCCTGAATAAACCGGTCATGGAAGGAACGAAGGGATTCCTGGTGACCGACCGGTTCATCTCGCTGAGGATCATTTACGGCTTCTCCTTCTTCGTATCCATTACTGCTTACAGCATCGCTACCTTTGTCGTGATCCACAGGCACCAGAAAAACCTGAAATCCATGATCAGCTATTCCTCAGCAAAGGTAACACTCAAGTGGCTGATCGGTCTTTCAGTCACCTTTTATCTCTCCTACATCCTGGTCTTTATCTTCGGTGCCATCGATATCCTGATCAACTTCATGCCTTTTGATCCATTTGAGATATCTTTTATAGGTCTGACCATCTTTGCATTTCTATATGGTTTTTTTGGATTCTACCAACCATCTGTATTCATGGAGATCGCACCGCACCGTGGACTTATTCCGGGGGAGCAAAGCCCTGCCAGTGGAAAATACAGTCGTTCCGGGCTCAAACAAAAAGATGCTGAACAGATAAAGAACAGGATCTTATCTTACATGGAGACTGAGAAGCCTTACCTTGACAGGGAGCTGACCATCAATGATATGGCTGTTGAACTAAATATCCCGAGACACTTTATCACTGAAGTCATTAACCAGGACCTGGGTAAAAACTTTTTTTCTTTGATCAACGAATACCGTGTGGAAGAGGTGAAAGAGCGCCTCAGGAATCCACGTTTTAAAAACCTCACCATCCTGGCCATTGCCTACGATTCAGGATTCAACAGTAAATCGGCTTTCAATACGATCTTCAAGGATCTGACAGGGAACACACCAAGTCAGTACATGAAAACGCTTTAAATTCAACCAGCTCTATCGGAGAATCGCCTTGATGATCATATGTTTGAACTTCGTATAGGGCGGATACTTTACCCACAGTTCAAACCAGGTGGGTTTTTTTAGCACTGTTTTGGGATGACTGAAACAATCAAAGCCTGCCTTCCCATGATAGGTTCCCATCCCACTTTCCCCGATCCCTCCGAAAGGAGTCGTTCCGTTTACAAAGTGAACCACTGTATCATTGATCATTCCGCCACCCGAGCGGAACGTTCGCTGTATCTTCTTCGCCCGGCTTGTATTGCCGGTAAAAATATAAAAACAGAGGGGTGACGGTCTCCTCTTCAGTCGGTCCATCAACTTATCCAGATCATCAAATTCAAGGAATGGCATCAGCGGACCGAAAACCTCTTCCTGCATGATCGGATCCTCTTCGGCCACATTCTCCATGATCGTTGGCTCAATGAACAGGGAGTTGCGGTCCCCGGTACCGCCTTTCACAACTTTCTTTTCATCGATCAGTTGCATCAATCTGTCGAAATGACCCTCATCAATGATCCGGGGCAGCGATTCACTGTTGAATGCGTCATCTTTAAAAAGCTTATCCAGATTGCTTTTCACCTCCTCAAGCAACCGGTCCCTGATCTCGCTGTGAACGTAAATATGATCCGGTGCAACACACGCCTGACCACCATTGTGGAATTTCCCCCAGACAAGCCTCCTGGCCGTCATCTTTAGATTGCAATCGGGCAGGACAACAACAGGATTTTTTCCTCCAAGTTCAAGCGTAACTGGGGTCAGGTGCTCAGCCGCCGCTTTCATGACGATTTTGCCAACATTGGTGCTTCCGGTGAAAAATATCTTATTAAATCGATGCCTGAGCAATTCTGAAGTCTCTGGCACCCCTCCTTCCTTCACACAAAGTAGTTCGGGTGGAAAACTATTGTTAATGATCCTTGCAAGCAGTCCGGATGTATGTCTCGTGATCTCACTTGGCTTAAGGATCACCGTGTTGCCAGCTGCAATGGCCGATACAACAGGTATCAGGGCCAGCTGGACAGGATAGTTCCACGGTCCGATTACAAGAACATTGCCATAAGGAATCGGAACAACCCTGCTCCTTCCCGGTAAATTTGCAAGGCTCGTCGGACGCCACTTGGGGGCCGACCATCGGCGGAGCTTTTTCGAAGTCCTGGAGATCTCAGTATATACAAGTCCCAATTCATTGGACATTACTTCGAAAAAGGATTTGCCAAAATCCAGGTAAACAGCCTCCGCTATCTCATTCTCATGTGATCTGAGTACCTCTTTTAACCTTAAAAGGTGTTTCTTCCTGGTCGCAATGGATTGCGTATTTCCATCAAGGAAATAGGCTCGCTGATTTGTGATTAATTCATGATTACCAGGGTGATTCTTCATTGTGACTTGATTTTGAATAAAGATCAAATATATCTCAATTTCCCGAAAGGTCGGACTGGAGAACTGTCAGTATACAAAAACAGGCGACATGCTGCAGCAGGCCCCTTGTATCCGCAGCACTGTCCGGGTGCTTCGAATCATGTGTACCCTGCAATATGTACTTCCTTCGGTCGTCCTTACTTAGCGGCCCGGACCTGTCCAGATACTGCAAACAGTGCAGTCTGCGCGGACCGGGCGATTGAAAACCTCCCCGATCGTACATTCGTGTAAAACCGATTTCTATGCGCCATAATAAAAAGACTGGCACTGCTTATTATATCTTATTGCTGTTGACATTCCAATCGTTCTATATCTCCGGACAGAGTCTGTTTGAATCTGCGCTGAATGATTCGCCTGACGCTGCAGGTGGGACATCATACCTGCATAGTGAGATTCGGAGCTTCAGCTACACTGGTTATGACACAGAAACAGACAGGCCTGTACTTCAGGCACTTTATGGCCAGTTCAACCTGGTAGCAGATGTTCCTGCCGGATCCTTCGGCCAGGCATATGCTGAGATCCGTTTCCGTTCCGGAACTGAATATGGCCAGAGGATCCAGGAAATCTCCCTCAGGGAAGCATGGGTGTTGATCTACCTGGGATCCCTCGAGCTAAGCGTCGGTAAGCAGATTCATAACTGGGGAGCCTCCACCTTTGTAAATCCATCCGACCGATTCTCGCCGATGAACCCTGTCTTGCGTTCTCCCGATCCGGATGACCTGAGACTTGGGGTCTGGACTATGAAAGTCGACCTCGCAATCACCAGCACATCTTCACTTGAGCTAATGTGGATGCCGGATTACAGACCCTCGGTGCTGCTCACTGAGCCCTTTGATTTGCCGCAGTATATCCGGATGCCCCCATACCCGGATCACCAGTTAGTATTTTCAGATGGAGGGTTTGGGGTACGCTACGACCTCAGGTCCTCCGTTCTGGATATGCAACTCTCGTGGTTCAATGGATTCAGGAACAACCCTGCCCTTGCCATTGATACAGCTGTCTTTGATCAATCTACATTTGCTCCCGAACTCATCCGGATCAAACAGGAACCGGTGAGGATCAATTCACTGGGTTTCAACCTCACCGTCCCGCTAGAAAGATCCCTCGTCCGGACCGAGATCGGGTGGACCGATCCCGTTAATGACTCTGTCACAGGAGGAATGTTGCATGAACTGGGATACACCCTGGAAATTGAGCAATCGCGTGAAAATGTATCTGTCATCGCAGGATATTATGGAAAATACATCCATAATTTTCGGCCGGTCGATACCGATCCATCGCTTTTGGCCGGGGAACTCCCGGAGTTGTCTGGATTGTTTCCCCCCGGTTCTGCACCTGATTTACAGGTGCTCCAGGATTATTTCCGAACGCAGGTCAATGGCTTTAACCGTATCTATGACTACCAACAGCAAAAATTCATGCATGCCGCCTATGTAATCCTGGATTTGAAATTTTTCAATAACATGGTGGGCTTCGAGATCCCCTGCATGTACAACTTTACAGCGAAGGAACTAACATTGATGCCCTCTGTTGAATTCAGCTTTACAGATGGCCTCAGTGGCCGCATGGGAGCCTATTACCTGTGTGGAGAGGACAAATCATTATTCGATCTTGTGAGCAGCTCCATGAACGCACTGTTTCTTGGTCTTGAAATGAAATTCTGAAAAACATGAAAACAATAATTAAATACCGCTGGCTGATCATCGTGTTCAGCGTACTGCTTACCGGTGCAATGGCACTATCACTGCGAAATATGTCGGTGGAGGCTGACCTGAAGAACTACTTTCCTGACAAGATGGAGTCGATGGTTGCTACAGATCTTATCGAAGAAAAGTTTGGCAACCAGGACATGATCATGATCCTGTTCGCGACCGGTGACATCATCAATCGGGAGAGCCTGGAGAGGATCAGGGAGGTGGACAGACAGCTAAAACGCGTGAAGGGAATACGCAAGACAACCTCACTATTCAGTGCAAACTATATTTATGGGAAGAATGGTGCCATGGTCGTTGAACCAGCCATCAGACAAATACCCCATGATGGTGAAGGGATTGATCTGCTCAAGGCGAGGTTGCTGGAAAACGACATGGTGATGAATGTGGTCGTTGCTGAAGATTTCGGATCTTCGGCCATCATTGCATCGATGGGCAATTCAGCCGATGAAGATACAGTGTTTGCAGGGATATCCAAAGTATTGGCAGATTTCCCCGGTAATGAGAAAGTCCATTTTGGCGGATTGCCTTACCTGAGGCAGCAGGTGAACGGGGAAATGCGAAGAGATGCATTTCTGCTTGTACCCGCGGCCCTGCTCCTGATGTTGATATTCCTGTTTTACGTATTCAGGGAGTGGAGGGGTGTGGTGCTGCCATTTATGGCGGTTCTCTTATCTGCAGTTATAGCCCTGTCATTGATTCCGTTGATCGGATGGAAATTTTACCTCATCAGCCTGCTGGTTCCGATCATGCTTATCGCCGTAGCGAATGACTACGGCATACACATCATCGCCAAATACCAGGAGATCAATGCATCAGGTTCTAACCTGAATATGAAACAGATGGCCGTCCTGATCGCAGCAAAACTATGGAAACCGATCCTGATCACCGGCATCACAACCATCGCAGGAATCGCTGCCCTGCTGGCACATACCATGATACCGGCACGCCAGATGGCAATTGTGACAGGGATCGGCATCATTGCAGCTCTCTTTTTCAGCCTTTTCCTCATCCCGGCAGTGCTCTCACTCCTTGCAAGATCAAAACCGGTGAAGACACTGAAGAAAAACAGGCACGGTATCAACAGGAACATCCTGCACCGGACATCCTACTTTATTATCCGGAACCACAAAAAAATCCCTGTTGCAGCACTGATCATCACCCTTGTTCTGGGTGCCGGGGCCCTGTTCCTCAGTGTGGATTCAAACGAAGAGAATTTCTTTCCCGATAAACATCCCGTTAAACAGGCCTCCCGGATCATCAATGAGCACTACGGCGGATCTGAAAATCTCTCCATCATGTTCAGGGGTGATATGTACGACCCTGTCATATTAAACAGGATAAAAACGTATGAAGATCAACTCCTTGAACTGGGAGAGATCGACCTTGTCATGTCCTTTTCAGACGTAATCAGGGAGATCAGCAAAGCGCTTTACGAACCCGGGGATGAATATTACGACCGCATCCCTCCCACCAGGAACGCCGTGGCCCAGTTCATGGCCCTCTACAACATGAACGGCGATCATGAAAACCTGGACCAGTTGGTCGACTTCAACTATGCATATGCACACATGATCATCCGGATCAACACGGTAAGTAATAAGGATGTCAACCGGATCATCGCGAAGATCAGGAACCTGACCGCTGGAGATCCCAACCTTGTGGCGATCGGGGGTTACGGATATGTGCGGACACAGCTTGCTAACCAGGTGGTGCGCGGACAATTCTGGTCACTCGGTATAGCACTACTGGTCATATTTATCATACTCTCGGTAATTTTTAAATCCCTGAAGGCCGGCCTGATCAGCATCATTCCACTGGCCATCTCTATCATCCTGCTGTTTGGAATAATGGGCTACACAGGGGTCAAACTGGATGTCGCCACAGCCCTCATCTCCTCTGTCATGATTGGGGTCGGCGTCGATTATATCATCCACTTTCTGTGGCGATACCGCGAAGAGAGACGATTGAACCGAAAACCACGCGAAGCAGTGATCACCACCCTCACCACCACCGGCAGAGGGATTGTTTTCAATGCGTTCTCTGTCATCATCGGGTTCGTTGTGCTCCTGGTCTCCTCCTTCACCCCCATCCGGTTCTTTGGAATGCTCATTGTAGTCAGCATATTCACCTGTCTGATAGGGGCATTGGTGATTTTACCTGCACTGGTACTCAAGTATAACTTTAAGTTCCTGGAGCCCGGAATACAATCCGGGAAAAGCCAGGACAATGAAACTTTAATAAAGGCAATATAATGTTTGAATTTTATATCCTGCAGGAAATCCTGCCTCGGGAAGTCAGGACAGTGCATCCTTATTTAATGCATTATAGTGTTGTTACATTATAACATGCGGATAAAAATGTGCTAGGTAAGTCAGCACATAAAAACATTATTCACAAGTTTATAAGTCATTTTATTTATATTATTCTGAAAAAACATAGAAAACAATGAGAAAATTTATTTTCAGCCTCCTGTTCATCCCGTTTTTACTGCAGGCCCAGGATCCGTTAACCATTGTTGAGTCCAGCAGGGATGCGGTAAAGGTAACTTCATTCGAAGCGATTTCAACACTTTTAATCAGCGATGGCCGCGGAAACCAGCGCGTTCGCAAGAATACAATGGCGTCGAAAACGTATCCCGACAATACCGAAAAGAGAATCATCAAATTCACCTCCCCGGAGGAGGTCAGGGGAACCGGTATCCTGATCTTTGATTATAAAGACAAGCAGGATGACATGTGGATCTACCTTCCTGCACTGCGCAGAACCAGGCGCATTGTCAGCACCGAGAAAAGCAACTCATTTATGGGTTCAGAGTTCACCAACGCCGATATGACGGCTCCTTCCGTGAATGACTTCACTTATGACCCGCCTGGTTCAGGCACCATTGACGGGACCGAATGCTGGATAATCACAGCGAAACCCAAATCGCAGGATCTTGAAGATGAGTACGGCTACAGCAGGTCGGTCCGCTGGATCGGGAAACACGATTACGTTGTCAGGCTTACCAAATATTATGATTACAGCGACGAGTTGATGAAATCGATCAAAACTGTTACCTTTAAACTCCTGGATGCTGAGCGGGGAAATTACATGGTCACCGAAATGACCGCCGAAAATCATAGGAACGGCAGGAGCTCAACAATGATCATGGAGAAAATACAAATCGCCCGGACAGATGACAAACTATTCACAATTCAAACCCTGGAGCGTTAAAAAACTCATCCCATGCTTTATTTTATTTGTTTGTATGCTGAATGTTTCCGGCCAACCCTCCGAATATGCCACCGGGAAACTGATCATCACCTTTACCGATATCAGGAGCGATGTGGGGCAGATCGCGCTGGCTTTGTATAACCAGGAAAGTCAGTGGACCGACAACCCGGCAAAGGAATATGCATGGGACAAAGACAATATGAAGAACGGGCGACTCACTGTCACGATCGAAGACCTCCCAAGGACTGTTTATGCAATTGCGGTCCTGGATGATGAAAACGAAAACCTGGAAATGGAGTATACACTGGGGCTGCCAACAGAAGGATGGGGCATGTCGACAAATCCGTCATTTCTCAAGCTGAAGAAACCCGGGTTCGATGAAGTTTTCTTCGATCTGGATGCCCCGGTCATACGGATGGAGATAAAAATGAACTACATCCGGAAGAACAAAAAGGTAAAAGACTGATTATTTTAGTTGCTCACAATGAAAAGTGTGTAATGAGTAATGCGATTTAGGATATCCATTGACAGTTACTTAAGACATATTTCTTACGTAATCCACCAGCATACCCCCATAGCCCCTTGCCCTTTGCTCATTGCCCTCTAGCCCTCTAGCCCTCTAAAATCAATCTCCAAAAAGTCCACAACCTCTTTCATCCATCGCTCCTCCACGAATGCAACATGATCGGGATGCTCGTTATAGGTTGTGTAATCCTCCATATTGTCGAAAACCATGGTAAATCCATACTGGAAATCGTTTTTCTTACTCACCTGGTCATACACCTGGAAATTCTGAACCACTGGTATACCTGTCAGGATGCGTCGTCCGTCTTCCAGGAATAGATTCGCCTCCGGACTCCCCTTCTCGTATTTCAATGTAAAGATCACCCCATGCTGGATCTGTGAAGACCCGAGCGTACTGTTCCTCTGGCTGTCACAACCGGCAGCAGTTACCATCCCGCCTCCGGCCAATGCAGCGATCCCTGCATTCTGTATAAAATTCCTTCTTTTCATGATCTGGTTGTTTTTTTGGGTTTGAATGAACCAAAATAGTAAAAATATCATCAATATGTGGATTACCAGACTTGTCAGATATTCACGGGTCCTTGCCCTTTGCCCTTTGCCCATTGCCCTTTGCCCTTTGCCTCTCTCTTAACTCTCCCCTCTCCACTCTCCCCTCTTTTACCTATCTTTGCCCCATGATCTCCGACACAAACATATGTGCCATTGCCACGGGCGGAACAGGTGCCATCGCTGTGATCCGGGTAAGCGGACCCGCCACATGGGAAATTGTAGAAAAGATATTTCAACCTGCTGCATCGGGAAAAAAATTCCTTTCATTGCCTGCCAATACACTGCACTATGGCACGATCCGTTCAGGGGAGGAGATCGTGGACGAGGTGATCGTCAGCCTGTTCCGGGCACCCGCTTCCTATACGGGCGAAGATGTGATCGAGATCTCTTGTCATGGCTCTCCCTATATCCAGCAACGGATCATGGAACTCCTCATTGGGAATGGTGCGGAACCCGCCAAACCCGGTGAATTCACCCAACGAGCATTCATGAATGGGAAGATGGATCTGTCGCAGGCGGAAGCTGTTGCAGACCTGATTGCATCGGAATCAAAAGCCTCGCATGATGTGGCCATACAGCAGATACGCGGAGGGTTTTCAGAAAAGATCCGTCAACTCCGTGAGCGGTTGTTGAATTTCATTAGCCTGATCGAGCTTGAACTGGATTTCAGCGAGGAAGATGTGGAGTTTGCAGATCGCGGTGAGCTCACTGCCCTGGTTGGCGAGGTAAAAAACCTTGTCGACAGTCTGAAAGACTCGTTCCAGCTTGGAAATGTATTAAAGTCAGGTGTCCCCGTGGCCATCGTGGGTCGGCCTAACGTTGGGAAATCCACCTTGCTGAATGCATTGCTTGAAGAGGAACGGGCCATTGTCTCTGAAATAGAGGGTACCACGAGGGATACCGTGGAAGACACGGTTGTGATCAACGGCATCACATACCGGTTCATCGATACGGCAGGG
>CAKZNC010000083.1 GCA_937129385.1 uncultured Bacteroidota bacterium
ATGCTCCTGAAGATTCCACCCACTATTCTCTGATACCAATAATTCCGAGGCATATGTAAAAGACACTTTTTCAAGCAGGTCGGAGTATAGCGGGGCAGGAATTTTTTCGTCTTCCCTTGTGTTGGCAGTTCTATTGCTGAACGCTTTTTCCAGCTGAAGAACAACCATCCGGGCCGTTATCCGATGCCCGTTGGTATTGGGATGAACGTCATCCGCAAGGATCTGTGCCGGTTTTAGCGATCCGTTCTTTAAGCGGGGTGCGCATACATTTCTCAGGCTTAAATAGGGAACACCATAATGTACTGCGAGCGGGATATGCAGTTCCTGTACATTGTCGCCCCACCTGTTCATCATTCCCAGCATGACCAATCCCGGTGATGAATCTGACTGCAGGATTTGCCTGATCAAGCCTTCAGCTCCCTCCTGTACCATGTCGTTGACATTGTCATTCACGGAAAATTCAAAAAACACAAGGTCAGGCGCATACTTTAAAAGATCTTCATGTGCCCTCAAAGCGCCGAATTTGGAGTTTGTTGCGCCAATGCCGGCATTATAGAGGTATACGTTTATATCAGGATATTTGTGCTGGAACCACCTCGCAACCAAATTGATCCACCGCTCTTCGGGTGCACTTGCAGCAGCCCCCATGGTGATCGATCCCCCGATAGCCCCGATGGTGATATCCTTTCCGCTCTCAGCCTTGCTGAAAACCTTTTGAATAGCTGAAAAATCGGGTTCGTTTACGAGCGACTGGTTGAGAAGGTCCGTGTCGTTGATATCAATTAGACCGGCTATATCCAGGTATGATTCTATCTCCTGACAATGCACATAATGATTTGCTATAATAAGCAGGCTGATAATAAAAAGCACCCTCTTCAGTGGCTGAGCCCTTGAAAAACGTTTATTTTCCATCATTTTTCTTGATAAATTCTATCACCTCATCGACATAGCAGAAAGCAAGTCCCGTAACCGTGTCGGCTGCTCCATAATAGATGGCAATTCTTCCTGTATCTGCATCTGTGAGGGCTGCACATGGGAAAATCACATTGGGAGTATCGCCCATACACTCATATGTTTCTCGTGGATGCAATAAATAGGGATCGCCACGGTGAAGTACTTTCCAGGGTTCATTGATATCCAGCAGGGCAACTCCCATGCTGTAAACAAATCCGCTGCAGCTGGTCAGTACACCGTGATAAAACATCAGCCATCCTTCATCCGTTTCAATGGGTACGGGGCCTGGTCCGATTTTGGTGCTCTCCCAGGTAAGCCTCTCTTTTTTAGGCGACATTATATGACGGTGCACTCCCCAATGGATCAAATCCGGGCTCTGGCTGACAAATATATCGCCAAATGGAGTATGCCCCTGATCACTCGGCCGGCTCAGCATATAATATTTACCATTGATCTTTCGGGGAAACAAAACTCCGTTTCTGTTAAAGGGTAAAAAAGAGTTTTCAATCTGATGAAATGTTTCAAAATCATCTGTATAGCCCAACGCTATGGTGTAGCCATGGTATGTATTGCACCAGGTTATATAGAAGCGGTCATCAATTTTTACCACACGCGGGTCGTAGGATTCCACATTGGTATTGATTTCCGGATCATCGCTTAACCATTTGATGGGTTCAGGATCGATCATGAAGTTGAAACCATCTTCACTTTTCCCAAAGTGAATTCTCATATTCCGACTTGTATTATCAACCCTGAAAACTCCGGCGAAACCATCCTTAAATGGCACTACAGCGCTATTGAAGATACTGTTGGAATTGGGAAGCAGGTCGCGTGGGACCACCGGATTGGCATCATAGCGCCAAACAACATCATTATTGCCCGCCGGCCTTTCCTGCCAAGGAATATTAGCAAGTTTCTCTCCTTTAATCATCTGCTTGTTTTGAATGGTGTTAAGATTTATCATTATAGAGTTTTGTTACTATTTCCTTAGGTTTTTGCTTGTTTAATCAATCACAATTTCACCCAGGTGCAGGTTGGCAGGCTGACCGCTTCCCTTATACCAGGAGGGCATTTCCCCGAAACTCTCAACAAGAACCTTTATCTCTTTGGTTTTTATTGGATTAAAGTTGAGGGTCATGCGTCTTATATTTGGATTCAATGTCTCCTTCACAGGAATATCTGTCTGTTTGGCAAGTTGTATAAATCTTCCATTCCCGTTATTGTATGTTAACCTGATGGCTGAGGGAGGAAACAGATTCATGCCGGTATGATCAAGGTAGGATACAGTGATTTTTTCGATGACCTCCTCCTTGTCAAAAGTGATAATAAATTCAGCATTACCTTCACGCCAGACGCTCCATTGCTTGTCTGTGTGATATGTTGTTGATAAAATGCCGTCGAAATGGTTTTTACCTGACTTATCTCCACGAACATCGGGGGGGGTGAGTGATTGAATGCGGATATCTCTCTGTTCGCCGAGCAAGTTTATCCCCTTCAAATACTCCTGCTTCATCACCACGCTTGGTTCACTACCTTCAGCTATTGCAATGGCTTTGATCACGCTGGTTTTTGTTAGCAGAACGGGCGATTGGTATGTCGTAGAGTGCTTGTCTGGCTGACTCCCATCAAGTGTAAAGTGGATGGTTGCTTCAGGATGTGCGCATTGGAGGGATACGTAGATAGGTTCATCAAACACAAATTTTTCATTTGACACAAATGGTGCAGGGAGGGCATTGGCAAGCTTACCGGTATTGGAAAGTCTAACATCTGATAAGGGTACATCCTCATTAGAGGTACCTCTTTGTAAATTGGGGTTTTTCCCCATGGATAGCTCCAGAACGCCTCCCTTCATGATCTCATTATGGTTGATATAATTCCTGTTAAAAGGTTCCCCGTTCAGTGTGGCTGATTGTATGTATATGTTCTTGCTGTTGTTGTTTTTTGCAAAAACCGTAAAGCTTTTTCCGTTTTCCAGGTTGATGGTAGCCCTCGTTACTTTGGGAGAGCCAATATCATAATATCCTCCACACGGACTCACCGGATAGAAGCCCATGGCACTAAAGATGTACCATGCCGACATCTGCCCCAGGTCTTCGTTATTTACCAGGCCGTCCGGATCATCCGAATAGAATTCATTCATGACACGCCGAACCATTTTCTGGGTTTTCCAGGGTTTTCCTGAATAATTATACAGGTAGGCCATATGGTGTGAAGGTTCATCACCATGCCCATACTTGCCGATAAATCCGGAGATATCAACGTGTTGGTCTCCCGATAGGTTGGTAGTGTCTGAATATATTTTGTCCAGCCAACGGTCAAATGCCTCCCTGCCTCCAATCAGATCGATGAGGCCCTCTACATCATGTGGCACATAAGAAGAGTAGCCCCAGACATTTCCAGACACATAATTCATTTCATAATCATGCCAGCTTGTTGTATCCATATGCCTCCACTTTCCGTTCGAATATTTTGGCCACAACAGTTTTTTGTCATCATGAAACAGGTTCCTGTAACCCAGGGAGCGGGCCATGTAGTATTCATAGTCCTCCTCTTTATCAAGCTTTTTTGCAAGTTGGGCTATGCACCAGTCGAAATAATTCTGCTCTGTTGTTTTTGCAACCGACGAATTATACTCTGCCGGTACGAAGTGATATTTAACGTATCCTTTCATACCGTTCATGCCATACACCACGGAGCTTTTAGCCGGATCTGTATTGTTGGCAGCGGCAGTAACTGCTTCATAAACCAGTTCCGCATCAATACCTTTGGTTCCTTTCAACACTGCTTCGACCATTGGGGATACTGTATTGTATCCGATCATACATTTGTTGTCGTGGCCGAGAAATTCCCATAAGGGCAGACCAATATTCTGGATATGATGCCTTGCGGCAAGCGAATTGATGAATTTTGCATTGCTCTCATGGTCGACTATTGTAAACAATGGGTGCAGTGCCCGATAGGTGTCCCAGGTTGAAAATGTGCTGTAATGCGCTGTGTCATTCTTATACAATTCCTCTTCAATGATATAATTGCCATTCACATCTGAGATGAGGTTGGGAGAAATAAAACTATGGTACACCGCTGTATAGAAAGTTCTTTTATCTGCTTCTGACAAGGCTTCTATTTCGAATTTTGAAA
>CAKZNC010000084.1 GCA_937129385.1 uncultured Bacteroidota bacterium
TGCAGGATGTGCTGCCCAGACTCGGAGACAAGATCATCACTTCAGAAGATGGCAACAGCATGATCCCTTTGCTTAAAAAGGAACTGAATTAAACAACTCAACATCATTTTTTTAAAAGAGCAGCAATGAATAAAACAAATAAAATAGTACTGATTGTAGCAATAATAATTGGTGGCATTATCGTGTTGTCCCAGAGCATTTATGTCGTAAACGAAACGCAACAGGTAGTGATTACACAGTTCGGCAGACCCATTGGTGATGCCGTGACCGAGCCCGGATTGAAAATCAAAACTCCTTTTGTTCAGAAGGCGAATTTTTTCGAAAAACGGTATATGGAATGGGACGGTGATCCCAACCAGATTCCGACAAAAGAGAAAAAATTTATTTTTGTCGACAGCTACGCCCGCTGGCATATTACCGACCCGCTGCAGTTTTATAAACGACTTACCAACGAGCGGGGAGCACAAAGCAGGCTCGACGATATTATTGATGGTGAAACGCGCGACCAGGTTGCCAGTCATAGCCTGGAAGAAGTTGTAAGGAACACCAACCGCGAGGCAGACACAACTGCAAAAATAAGTGTGATGATCGAAGATTCTCTTGCCTTTATTGATGTGGGCAGAAGCAGAATCCAGAACATTATCCAGGAAAAAGCGAATGAAGAGACAAAAGACCTGGGCATTGAGATACTTGATTTCCGGTTTAAACGGATTAATTATGTGGAGGATGTCAGGGAGCGGGTTTACGACCGAATGAAGAGTGAGCGAATCCGGATTGCCGACAAATTCAGGTCTGAAGGTGAAGGCGAAGCTTCAAGGATAAACGGAGAGAAAGAGCGCGAACTGAGCCAGATACAATCTGAAGCATATAAAGAAGCTGAAACGATCAAGGGAAAAGCCGATGCTGAAGCTGCCCGTATCTATTCCTCCGCCTACAACAGGTCGGGAAGAGCAGTGGAACTGTACAGCTTTATAAAAAGTATGGAAACCTTTGAGAATACATTCGATTCCACCACCACGGTGATCCTTTCAACCGACAACGATCTCTACAAATACCTGAAAAGCATGGATTAATAATCTGCCGCTTACTGGACCACCGGGGAAGAGGATAACAGCTTCGCTTACAACCGTGTTTTGTTAAGTTACACCAGTAGTTTCCGGAAAAGCTCAAACCCTAAGAGCAATGGGTTTTCCCGATAAATAACCTTTGCGTGCACATTTTCCAGGTATTTGGTGAGGTATACTTATTGAGACGTGAAATAGTCGTCTGAGCTGACTTTGCATTACGGTTTGTTGTCTTATGATTGCAAGGATGAAAATGAATATCGAAAAGAAGTCTGAGATATTAAGAGTACACTTGAAATAAGGAACTGCCAGATTACTTCAGCATTGTAATGTTTCAATAGATCAAATCCGGGCGATCGATAATATAAGGATCACAAGGGAGATTGGATCCTTACCTGGTGATTTGATTCAGTAGGTCAGGGATTTTTTTTTTCTTACTTTTAATCAGCAAGCCGTGCAGATGAATTTGTTCCGGTTTTTTCCAGGATATAAACAGCTTTCTTTAGGAAAGCAGCAGGTTTTGCAGATAAAACATCGGACAAACAATAAATAAAGTCACAAAGGACCAATAAATAGCACAGGTATGAAAAAAACAACAGGATTAATAATTTTGGTGATTTCGATTACCATGCTC
This sequence comes from uncultured Bacteroidota bacterium, assembly GCA_937129385.1. GTDB lineage: Bacteria > Bacteroidota > Bacteroidia > Bacteroidales > M55B112. The sequence continues at coordinate 1,699 of CAKZNC010000084.1, forward strand.
TCTTGTAAAAAAGAGAATATTGCGGTTCCGGATGATTTTACTGCATCGCAGGGCACCTATATTGGTGTTGTTCATATTGCCTATGGTAACATAGACGGACAGGCAATTGTGTATCGTTTTAATGAGGATAATGCCCAGTGGGAAGAATTAGCATGGACATGGTCTCAACAATGGGATGATGTAGGATGGCTTTTGCCCAATGGAATAATTCCCGGAAAAGAATACCGTTACAAGATGAGATTACATTCAGATGATGCAGGATTTAGCGATTATTCCAATGAAATTACCGGTTATGCCTTTAAAGGAACAGGGTCAGAAATTACTTCCATAAATCGTGAAAATAATGGCGATAAGGTAGATATTACAATTAACTGGAGAGACACAAATGATTTGTCCGTGTTAAAAAACTTACAAGATATTTATTATGACATTTACAGGACAGAAGACGGAAACTTTTCAGGTTACAATATAATTAAATCTGTTTATAGTTCATTTAACGATGGCAATCCACAGTATGAATGGTCGTATGAAGATCTGTGGCTTGACCCTTCAAAAAACTATACCTATAAAATTGTTACCCGTTATATGTACGCTTACATCGATGCGAATGGTGAGAGTAGGGAATATATCGAATATATTGCAGAAGGCAATTCTGTTGACGCAAATGGCAACGGAAACGGAGATGATGGTAATCCAATAGTGGAATATACAACAACCGGTTTGGGGCAGGTATTATCGGCATCATCGGGTGCTGTAAAGGATATTGAAGAAAAAGTAATTGACAACACATTATACCTGGGTGCAATCACGGATGCTGCGCTTTATGGCACACCTGCTCTTTACAGATTAAATGGTTCATCATGGCAAAATGTATGGAATTCTGTTCCCAATGTTGAATTTGACAAGATAAATTTTGCTATATCTAATAGTGATTCTTATCTGGCCGGAATTCGCGATTCCCTGAGCGTATTCTCATGGGACGGCTCATCATGGTCCGAAAATTTGACACCTGGTAATCTTGGGCAGGACGATGGCCCATCGGCAATCAGCATCGAAGTATTAGATAATGAAGTTTACCTGGCTATTGAACAGCATCCTCAATATGACTTGCAGGTTCTGAAATACAATGGGAGCACATGGGATACGATTGGTGGCGATGGCAACGGAATTATTGCAACCGGTTCAGTTTTTGAGCCTGAATTGAAAAACATCAACGGAACACTTTACCTGCATTACAGAATTGATGATGTTTTATACATTCAACACCTCGAAGGAACCAGTTGGGTAACAGATTTAACATGGGAGCAAGAGTGGCTTTCCGATATTGAGCTGGTAAAGAAAGGTTCTGAACTCTATTTCAGTTCCGGATCTGCATCTTCTGATTTTGATGGAGGGGTTTACAAGGTTGATAATTCATCTACCGTGACAAATTTAATTCCGGATGAACACGAAGCGTGGTTCACTATGGGAGCTTTCGACTTGACATCAGATTCGGACGGGAATCTTATTGTTGCCAGCATGAAATATGAATTCGAAGATGAATCGCAAACTTCACTGATTTCGTTTCCGCACCTGAATGTTTATGATGGAACCGAATGGAAAACCATATCAGGTGATTTTACCGACGGTATCGTTCCTGTATGTTTGAGAGCTATAGATACGGATATCATATATATTTATGGAGATGCAGCAAGTAAGGATGCATCAGGAAATCCAACACAAATAGAGTCTAAAAAAATGAGTAAGTAAAAGATTATCTCACCATTAACTATTGCCAATAAAAGGGACTTTGAGCGGACTGCATGGCCCGGCTGTCCGGCAATAGCAAAATGATTTTCGGAAGGGCACATTTTTGGGCGCCTGTTTAACGCTCGCGGGTTGATGAGGGAAAACCTTACCCTGTTCAGTGAAAGCCATGGGTGAATATCGGGCTCCACCCCAATTTGAGGTGCCAATTTTGCACCTCAAGTGATCTGCCAGTGCCCCGGCACCCAGTTCAATCACCTTTTCTGTTGTTTTTTCGTCCATCTGTTTCATGGTAGATATTGCTCCGTAATAGAGAGTCTATGGTCAGCTTAGCTGGATTTCAAATATCACCATGATCATTTCAACTTTTAAACTTTAACCAAAAATTGATAATGGGTATTATTTTGTAACTTTGGATTTTGAAGATAATTCAGGAACATATTGATGATCTTAAAAAACTATGTGAGCAATATCATGTGACTGAATTATATGTGTTTGGCTCAATGGCTTTTGAAAGGTATACAGATGAAAGTGATATAGATTTTTTGGTAAGATTTTCCGGAGTTGAGCCATTGGAATATTTTGATAATTATATGGACTTTAAAACTGATTTGGAAACACTGTTTTCCCGGGAAATTGACTTGGTTGAAGTACAGTCTATAAGAAACCCTATTCTAAAGAGGTCGATTGACAGGAATAAAATCATTTTATATGGACGAACGGATACTCAAGTGGCTGTTTGATAAGGAATCCTAACCAACACTGTGCAAATGGACACAGATGATTTATCCATAGAAGCATACGAAGGTATTATTGTTGAAGCGGAAAAATTGTCGCATGATCTGACAT
>CAKZNC010000085.1 GCA_937129385.1 uncultured Bacteroidota bacterium
GCAACCCCTTGTATTCGATGAAGTTCTTGGGATCCCCGTTGGGAGAGGTGTCAAGCTCATCGGTATTGATGTCTTTTACCAATACGACCCTGCCATCGGCAGTCAATTTGTAGAGTTCGTCACCGATCACACCGTCATCGGCTTCAAAGTAGATTTCCCCGTTGTACAGGGTTGGTGTACCAATGCCGGCATTCCCGGTGGCATTGATATCCGAAACCTGTACAATCTGTGCATTCATGATCCCGGAGAAGAGGATCGCAAACATTGTCAGAAAGTAAATTTTTCTCATGATAGAATTTTTGAAGGTTTATAAACTGTAAGAACTTATATTGTATTTAGATAGTATTTTTTTGATCTCGTCCACTGGTTAGCCCGGTCTTTTAAATACGTAAGGATTGTCCACTCTCTCCACCACCCCGTTGTCATAGGTGATGGTAAGTTCATCTTCCATCATCAGGTCGATGATCTCCTCCTCGTCTACCTTGTCTTTCACATAGAACACCACTGCCACAGGTCCGTCACTTCCATATTGTGCGATCAGTCCGACGATATATTCATTGGCTTTGCCCAGGTGGTTGATCACGTAGGGCATCAGCTGCGTGTTGGCCGGGTATTCTGAAATTGGGAAGATGAGCCTTCCAAGCTGATCATTGCTATACTGGCTCCTGTTGTTGAAAGCCCTCCTGAATGAAGGAAAGGAGAGGCTCTTCAGGTAGGCGCCTGACATCACTGTGTCGTTCTCAGCAACCTCGCTTACTTTATATAATCCCTGGCTTGAAAAGCTCTCTTCGGCAGTTTTGTATACCAGGTTCAACTCCTCGATGAGCGTGACAATGCTGTCACGGGCAATGGTGCTGTCGCTGTATAACCTTACCTTTACCGGGTACCCGTATTTGGTTTCGAAGCTAAACACCCCGGGAACTTCCTTCAGCATGTTTGCGATGAATACCACGTCGAGTTCATCGAAGAAGTTTTCCACGTGATAATCGGTAATATATACTTCGTCATCATTATCCGGGACCCTGATGTCCATAAACTTGGGCGTGAATATGCTTTTTCGCACCTGTTCCTCGTTCAGTATAGTGGAATCGTATGTAACCACCACCCGGTGATCCTTTACATAGGTTTCTGTACCGGTGACACCAGGAACCTTTTTCATCTTATCTGCAAAGGCCACCGAGCTCCCGTAACACTTCACATGCTTGAGTCCGGACATCTCGAATGTCTTGGAGTGGTCCATTGCCTCTTCATCCCCCCATTGCTGGTCCACGGTGGGGACCGAAAGGTTGGCGCCGAAGATGAGCCCCACCATGATCAGACCAACAGTTATGAGCAACGGAAGCCACCTGAACCGGCTTTTCCCATTGATTGAGACCGCCTGCTCGTCGGGACATACGCCTACACATTCGGTACACAGGTTACAATCGGGATGGTTTACAACTTTCATAGATGATACATTAATGGCCTGGGGGCACTTTTTATCACAAATTCCGCAATCGATGCAAATTTCCTCATTACGCCTGATCCTCAGCAGCTGGAGACCTGCACTCTTCTTCAGTCCGATCAGTTCAAGCACATAGGCGGTCACCGCCATTGTTGCCAGGATCCAGACGAGGGGGATATCAACCTCTGCATTGGTCAACAATACCAGCACGATTGCAAATACCACGAAAACGTAGAAATACCTGAATGCCGATGAGATGGCTCCCAGCGGACAAAGATACCGGCACCAGAACTGTCGCATAAAGATTGCACCTGCGACCAGGAGCAGGATGGCCAGGACGGACATCCACGTCGATACGTCCTGTCCGAATAGGGTGACAGTGGCAAAGAAGGGATCGAATTTCCTGCAAAAAAGATCATTGCTGGCCATGGTAAAATGGAATACAATGAACAGCAGGATGTATTTCAAAGACCGCATGGCCATATCGGCGATTCCTCCCAGTTCAAATTTACGGAGTTTTAACCGTTTACCCAGTCTGCCAAGACTCTCCGAGACGGTCCCGATGGGACAGACATATCCGCAAAATAATTTTGAAACTGCGATGGTTGCCAGGGCAAGGAGCCCACCCATCACGATCTGCATTCCACCCATGTTGCAGACCATCGTATCGGAAGTGATGAAGGTGGCCATGGACTGGAGTCCGCCAAACGGACAGCAGGCCTCAAAATCGAAAAAGAAATTCTTATCCAGGATTGTACGGATCCAGAAGAAGGTAAGCAGGAGTACCAGGAACCATTGCCCTGTTCTGCGGTAATTGATGGAGTTGATCTTAATTTTATTCACCCGAAGGATATCATTTAAATTGTTGAGGCATCGGACCAGGTCGGATTGCCATTATTTGTTTTTGGTTTCCGGACATATCGAATAGGAAGTCGTTTAAGTCTGCCCGGAAATACATTCACTGGTCCTGCAAATCTTGAAAAAAACATCCTTCGGAGACGCTTTTTGCGCGTGTATTTTCTCCTGTTGTGGTGCCAAATATAATATGACACCTCTATCTGGCAGAATAACAGTAAATTATAAAAATAACCTGATCGACCGGTTACATCTCTAATCCCGGTCTGTTTGCACCTGCTTTATACATAGACGCACAGTTTTTTTTTATCTGGCGTTGATTTAACAGTTTTAACTGTAACACCACAACCGGGCATTCGTCTTTCTAGTATACCTTTAGCTTATGTTTAAAAATTACCTCCTTGTTGCGATCCGCAATATCCTGCGTCAAAAAGGATATTCCATTATTAATATATCCGGACTGGCCATCGGGATTATGAGCTGTTTGCTCATCATGCTGTATGTCACCCACGAGTTGAGTTACGACCGGTTCCATGAAAAGGGCGACCGGATCTACCGGGTCTTTTTCAGGTACACCAGTCCGAACGGTGAGGCCTTTAACCATGCCATTGGCCCCTACCGACTTGCCGATGAGCTGTCTGTTCGCTACCCGGAGATCGAGGCGTCTGTCCGCATTTCCAATTCAAATCCCATGGAGCTGCGGAACGGCGAGATCGCATTCACCGAGGACAACGTGATGATGGCCGATTCCAATATCTTTGATCTCTTCACCATTGACCTTGTGCCCGGGGATCCTGCCTCTGCGCTTACAGACCCTTTCACCTGTGTGATTTCCGACGAGGTGGCTGCGAAGTTTTTTGGTGAAGAAAATGCGGTTGGGAAATCCCTGCAGATCGATACCGAACTGGGTGAAACCGAGATCAGGATCACCGGTGTGTTCAACCGATTCCCGCGCAACTCACACATCCGGCCAGATGTGCTGGCTTCTATGTCCACTGCCAGGTATATTTTCAATGACCGGGAAAAGAACAACTGGGGAGAGGGCACTGTCGCCTATTACCTGCTTCTTCCTGAAGGTTTTCCAAAAGAGCAACTGGAGAATAAGTTCCCGGAATTGATCGCCGAGATCTTCGGTGGTGAAGAGGCCAATGATTTTGTAAAATACTGGTTGCAGCCACTGTACGATACACACTTGAAATCGGATCTGCGGTTTGATTTCGAGCCCCATGGAGACATGACCACCGTGCTGGTCTTTTCACTTGTGGCCCTTTTTATCCTGATCATCGCTTCGATCAACTATATGAACCTGTCTACGGCACGCTCCACGCGGC
>CAKZNC010000086.1 GCA_937129385.1 uncultured Bacteroidota bacterium
GGGGATGAACCGCCAGCCATTTCCCCGCGGGAGTTCTCTCCAGGCGTTTCAGTGTCCAGGCCAGGTATAATTACAGTAAAGATACTGCCCGTCGGACCTGCCTCCGGCTGATCGTTGCTCGTCACCCCGATGGTCCCTCCCATCATTTCAACCAGTCTCCTGGAGAGTGCCAGTCCCAGGCCGGTACCTCCGTTCCTGTTCGCCCTGACATGCGTGGACTGGTGGAAGGGTTCAAAAATGGTCTGCTGCTGATCATGGGAAATACCAATCCCCGTGTCACTGACAAGGATTCTCAGTATGGTTTGTGCAGGATAGGACGGATCAGCCACTGCGCTGAGCCTGACAATCACTCTCCCCTGCTCGGTAAATTTTATTGCATTGCCGACCAGGTTCAATAAGACCTGCCGAAGCCTTCTCTCATCGATACGCAGGTTGTCCGGCACTGAATCATCCACGTTTACAACCAGCTCAAGTCCATTCTCTTCCGCACTGGATGCGAACAGATTCTGCATGTCCTCGCTCAATCTACGAACATCGCTGTAATGATATTCGAGCTGCAGCTTCCCCGTGTCGATCCTGGAGATGTCCAGTATATCATTGATGAGGTTCAAGAGTGACTCCCCCGCTTTTGAAATTTCACCCGCCTTCCCGCGCATGCCTGGGTCAACAAGTTTATTATTCAGGTAGCTTGAAAATCCAAGGATCGCATTCAGGGGGGTACGGATCTCATGACTCATGTTCGCCAGGAAAAGACTCTTTGCCCGGTTTGCCTCCCCGGCCCTGATCTCTGCATTTTTCAGTTCAGTCACGTCCAGCAGGGATCCTGCCATCCTGATTGGTTTACCGGCTTTCCGCCTTGCCACTCCCCTGCAGAGGATCCACCGGTAACCCCCGAAACCGGTATCAAGCCTGAATTCATCCTCGTAGCGCACCTCTTCCCCCCGCAAAAAACGGTTGGCCTTTTCTACGAATGGCTTCCGGTCTTCCGGGTGTATCTTTTTCAGGAATATCTTAAATTCACTGATCGGCTTTTTGTTGGCATACCCAATGATCTTTCTCCAGTCTTCACTCAGAAAAGCTTCATTATCCAGCAGGTTCCAGTCCCAGATCCCCTCTGCTGATCCCTCCACTGCCATCTCAAACCGCTCCTTGGATTCCTGTAGCTCCTTTTCACGAACCTGCAGCACTTGCTCTTTCTGCTTCAACCCGGAGATATCTGTGGCAGTTTCAAGAAAGCAGGGTCTCCCTTTGTATTCGATCTCAATAACGGTCTTCATAACCGGGATCGGATTGCCCTCCCAGTCCTTCACAATGCATTCCGTTGTCAGAACCTCTTCATCCTTTTCCTCCAGTGAGCAAACTCCCTTTTTACCGGAAGTACAGATGTGGCGATAGCAGAACAGATCATTTTTTTCAAGGTTATTCAGACCTGTTTTTTCTGCTGCGAACCGGTTGATATCAACGATTTTTTTCGTCTCTTTATCAACAATGAACACCATCACCTGCAGAGACTCCAGGATGCGCTCCTGCTGGGCCGACTGGCGTTCGAGGTTATAGCTTTTTTCCTGCAACTGCCTGGTCTTGCGGATCACTTCATCGGAAAGCTCATTGATCGATGATGCAATCTGATCCAGCTCCGGGTGCGTGCCCGTCTGTTCGATCTCCATCTCGTATTCCCCGTTGGAAATATGCCTGATCCCCTCTATGATCCTGCGTATGTAAGTATGTTCATCCATCCCCTGAAATATATCAACATTTATTTTTCCAGTGCAAAGCCAGGATTGCAATGTATCAATTCATTTATTTGATTCCTGTAAAGCAGCATTTATAATCGCCATAGGTGAACCGCCTTTTCAGTAGATTGAATATTGGAAACGGCAGGTCAGTCTTCTGGTCGGCCGTCTGTAAGTTTAACCCTACGGCAAGCTGTTCTTCCGCTCTTTTTTTCTTCACGACCAGGGGGGGACTGATTAAATCGCTCCCGCAATTTTCTCGGGGCAATTCATTATCTTTATCAAAACAAAACCAATGACCCTATGAAAACATCCCGTCGACATTTCTTCCGTAGTGCAGGATTGGTCGGACTTGGCGTTGCCGCAACTCCCGGTATCAACCCACTAAAGGGAGCAGGTAAGGAAAAAGCTGCAGGTCAGCCAAAATTTGAAATTGGAGTGGCTTCCTACGGGCTGCGCGGACTCACTTTCGAGGAGGTGGTGGAGACCATGAAAAAATTGCAGATCCGCAACCTCTCCCTGAAGAGTATGCACCTCCCATTTGATCTTTCCGACCAGGAGATCAGGGAAAGGATGAAGATCATGCGCGGGGAAGGGCTGAATCCATATGCACCTGGTGTGGTCTATATGAAATCCGAACAGGAGGTCCACGACCGGTTTGAATACACGCAGACTGCCGGTATGGGGATGATCGTTGCTGTACCCAATTATGATCTGCTTGACCTGGTGGAAAAGAAAATCGAAGAGACGGGGATCAGGATCGCCATCCATACCCATGGGCCCGATAATCTTCCCTATGCGTCACCAACAGATGCATACGACCGGATCAAAAACAGGGATCCGCGATTGGGGATCTGCATCGACCTGGCCCATGTGCTGCGAAGCCAGCTGGACCCCGTTCAACAGATCCATGCAGTGAAAGACCGGATTCTCGATATTCATATCAGAGACGTCACGAAAGCTGCCAAGGAGGGCCACACCTGTCGGCCCGGACAGGGAATATTCGACTTCAGAGCTTCACTGTCGGCCCTCACAGAGATCGGCTATGATGGATTCGTCTCCATCGAATATGAGGCAGAAAAGGAGGATCCGATTGTAGGACACGCAGAGACGAAAGGGTATATTAACGGAGCTATGAGCTAGTTTTCAGTGGGCAGTGGGCAGTGGGCAGTGGGCAGTGGGCAGTTTACAGGTGATTGAATTTAACCGATGTTTTTGTGCCCTGAGCTTGTCGAAGGGCAGTCGGCAACGACAGGATCAAAGCAAGAAAAAACATATAACTACAATGGAACTTCTACCTCTTCTTATCACTCTTATTACAGGCGGAGCCGCCGGCTTTACCATTGCCTGGTTGCTCGCCAGGTCGCGCTCGGTAAGCAATTCAGCATACAATGAAATTGAGGAAAGACTCGGGGAGACCAAAAATGAAAATGCTACCCTGAACGCCAGGCTCGAAGCTGCCGATGAGAAACAGGCTGACCTCAGGGAGGAGATCGGGCAACTGAAGGTTGAAGTGACGGAGAAGACCAGGGAGTTTACGGAACTCAATAAGCAGACCGCCTCGCTGGAGGCCGGGAACAAATCGCTCCAGGAGAAACTTGAGACCCAAAAAAAGGAGATTGAGGAACTCGGGAAAAAATTCAACACCGAGTTTGAAAATATCGCCAACAGGGTGCTGGATGACAAAACACTGAAATTTACGAAACAGAATCGCGACAACCTGGAGGTGATCCTGAAACCCCTGGGGGAAAACATCAACACCTTCAGGAAAAAGGTGGAAGAGGTGTACGTCGAGGAATCAAAACAGCGTTTTTCCCTTGGCAAAGAGCTGGAACGACTCGTTGAACTGAATAAGAAGGTGAGCGAGGAGGCCAATAACCTCACCCAGGCGCTACGCGGGAGCTCAAAGGCACAGGGCGACTGGGGACAAATGATCCTTGAAAAAATTCTGGAGCAATCCGGCCTTGAAAAGGACCGGGAATATTTTGTGCAGACCTTCCTGCGGGATGAGGATGGCGCCCCCATCAAGAATGAGCAGGGAAGAAAAATGCAGCCGGATGTGATTATTGCTTACCCCGACGACCGAAAGCTGATCATCGACTCCAAGGTATCACTCACTGCATACACGCGCTTTTCCGAATCGGACGATGCGGAGGTGCAGAAGCTTGCCCTTAAAGGCCACCTCGAATCCATGCGGTCACATATTGATGACCTCAGCTCGAAAAGTTACCAGGATTTCACATCCTCACTCGATTTCGTGATGATGTTCGTCCCAAATGAACCGGCCTACCTGCTGGCCCTGAAAAACGATCCGGACCTCTGGCACTACGCCTACAACAAGCGCATCCTGTTTATCAGTCCGACCAACCTCATTGCAGCACTGAAGATGATCGCTGACCTGTGGAAACGGGAATACCAGAACCGGAATGCATTGGAGATTGCCGAACGAGGCGGTGCCCTGTATGATAAATTTGTTGGTTTCGTCGAAAACCTAAAGGTAGTCGGCAATCACATTGAGCGGTCACAAAAAAGCTATGATACCGCCATGAAACAACTCAGCGAAGGACGTGGCAACCTTATCGGTCAGGCCGAAAAATTGCGCGATCTCGGGGTAAAGGGAAAAAAAGAACTCCCCCAAAGCCTGATCAATGACAATGATGAAGATTAGATATCTTCGATCCTGGCGGCCATGATGAAGTCATTGACCGACAACCCCCCGATGTCATGAGTGGATAGTTCCACGTCAACTTTGGGAAATTCCACACAAACACCGGGATGGTGTTGCTCCTGCTCCGCGATTCTCCCGATCTCCTGGGCAAATGCCATTCCTCGCTTGAAATTCTCAAACGGGTACTCGCGTGAAAGGATCTTGTTATTTGTAACCTTCCACTCCACCGGCAGTTCCGCCATGTACTGGTTGATCTTCTCCTCGTCCAACGGCTTCGTACCGGCTTTTACAGGTTCGCAATGCATCTCTTTCAGTATCATAATATTTAAATTTACACCTGCATGTGACAATACCGTGCCAAAAGAGATGCCTGTCACCAGAAACCCGCTTTCTGCCATGAGTTAAACGTCATAGGGCCGTCCAAATAACTCTTTCAGCCAGGAGACACAGGATAAATGTGTAAGATTATTCACAAATTGTGGGGCGTTTCCACACGTTTAAGACGAAGTTGCTTCCATCACAGGATCTTTTCGCATGAACCATACTGTCATGCCGATCGTCTCATCAAAGAATTCATCATAGATCTCAAAGCCCACAAACTTGTAAAGCTTGAGCAGCTTCTCAACCGTGGTCTCGATAAGGATAGGTATCTGCAGCTCCTCAACAAGTTCGTTGAGATGATCCCGGATATCGGCCAGTCCTTTGATGCTGTTTGTCTCCGGATCTTTTCCCAGCAACCATACATAGATGTAATCCTGCAGTTCCGGCCTCCTGCCCTCGACGTACTTTTCGCGCTTTGCAGTTTCAAACAACTTGTGAAGCTTGATCGTCCGCAGGAACATCACAGCATACTTCATGTGATCCATTAAGGATTTCTTATACTTGCTCTGTTGCCAGTATATGATCGCCGTGGTCCTGTCTTCAGACAGGTAGATGCCATTGAACTTTGCGGAGAGGTCATAAGCATAGGCTGCCATGATCTTGAGCCGCTTCTCTGTTTTCCCTTTGCGCATGATGGGCCGGAGCCGGTCGCTCTCCCTGAATGCACCGGCAAGAATGTCGAGGATGATCTGCTTGTCTGTTTTATGCATGCATTTGAGGGTTTATGATTGTATGCTGAAGATAATAAAATTCTGTAAAATCAGGTCTTGCTGCCGGGAAGAATAGATCCGCACCAGCCCGGTTCGGAAAATCTGCCGAAAGCCAAGGGAGAGCTTCAGTCAGTATCACTGACCACAAACTTCTGCACTTATAAATACAAAGCGTCATGATGCCACGATCAGATCCCGAATCGAATGCCCACTGACAGGACTGCCCGGCAAAGAAATAAACAACAGAATGACATCACATTTTCAATCAATATGATTAGTTTTAGGCCTTCAATCCGGATACCATGAAAAAATTTCTTTTCGCATTCGCAATATTTCTCCTCCTGGCAGATCTTTCTGTACAGGGACAACAAACCGGTGCGCGCCAGGTGGATACAATCAGCCAGTTGAAACAGCTTTACAGGGTTGGACACTTTTACATCTCAGACCAGCCGGATATGGAGAAGCTGAGGTGGCTGCGTGCGCAGGGCGTGGAAAAGATCATCAACCTGCGAACGATGATAGAGAATGACGAACAGGCCACGAAAGCATTCCCCGAGAAAGATTCGGCAGAGATGCTCGGTTTTGAATATGTTGCGATCCCGGTGAACGGGAAAACGGGCTTCAACCCGACCAACCAGGGGCGTTTCAATGCTGTACTTGATCCGGGCCAGCCCACCCTGATCCACTGTGCCAGCGGGGGGCGGGCCACCAATATGCTCATGGCCTGGCTGATCACCGAGCAGGGGTACACGCTGGAAGAGGCACTGGCCATCGGCAGGAGCATGATGTTCAGGATACCACTGGAAGGTCTGCTTGATACAGAATTCGAGATGCAGCTGCCGGAGTAACACCCTCCTGTAAAGACAATTGGAACTTTAAGCCACTTTCTTTTCCTGACTGATATCTGCCATGCCCGGCCGGCGTTATGTTCAGCATACACCTGTTATTGTTGTCGCGCAATGTACATATGAAAAACCCGGGTTTTCATGGTATCCAGACATGGCTTAAAGTGTGCCTGGCAAAGGTATCGGAACGCTTTAAGAATGTATCTAAATTAGCCCGGGGATTCAAATTGTACAGCCCGCTGCGCTCATCCTTTTGGTATTTCAATTAAATTAACGACCCTGAATTTACCAATCAATCACAATCAAATGACTATATTGAAAAAAGCGATCCTGGCACTCGTCGTTGCCGGATCCATGAACAGCCTTGTGGCACAGAATGCAAAAGAAGCAGGCCTGGAGGCCATTACTGAACAGGCCGTGAAGGGTCAGCTCGAATTCCTAGCGTCGGACTGGACCGAGGGAAGGGCAACAGGAACCAGAGGTGCTTATATGGCAGCAGATTATATTGCCAGTATTTTTAAGATATACGGACTCGAACCGGGGGGTGATGAAGCATATACAAACGTGAGTCGGGCGGAGCGGATGAGCGGAAAACGTCCGGAAAGGTACCGGAGCTTTTATCAGAGTTTCAGCCTGGTGGAACACGAGCCGGGCGAGGTGCAGAAACTCTCGCTGGTGAAGACCGGGAAGAACAGTCGGCAGGAGATCTCCTTCGGTTACGAGACAGATTTCTCGGTCAATGCCGGTGATGCCGGGGTCAATATCGAGGCGCCAATAGTTTTCGCTGGATACGGCTACAAGGATGATGAAGCCGGGTATGACGATTTCAAGGGGATCGATACTGAAGGTAAGATCCTCGTATGCCTGTCGGGCTACCCCGGTCACAACGACACTACATCCGCGGCCTTTAAAAAGATCGGAGACAAGAGCAGGTGGCAACTCTACCGTGAGAAGCGTGATATGATTGCTGAATCGGGCGCCGCTGCGATGATCGAGATCTCCCTGGAATATGACCGTATGGATTACTGGGCAGACAATGTGCCCTTCAGGTACAATTCGGATACCTACGAGGGAGACAAGCCGCGGAGCTCCTTTTACGAGACCAGCCTGTCAAATCCAGGCGAGAAAATTGGAGACGGCATGGTGATGGTAATGGTGTCGAAACGCGCCGCAAACACAATACTGGACAAGGCAGGGATCGATGCCGAAGCTTTTGAGAAAGAGGTGAAGGAGTCCCTCAAGCCGGCATCAAAAGAGGTAAAGGGAATTACCATGCAGCTGGAGAGCAGTGTGAAATCAAAGGTCGTCAGGGTAAGGAACGTCGTGGGTGTGCTGCCCGGCAAGGATACCACCGAGATCATCGTGATCGGCGGTCATTATGACCACCTGGGGAAACATGACGGCTGGATCTGGAACGGGGCGGATGATAATGCCTCCGGTACCGTGGGCGTGATGACGATTGCGAAGGCGATGCTGGCCTCGGGCGAAAAGCCGGAAAAGACCATCGTGTTCTGTGCGTGGACCGGTGAAGAGAAGGGGCTGCTGGGATCGGAATACTTTGCCGACCACCCCTGGAACGATGCGGAGATGATCCTCAATCTCAATTATGACATGATCTCCAGGGACAACCTTGACGATACCCTCGGTGTGAAATGCAGCATGACCTACACCGAGGCCTATCCTGTCCTGCAGGAGCTCGCGGAGCAACACAACGATGAATACGGTCTGGGTCTGGACATCAGCTTCAGGGCACAGGAGAAACCACGTGGTGGCAGCGATCATACGCCGTTTGCCAACAAAGATGTACCGATCTTCTATTTCATGGCCGGTTTTCCGCCGGAATACCACAGCACCAACGACCATGTCGAAAAGGTGAACTTTGATAAGATGACAAAGATCATTAAATTGGGGTATTTGAATGTATTTGAGTTGGCGAAGGGCAAAGTTCAGTCGGCAGTGGGCAGTGGGCAGTTCGCAGTGGGCAGTGGGCAATGAGCAAGGGGCAATGGGCAATGGGCAATGGGCAATGGGCAGCTGTTAAGCTAATACGGCTGCGGAATTCAATTCGCAGAACAAAGCAACGCAGACTGTAATGCACAACGGATAAGCTGAAATAGCGGCGGAATTCATTTCGCCGAAAAAGGCAACAGACAAAAGCCAGGCGACTGACGGCTGGCCTCCTTCACTGAAGCTTCGGCGGCTGAAGACGGTTGGAGACTGGCGATTGAAACAGGTTACCATTACGTAGATTATATCTGACATAAATAGAACTGAAATATTGCAAAAGCAACCTAATGAATCTGTCAGACATCTATAACGAAACTCCGTATCATGAAAAAACTTAGAATATCCCTCTCCCGGAGATCCAATACGGTGATCAGGTTCCTGATCTCCCTCCTTGGAGTCGGCGCTGCCAGCAGTCTGACTGGCTGCATGTATGGCTCACCCGCGGTTGAATACGGAACCCCCTTTGCCACTTTTAAAGTCAACGGGATCGTGCAGTCGGAGCAAACATCCGAGGGGATTCCCGGGATCAGGGTGATCATGGAGGCTGATACTACCTATACAGACGTTTCCGGCCATTACCTGGTACAGCAGCAAAGATTTCCCGAGGAACGTGTTTTCACGGTGGAATTCGATGACGTTGACGGTGAGATGAATGGTTCTTTCATATCTGCCGATACCATCGCAGAATTCATCGATCCTGAATTTACAGGCGGTACCGACGGCTGGAATTCGGGGGAGACGGAGAAAGAGATAAATGTCAAGCTGAAAGACAAAAAATGACAGCCAGGGATCTCCCGCTCAAAAAGAAAATTGCGCTGAAGCTTCACCGGAAGTACCGTTCCAATGAGAAAAGGATACATCAGCTGAATTACATTTTCTGGGAATGTACGCTAAAATGCAACCTGAAGTGCCTGCACTGTGGAAGTGACTGCGTGAAGGATCCTGCTGTGAAGGATATGCCGCGGGAGGATTTTCTCAAGGCGCTGGACGAGATCACTCCCATCGTGGATCCCAACAAGACCATGATCGTGCTTACGGGAGGAGAGCCTGTACTGCGAAAAGACATTTTCGAAATCGGAAAGCAGCTCTATGAAAGGGGTTTTCCCTGGGGCGTGGTCTCAAACGGAATGGCAATGAACCGGCAGATGATCGGAAAATTGCTCCAGTCCGGCATCAGGGCGATCACCATCAGTCTGGACGGACTGGAAGATTCACATAACTGGCTGAGAGGGAATAAGCATAGCTTCAGGAATGCCCTGGAAGCCATCCGGATCCTGGGTACCACGGAGGGAGTGCGATATGATGTTGTTACCTGCGCAAACCGTCGCAATATCGACGAACTCCCCGCACTATACGAACTGCTTGTAAGATCAGGGTTGAAGGAGTGGCGCATCTTTACCGTGTTTCCCATCGGACGCGCCAAAGAACATGATGCACTGCAGCTGCCTCCGGCAGAATTCAAAAAAGTTTTTGACTTCATCGAGCAGGTCAGGACCGAAGGAATAATACAGCTGAATTATGGCTGTGAGGGCTACCTTGGCAACTATGAAGGACGCGTAAGGGACCACCTGTTCTTCTGCCGGGCCGGCATCAATGTGGCATCCGTCCTGGTAGATGGTTCCATCTCGGCATGTCCCAATCTCCGGGACAACTTCATCCAGGGAAATATCTACAAGGATCAGTTCAGCGATGTATGGCAGAACAAATATGAAATGTATCGTAACCGCAGCTGGACCAAAACAGGAATTTGCGCGCATTGTGATTCTTTCAATTATTGTGAAGGAAACGGCATGCACCTGCGGGATGAGAAAACCGGGAAATTGCTCTTCTGCCACCTCCACCGCCTCGAAGAAGCAGAAAAACAACTTTCAACAGATGACTGAATAATAAATCAATACTGCAATAAATGAATATAAAAGAGATAATAACACTGTTCCTTTTTGTAAATTTCGTTACTGCGGGTGCACAGACTACCTTCTATAATCAGCTGGCCGATTCTGCCTTTACATTGACACACCAGGCGGTACAATATGATCCGTCCTATTTCAGCATCGATTATCCGAATGGCGATGTCCCTGCCAACAAAGGAGTATGCACCGATGTTGTGATCAGGGCCTACAGGAAGCTGGGTATCGACCTGCAAAAGGAGGTACATGAAGATATGAAAAAGAATTTCGGAGCCTACCCCAACCATTGGGGATTGACCAGGCCTGACAAGAATATTGACCACCGCAGGGTCCCCAACCTGATGACATTTTTCAAACGACATGGATCCGCACTTGAGATCACCCGCGATCCGGAGGACTATCGTCCCGGTGACGTTGTCTGCTGGAACCTGGGCGGGGGAATCACACATATCGGCATCATATCTCATAAAAAATCTCCTGATAATCACAGGTACCTGGTCATTCATAACATCGGGTCGGGACAGGTCGTCGAAGACATCCTTTTCAAATTCAGGATCATCGGTCATTATCGCTTCGGACCCGAAGATTAAGTTGCCGGATATAAACCGCCTTGTTTCTTTGATCTGCCGCATTGCCGTTCACTCCTTCTCAACTCTCCCTCTTAACTCTCCTCTCTCCTCTCTCCTCTCATTTTACTATCTTTAAAACAAAAACGCAACATCATGTCCATCCAAAAACTCATCCTCATCCTCCTCCCCGCCCTGCTTACCGGCTGCGGCATGCAGGAAAAGAAAGAGATCGCCGAAGCACCGGTCACCGAAGATATCCGACTGAACCAGGTGGGGTATTACCCCGACCTGTCAAAGCAGTTCACATTGGCCGCCTCCACAGGTGATACATTGACAGGCGAAACGACTCCTGGACCCGGCAATTCCAGTTTCAGTATAATAGACGTCGAGGACAAGGTTGTCTTCCGGGGCGAGCTGAAAAACCATGGCACCTGGGAGCCTTCAGGGGAGACGGTCCTGACCGGCGATTTCTCTGCGTTGGAAGACGAGGGCACCTACAGGATCTTTGTACCCGGAACCGGGAAATCATATACTTTTGAGATCACGGAACATCTCTATGACAGCGCCGCCATTGATGCATTGAAGTCCTATTATTTTATGCGCACTGGCGTGGAGATCAGCGAAGAATATGTCGGGAAATTTGCCCGTCCGGGCGGTCATCCCGATGATACCGTATATTTCCATCCATCTTCCGGCCGCTCCGAAGGATTCACATCCTCACCCGGTGGCTGGTACGACGCCGGTGATTATGGCAAGTACATCATCAATGCGGGGAT
>CAKZNC010000087.1 GCA_937129385.1 uncultured Bacteroidota bacterium
TTATGTATGACAGTGACTTAGATACTTTCAGTCAAGTGGATCTTAACACACCAGCTACTGTCAACGGAATGGCATTAATGGACAATGGGAAATTACTGTTGGGGAGGATGGACGATATCCTCGTTGTAGATACACGTAAGTGGCTTGCAGGAGAATCGGCATACTACCGAAGTTACGATGAAGCCGACGGATTCCTGGGGTACGAAGTGCAGCAGGACGGGATCATGCGTGACAGGAAAGGGAATTTCTGGATAAGCTGTATCGACCGGGTGGTAAGGTTCAACCCGTCACACGAAATGATCACTCCAAATCCACCGATCATAAATCTCAGTGCTTTGGAGGTCATGGATGCATCTCTAAGGTGGAAGCGACTGGACCACACCAGGAATCTGAATGATTCCATACCATGTAAAATCACACTGGACCCAAATCAGAATTCAGTCAGGCTTATACTCCGCGGTATTACTGGATACGCACCTGAAAAGGTACGATACAGTTACAGGCTTGACAGGTCAGACAGCATGTGGTCGAAGCCATCAATGAAGTCCGACATGGTATTCGCAAACCTGCCACCGGGGCAACACCGGATCACGATAAGGGCGGCAAATGCCCTTGGCAAATGGAGCAGTCCGGTTACAATCGACCTATATATCAGACCCACCTTCTGGCAAACGTGGATCTTTCTTGTCCTGCTGATCTCGCTTGGGATCACTGCGATATCTGGTCTCACCTTTTGGATCATCCGCCGCCGTCACAAAAGACGCGAAAAGGCCGAGCAGCTCCGCAAAGAGATGTTTGATGCCAGGATCAGGCAGCTCATCAGGCAGTTTGACCCACACTTCACTTTTAATATGATGTCATCGCTCGGATACTTCATTGTGTCCGGAAAAAAAGAAGAAGCCTATGATCACCTGATCCGGTTCTCCGGGATCCTTCGAAATATGCTGACAGGATATGACAAGATTCTTATTCCATTTGTAGAGGAGCTAAATTTTATCATGGACTACTGTAAGATGCAGGAAACCAGCATGGGTGACAAACTCACCTGTGTCATCCAACAAGCAGATGATCAGATTGGTAAAGTCCTCGTACCCCGGATGCTCGTCCACAGTTTTGTCGAGAACGCGATCAAGCACGGAATCAAACCACGGAGAGCAGGCGGCACCATCACACTCACCTGCCAGGTCCGGGAAGAAAGCCTGCTCATCTTCATCAGGGATGAAGGCCACGACCGTACCGAGGTGGTGACAAAGAAAACTTCGGGCACAAAGAAAGGCGTAACATTAAGCAGGGAGATTTTTGGTATGCTGAATGATTACTACAAAAAGACCTTCACCTTTGAGCACACTCCGCTGGTAAGTGAAAAAGGAGTCCGCTACGGGATGGATGTGAAGGTGATCGTTCCACTGGGCCTGAAAAACGAGGAAGACTGAGTGAGTAACCTGGAATGGGTGAAATCGGCACGGTGTGGCGCTTCTGTCACCTCAACATCACAGAAATTGAGAGTACCAAGCAGAACAAGTATGATGGTTGGTCTCTGGGGTGCAAGTAAATGATTCATAGTTATATGGATTGAGAAGAATCCTCTATGACCACAGCCTCAGAATGAAATCGCCTGGATGAATATCATGCTGGATTACCGAAATCTCATAAATCTCTTCACCTGCTCCATATTCTCCCTGTCTGTCAGCATTTCCAGCAGCTGGAATGCCACTTCTGTGCCCGTGGCCGGACCTGTGGAGGTGATGATGTTCCGGTCCACGACTACCTGTTTATCCTGAACATTGGCGCCCAGTTCAGCCAGTTGAACTCTGCGGTATCCGTCAAGCAGATCGTAAGTCGTCGCATCTCTCCCCTTTAATACCCCCGATTTACCAACAGGCATGGCACCCACGCAGACTGAAGCAATGATTTTGCCCTGGGTGTTAAAATCACGGATCAGTTGTAAGAATCGATCATCATAGGCATCCTCGTAGAAACCAGCCTCCTCAAATCCCCCGGGAATGGCCAGGGCATCAAAATCCCCGACTTTCACTTCATCAAAGGGCATCTCGGGCTTTACGATCAGGTTCCAGGTGCATTTGATCTCATCACGCAATCCAGTTGTGACCAGGTCAACAGGTACTTTGCCATGTTCCCTGCTCCAACCAAACACATCTGTGAAAACACTTGCCTCGTATTCTTCAAATCCCTGGGCCAGGAACAACAGTACTTTTTTTCTCATTGATTTTTCTTTGTAATCCGTTGATTTGGTTTGCTCTCACTGCCTCCACGCGGAACATCAGGATGTCCTCAAAATCTTCTCCATTTTCTTTCCTCTTGCCATTTTATCCACCAACTTATCCAGGACCTGGCCTTTTGCGTCAAAGAAGTGGTGATCTCTTCCACACGGTAGCCGCAAATGACTCCTTTGATCATAGAGGCATTTTCGTTTAAAGTGGCTCTCTGAGAACCAATAGAAATCAATTTCTGAGCACAAATTACACAAGCTTTATGCAATTTAAAAATTGTATGAATGTGAAATACCTGTTAAAATAACCTTCTGGCCGTTTTTTCCAATATTCTTTCAAGGTACCGGGCGATATTTACGTGAACCTATTTGTAAGCAAATCTCATGAAGTATTTTACAATTACCCTGCTGTTCCTGTCATTCACATATGGGGCACAAGCCCAGATTGAACTTGTAAAGGATATTAACCCGATTGGAGACGGAATCTACGGGAACGAACTTGTCGTTTATAAAAACGAAATGTATTTCAGTGGTGATGACAACATTACCAGCAATGAACTCTGGAAAAGTGATGGAACAGAAGAGGGAACGGTCCTTGTCAGGGATCTCGTAAATAGTGGAGGACTCTATCCCTATGAGCTGACTATAGCCGGGGAATACCTCTATTTCTCCGGAAGAACAGATCAGGGCACATATGAGCTTTACCGTAGCGATGGAACTGAGGCAGGAACAGTCCTTGTCGTCGACCAAAGGGAGGGACTCTATGATCCGGATATCAGGAACCTGGTGGCGGTAGGTGACAAATTATTCTTCACTTCAACAGACGGAATGAATGGGGCCGACGGGACTACCGGGAATGAACTTTACGTGGTCGAAGGGACCAACACGCCGGTCAGGTTGTCGGATTTCAAATCCGGTCCGGCCAACAGCAGCATTATGCAGATGTCAGCTTTCCGGGGATTACTCTTCTTCAGTACAGAATCAGATGTTGATGGAGTTGGACGGGAACTGTATGTTTCTGACGGAACTCCTTCCGGCACTAAGCTCTTTAAAGACATCTATCCCGGGGAAGGGTACAGCAGTAATCCCCATGGCTTTTCCGTCATAGGAGAAACCATGTACTTCACAGCTGGCGATGAAGCTGGAATAGAACCCTGGGTCTCAGACGGCACGCCTGAAGGAACATATCGACTTACGGACCTCAACAGTGGTGCTAATTCTTCAAATCCAAAGAACTATACCGGCAGTATTCCCGGTAGGGTGTTTTTTCATGCGGATGATGGCATCACGGGAGCAGAACTTTTTTTCACGGACGGAACCGAAGAAGGAACCATACCTTTAAAAGACATCTGGACAGGTGGCAAAGCCGAACTAAACAGTTTTTTCCCGACTGATGAAGGGGTCTATTTTGCCGGGATGGAGAAGGCAACATTTAACATTGAACTGTGGTATTCCGACGGAACTCCTTCAGGGACATCCATGATAGTTGATCTGAATGAAGGCGGAATGTTTTATCAGGAAGACAAAATTTTCTGGTTCAACGGAGTTCTCTATTTTGCAGGGGATGATGGCTCTTTCGGAGAAGAGGTGTGGGCGGCAACTGATAACTCTGACTCCGCCACCCTCGTGCAGGATTATTATCCTGGTTATCTATCATCTTATCCTGTTTGTTTTACCGAGATGAATGATTCTATCTATTTTTTTAGCGAAGATTTACACGGTAAGGAGCTTAGAAAAATGCCACAGCTTCATGTTGATGACCCATGTGACGGAATTTTATGCCCTGTTGGCGAAGTTTGTTATGAAGGTAGCTGCTACAATCCCGGGAATAAAACTGCAGGTACTATTAAAGATGCAGTAACAGGAATGCCACTGGAGGGTGCAGAGATAATCCTTATGCAGGGATCTGACACTATTCAGATTCTTTACGGTGATAATAACGGGATGTATTCTTTTTACTATGACTACAATGACAATACAACACTGCTCGTTTCCCTGGAACCGTATATCTCTTCCAGCAGAAATATCTATAGTATGAACCTGTTTAATAATTTTGATATCCTTCTATCTGTGGACCCGTGTTTCGAAATAAACTGTCCTGTGGGTGAAGTATGTTATGATGGGACGTGTTATAAACCAGTCAGCCCTATCCATGGCGTCGTATATGACCAGAATAACAACACCGTCGCAGGGGCGCGTCTGGAAGATCTCTACAGGGATAATGTCACTTATACAGATGAAAACGGAAACTTCACGATAGACTCGCTGTGGGAGTCGGTGGTTATTCTAAAGGAAGGCTACTCACCGAGATATGAACACATCAACAGTCAGTCTGAACTGGAAATATTTCTCAACTTCGATCCCTGCTATACTTCATCCTGTGACAATGGACAGGTCTGCGTCGGAGGCAAATGTTTCGAACCCTACGATACGATCTTTGCCACCTTTTCACTATATGATGAATCCGGAAATGAAATTCTGTCTTCCATCGAAGTAACAGAAAGGGGAACAAACAATACTTACATCGCCGATGGTTATACTGAGTTTCCTGTAGTTACGCGTAACCCACACTTCATTTTTCACGATCCGGAAGGAAACTATCGTGATGCCATCCTGCCATTCATCGCAGGTAAAGAAGTCTACTACCTGGAGGACCCTTATATCAACTGCGACGATTTGAATTGTCCGGCGGGTGATGTCTGCTATGATGGAGCTTGCTTTACCCCTCTGTCCAATAATCAGTCCAAAGATAAAATCACCGGATATGTATTGAGTAATGACTCACTGGTATTGCCTTATGCTACGGTACTTTCAGACCTGTCAGATCCCGCGATGACGGATTTGAACGGATACTTTGAAATTGAACTATTGTATATGACAGACAGTCTGACCCTGAGAATTGAGAAACCCGGATATGGTTCTGTCAGCGTGGTGTGCTACCCGGATGAGAACAACATCATCTACACAACACTTCAAGATGCCTGTTACAATATCGATTGCCCGGAGGGCTATTTCTGCTTCGATGGTCAGTGCATCTCATCAGAAAATGCCTATGGTGCGGCAGAGCCTGATCCCTGCAAAGATGTTTGGTGTCCGGTTGGGGAAGTTTGCTACGATGGCAACTGTTATCATCCATGTGTATTCGACCCAAAATCATGTGAGCCACCAGAAGCTGATCCCTGCGCGGATGTCTGGTGTCCGGTTGGCCAGGTCTGTTACCTGGGATCCTGTTACGATCCCTGTGTCGACAGTCAAAATACAAGATCCGAGATTTGTAACGATTATGCTGACCCCTGCGATAATGCAACGGTTCCCCCCGGTTACATCTGTTCAAATGGGACGTTTCTTCCTGATTCTCCCAATGCTACAGATGCCTGGAAGGTAACAGATCTGTGTTCGATGATCCGGTGTGCCCCTGGTGAAAGCTGTTTCCAGTGCAATGATGAAACCGGGTATAACTATTCTGGTTCCTCGGTCCTTACAGGGAGCCTCAACCTGGATGTTCTGAAATCTGCTGAAACCTATACGGAATACTCAAATTATGGGGAAGCAAACTCATCCATTACCAAATCATTGGAGAAAACGCAAACCGGGGGTGTGTTTATCTACCTTTTGGATGCTGAAACCAATCGCAAGGTAGCGATCGACCTGACCGACTCTGCAGGATATTTCCACTTTGAGAATATCCCGTCAGCAGACTACCGCCTGTTCGTTATTATCCCGGGATACCTCATGACCGCTGAAGATCAAATGATAACCGTGGAAAATGACCAGGAACTGGACATCGACATAAGTGCTGAAAATGAATTCCTGAAAGTATCGGTCACTGATATTACCTCTGCCCCGATATCAAGGCAGAACAGCCAGACATACTGGTATCCTACTCCAAACCGGGAAGGTCGCTTTTTCATGGACCGGACCGGGATCCTGGAAGAGGTTAAGGTATACAATGCCATGGGGGCAGAAATGGGGATTCAGATCATTGGTTCATCTTCACCGGGAACCAAAGAACTATTCATTGACCAGCCTTTCAACCCTGGTGTATATTTTATCAGGTGGAAAACCGAGAAAGATTCCCATGTCTACTCCCAGGTACTCTTGCTTCAGTAAAACAGGTGATCAGCGCTCATTGCCCACTTGAGTGACCGGAATCCTGTTTACCTTCCTTTTAGCATAAGTGCCTGAATCAGAACACATCACCTGGGCATAGGTGTCTCATGCCATGCATAGTTCTGCACAGAACAAAATCCCTGTGATTTTGTTTTATTTACGTATATGAAGCGCTCCAATCTTCAGCATAGCATACTTCAACCCCGGAATGAATTAAAACAGTACGTACGTCGCATTCTTATTACACACGGCGATGATAATACTGATGAGATCATGCCCATCGTACCTACCGGCTTCGCATATCTTACCTATAGCCGGTACCCGGTGATGTTCAGTTATAACGAACGAAACATATCCACAGATGACAAGTACTACCTGGTTGGTCAACTGGAACATGAAAAACCAGCATTCAGTATAAAAGGAAAATTCTTTCATGTGGGACTGGAACTATATCCACTTGTTCCGTTTTATGCCTTTGGGATTACCGGGGAGAAGTTAACTGACACCGGACTCATTTCAAATCCGCTATATGAACTCGTGGGCCGTGATACAATTGACAGGGTAGAAAAACAGGACAGTGCCGAAATTGTGGCGGAAAAACTTCAGTTGATCCTTGTGGAACTGCTGAGGAAGCCTCCCCTCCAGTTTCTCCTGGAAAAATGCCTGGAAGAGATATACGCATCCCGGGGCAACATTCCTGTAAATGAACTTGCAGAACGCCTTGACATCAGTGAGCGGAGTCTGCGCAGGCAATTCAAAGAATATGTGGGCATCGGGATCAAAAAATACGAAAAAACCATTCAGTTCAATTCGGTCTTCGAAACCATCAGTAATGGAAACCATGAAGAGATCTATCGCATGGCACTGGAACATGGGTTCTATGATCATGCTCATTTCATTAATTTCTTCACTGAACTCCTGGGCACCAGTCCTCAGAAATTCATAAATAATCCCGATGACTTTCTATTGACATACCTCTCCAATGCGAAACAAAAAATAGAATAATCAGACAGTGAGTTGCCAGGTCATCCTAAAACAGGGTCCGAATTTCTTATTTTGCAATTGCGGCATGGAGTGATATACCTCTCAGATTCTTGAAAAAATACTATACCAGGCTTCTTTTACCTCACTTTTTCCTAACTTACGTTATCAATACCAAAAACCCCGGCCATGAAAATTAAAAAAATTACGATCGTGCTGATGGTGCCGGTGATCATCGAGCTGATGATCGCCTGCTGTAATTGTGATGATTATCCGTTCAATAATTACTATGAACACCACGCTTTCTTTTCT
>CAKZNC010000088.1 GCA_937129385.1 uncultured Bacteroidota bacterium
GCCGTCGTGCCGCGCCTCGGTGGCGCGCTCGACGTTCATCAGTTTCTGCTGGTCCATCGACAGCCTGGCCGTCCGGAGCTCATTCACCGCACGCACCACCTGGGCCTCATTGTTCGTAATCTCAAGCAGGAGCGTATTGTTGCTCAGGCGAAGGATCACGTCTCCCTTCTTCACCATGTTTCCTTCATCAATCAGAATCTCCTCAACTCGTCCGCCCTCCACTGCATCGAGGTAAATCGTACGAATAGGCTCGACGATCCCCTGCTCCGTGATGTAATCCTGGAAAACATCCTGCGTGACCTCATCAATGGTCAGCCTTGAGAGATCGACATTGTATTTTGAACTCTTGTCTCCGAAAACAATGATACCGATCATGCTGAGCACAAGCAGTGCAATTACTCCGTAGAGGATATTCTTCCTGGTGAAACCTCCTTTTCTTTCAATTTTACGATCCATTCCGTCCATAGTACGTGTGTTGTTATTTTTGCAGAGTGAGTGGGCATTTATTGTGCCAAAGAAAATATTTTTTTGAGAATCAATCCTTTAATGATCAGACAAGTTTTTAACGAAAGTTAAGAATTGTTCGATAATGGTAATAAAGTGTTCGAATACGTACACCTTTTTATTATATTTGTATAGTGTAAATGATGGGAAACCGATTGTATGCTAATATTTTAAAAAGTAAGGCATTTTATTTGCACATGATCAGGCGGAAACATAAACTTGAGCTATATGGAGGAGAAACAAGGAAAAATTCTGGCCATTGATGACAATGAAGACATTCTGTTTGCATTGAAATTACTGCTTAGGCAGCACGTTGAACAGATCGAGACCCTCACCGGACCCGAGCGCATCGCGGAGATGATGAAGAAGGAGATGTGGGATGTGATCCTGCTGGACATGAATTTTACAAAAGATGCGATCAGCGGCCAGGAGGGATTTGACGCCTTGCAGCAGATCCTTGACATCGATCCCAATGCCGTGGTGGTATTTATCACTGCATATGGAGACGCAGAAAAGGCTGTAAAAGCGATCAAGGCAGGTGCAACGGATTTTATCCTGAAGCCCTGGCAGAACGAAAAGATCCTCGCAACCATCAATTCGGCCATCAACCTGCGTCGTTCACGGATGCAGGCGGAGTCCCTGCGCATGAAGCAGCAGGAGATCAGTGCTGTGCTGGACCAGCCTTTTACCGAATTCATCGGCAATTCACCGGAGATGCAGGAGGTATTCCGAACCATCAAAAAGGTAGCAGCCACCGATGCCAATGTCCTGATACTTGGAGAGAACGGAACTGGAAAAGAGCTGGTGGCAAGGGCCATCTACAGGAATTCCCTGCGCAAACAGGAGGTATTTATCAACGTGGACCTTGGATCCATCGCCGAGACCCTGTTCGAAAGCGAACTCTTTGGGCATGAAAAAGGGGCATTCACCGACGCCCATAAGATGAAACAGGGGCGGTTTGAAATCGCCTCCGGCGGAACACTCTTCCTCGATGAGATCGGAAACCTCTCCTACCCCTTACAGTCAAAGCTCCTCACAGTGATTGAACGCAGGGAGGTTGTACGCGTGGGTGCCGCCAAGTCGCTACCAGTGGACGTTCGCCTGATATGCGCCACCAACAACAACATCCACGATGATGTCAAAAACGGCGACTTCAGGCAGGACCTTCTGTACCGTATCAATACCGTTGAGATCCACCTTCCGCCACTGCGCGACCGCACCGGGGATATACCCGTGCTGGCAGAACACTTCCTGAAGATATACAGCAAAAAATACAAGAAATCCATTCGGAATATCCAGTCCTCCGCCATCAAGAGGCTGAATCAATACCAGTGGCCTGGAAACGTCAGGGAGCTGCAACATGCTATCGAACGTGCCGTGATCATGAGTGAGGGGACCAGTCTGGCTGCCGATGATTTCATCCTCTCGTCCGACAAATCCGCCTCCGGCGGGGAGCTTGATTTTGAGACCTACAATCTCGATGACATCGAAAAAGCAGTCATCAACAAGGTGATGAAACAGAACCAGGGCAATGTCACCCAGGCGGCAACACAGCTGGGATTAACACGTACATCTCTGTACAGAAGAATGGAAAAGCATGGTCTATAAACAATTCAGGGTAAATGTGATCATCAGGGTACTGGCACTTACAGTATCCTGCCTGTTGTTGTTCCTTACCCTGAACAGCGCATTCATCTTCACTCCCGTCCTCATCATCGCAGCCATCGTCTACCAGGTATGGTCGATGATCAGGTACGTGGATCGCACCAACCGTGAACTTGCCAATTTTCTTGAATCGATCAGGTATTCCGAGTTCACGCGCACCTTTGCCATCAAGGAGGCAGGCTCCTCCTTCGAAGCCCTGAGTGACGCATTCAACGAGGTGATGCACGATTTCCAGCAGGTGAGGTCTGAACGCGAAGAACATTTCCATTACCTGCAGAGCATTGTTCAGAACATTGATGTGAGTATACTCGCTTACCAGCGGAATGGTACGGTGGAGATGATCAACCCGGCAGCAAAAAAACTTTTCCAGGTAAATTCCCTAAAGAATATCAGTAAACTCAGCTTCCTGAGCCAGGAACTCTGCGACACCCTGCTGAAGATCCAACCGGGAGAAAACCACCTGGTAAAGGTACAGGACGATGATGACCTGCTGCAGCTGGCGATCCAGTCAACTGAATTCAAGGTGAAAGACAAGAGCATACTGCTTACAACCGTAAAAAACATCCAGAATGTACTTGAAGGACAGGAGACTGAAGCCTGGCAGAAGCTGATCAGGGTGCTTACCCATGAGATCATGAACTCAATCGCTCCCATCTCCAGCCTCTCCTCCACCATCGAGCTGATGATCAATGAGTACGATGCAAAGAGTGAAGATGCCCCCTGCCTGGACAATGAGGCCGTCGAGGAGATCCAGCAGGCATTGCAGACCATCAACAAACGAAGTACCGGGCTGATGAACTTCGTGGAGACCTATCGTAACCTGACCAAAATACCGAAGCCCAATTTTGCCATGGTCCCCATGAAAAATCTCATCGAGAATGTCGTGACACTGATGAAAAAAGAGACCGGGGATCTCGGCATCAGTCTCACACATGAACTGGAACCCGATACCATCGAACTGCAGATCGATGAACAGATGATCTCACAGGTACTGATCAACCTGATCAAAAACTCGGTCCATGCACTCGAGGGAAGGGAAAATGGAAAGATCGGGATCAGGGGATATTACAACAAGCGCGGACGACCGACCATCCAGATCATCGACAACGGACAGGGCATTCTTCCGGATGTGCTGGACAAAATCTTTATTCCATTCTTCACCACCAAACGTAGCGGTTCGGGAATCGGACTGAGTCTCTCCAGGCAGATCCTGCGTTTGCATGGCGGTACCATTACCGCACAATCGGTTCCCGACAAGGAAACGATCTTCTCACTTACATTCTAGAGGAAACTAAAAAGGGAAAAGTTGGAGGATGTCTATCAAGGAAAGTAATTCCAATAATGGAATAAGCAAAACTAACTAACTAACCATACTAACTGACTAACAGATCACCCTCCAACAGTCACAAATAT
>CAKZNC010000089.1 GCA_937129385.1 uncultured Bacteroidota bacterium
CAGACCTTTATAGGATAACACATTTTCCAGTCCGCCTGAAAAGATGGGATGCGGGTTCCCGATCACCGTCCTGTCCTTTTCATCAATAACACCGTCCGGCTCGTTATCTGCAAACACAAGGTCTCCCGTGGTCGGGTCCACCCCGAGGGACTCCCATCCATAGAAAACGCTAATGGGCAGACCCTCCTCTACCCTGTTTCCACCTCGCCCGATATTATCCAGTGCCTGCCCGTTGTAGAGCCTGGTAACTTCATTCTTATTAAAGGTGGTATTCGAAACCATGGTCCATTTAAGCGCCCCTTCCAGGATATGTGCCGTAACCCCGATCTCTATCCCCTTGTTTGTCATCTCACCAATATTCTCCGTTACACTGGAAAACCCGGAGCTAAGGGGCAAGGGTCTGCTCAGCAGGAGGTCTTTCGTCTTCTTGTAGTAAAGATCTGTAACAAGTTCCAGTCTGCTGTTAAAGAATCCGACGTTCAGTCCTACGTTTGACTGTGCCGTAGTTTCCCAGCGCAGGTCCTGGTTCGGTATCTGGCTGATGGAGATTCCAGGCTGATTTTCGTAGTCGCGCCCTGATCCGTAGAGCGGCATGTATGAGAATGCCGGAATACCGTCGTTCCCGGTAAGACCATGACTTACCCGGAGTTTCAGATCGTTTATGGCGATATCAGGAAAGAAGGCCTCTTCAGAAATTCGCCAGGCAAAATCACCTGAGGGAAAGTATCCGTACTTCTGGTTATCTCCGAAATTTGAAGAGCCGTCGGCGCGAACA
Organism: uncultured Bacteroidota bacterium; assembly: GCA_937129385.1. Lineage (GTDB taxonomy): Bacteria > Bacteroidota > Bacteroidia > Bacteroidales > M55B112. The sequence goes on from CAKZNC010000089.1 coordinate 776, forward strand.
TTCAGCGTAAGCAGGTATTTATTCTTCATGTTATAATTCGCCCGCATGAAATATGAATTCAGGCGACTGTCGGATGCTGATGCCTCGGCGAAGACGATGGTTGCAGCTGATACGATGTATTCCAGTTCCGGACTCGGAAAATCCTGGCCACGCATATAGGCAGCGCGACGTGTATTCTGCTCAAATTCTGCCCCGGCAAGCAATTTCACTTTTTGGTCATTATTAAGGTCAAGATCGTATTGCAGGATATTGCTCCAAACTGTTCGGATCGCCTCGGTTGTCGATTCCAGTGCGAGCCCTTTGTACTTGGCCCCCTGCCTCGTTGTTGCCGGATCATAGGTATGCTCTCTGAAGCTCAGGATATCGTACCCGAATTTACTGGTAAAAGAGAGGTTCTTTGTCAGATCAAGTGTTCCATAGAAATTCCCGAGTGTCCTTGCATTGTACGTTTCATTCTTGTGGAGCCTGGCGATTGACACAGGGTTGGCCAGGGGACCGTTATCATTGAAAGTGCCGTCATCATTGTATACCGGCAGGAATGGCGGCATAGAAATCGCATTCGGTACCGGGCCGTTCAGCGACTGATCCCCTTCTTTCCTGTTGTTGGCTGAACGGCTTACCGCAAAACTTGCCCCGAGTTTAAACCAGTCATTTACTTTCTGATCCAGGTTGACACGACCACTGATCTTCCTGTAATCAGTTCCCAGTACGATCCCTTCCTGGTCAAAATAGTTTGCTGAAATGTAGTAGCGTGTGTCGTTGGCGCCACCGGAGACAGAAAAATTGTAATTCTGTATCGGTGCTGTTCGCAGTATCTCATCAAGCCAGTCGGTATCAATGGTGTTCGATGCGATATCCTCTTCTGAGAAAAGGGCAACACCTCCGTCATTGATGGCTGCCTCATTCCTGTACCTCATAAACTGCTCAGCATTCAGCATATCCAGTTTTTTCACGACTCTCTGAAACCCGTACTGGGAAGAGAATTCGATCCTGCTCGCGTTCCGCATTCCGCGTTTTGTGGTGATCAGGACAACGCCATTCGATGCCCGGGCACCGTAGATAGCAGTAGCCGAGGCGTCCTTCAGTATTGAAATGGATTCAATATCTGCAGGGTTGATATCACTTACCGAGTTGATGCCCTGACCGGAAAATCCAATCTGACCAAAATCTTCTGTGATGAGCGGCACCCCGTCTATAACATAAAGTGGTTCCACGCCTGCATTGATGGAACTTACCCCCCGAATGCGTACAGAGATTCCTGCCCCGGGGGTTCCAGAGTTTTGCATCACGCGGACCCCAGCCGCCCGGCCCTGCAATGCTCCTGAAATGGATGCCGTAGGCGCCTCCGTGAGGGCATTGTTGCTGATCACACCCACGGCACTTGACACAAGCGCCTTGCTCTGTTCGCCATACCCGATCACGACGAGTTCCTCGATCTGCTGTGATTCCTCTTTGAGGACTACCCCGATCTCCTCCTGTTGTGTGACCAGGTGCTCGAATTGCATATACCCGACATAGGTGAAAACCACAGTATTTCCTATCCTTGTATCAATACTGAAATTGCCGTCTGCATCGGTAATGGTCCCTGCACCTCCTTCCCTGACATATGCATTTACTCCCGGCAGGGTCATTCCGTTCTGATCTTTCACTGTCCCGGTTATAGTAACTACAGGCTGCAGCCTGGCATGCTGCTCCGCTGTTTCCTTTTTTAAAACGATCTGCTTTCCGGAAACCTGGAATAAGACGCTCTTCCCCTCAAAAAGTGCCGTAAGAACTTCGATAATGTTTTTATTTTCAACATTCAGCGAATAGATCGCATTGTCATCGATCTCCGTGGTGGAGTATACAAAAGAATACTCGGTGTTGTCCTCGATCTCCTGTATAATGATTTTCAGGGGCCGGTCCGTCATCTGAATGGTGATATCTCCGTCGGGCGGAACAGTAGCCATTCCCCGACCACAAAACAGCAGGAATACCAGGATCAGCTTCGTGTACCTCATCCTTTTCCATGTGCGTGATTTTAGTTTCATATCAGCTGAGTTAGTTGTTATTTTTTTCTGTAACGATATATTTGTCATCTTCAATAGACGCAATCTCAATTGGCGCGGCCAGGCTCAGTAATTTTTTTATCTCGCCGAAGGATTCGTCCCGGATCTTGATTTTAAATGCGTACTTGTTTTCCATATATTCAGGAACGGTGATCTGAATACCGTACCATGACTCAAGTTCCCTGCACAGGTAGCCAAGGGGTGCGGATTCAAAACCAAGAACCCCGGTTGTCCATGAAACATCCCCTTCGGAAAGCTCCCGCTCCTCAGAGAGGCTGTTTTCGCTGAACACAAGGGTAGTATTCACTCCCGGCACAAGTGCTTCCGGTATTCCTCCCGGTGTTGTCACTTCTACCCGTCCCTCAACCAGTGAGGCAAGCGTTATCTCCTCATTCTCGGCAATGATGAACGCTGTACCTGTTGCTTCCACAGTGATAAAACGAGATGAAACGATAAAAGGCAGGTCCTGGTCATGACTTACTGTAAACCCTGCCTTGCCGCTCAACTGTATTTTGCGATGATCTTCCCCGAATCCTTCATTATATGTGATCCTTGATGACGGACCAAGATTTACTTTCGAATCGTCGGGAAGAACTACCTCTGACCGTACCATAGCCGGGTTTTCGATCGTAGTGCATTCAGTACCTGCAGACTGTGAAACGGGCTTATCGTTCTTCAGCAGTGATCCGAGCAGAAAACTGCCTGTAAGCAGCAGGAGGGATGCAGCTATGCGAAGAAAGGGATTACGGAGCCTTCTGTACCGGAAACGTCTTCCTCCCCTGGCCTCAATTCTTTTCCGGATGCCATCCCAGGTATTTTCATGGTCAGCGGCCTCCCCTTTAAACGCTTCTTTCCTGCCGGCATTTTCCCACTGAATCTTCATCATATTCTGTGATTCGGAAGATTCCAGGGCATTTGCCAGCAACTCTTTTTCTGATTGCTTTCCCTTTTTTATATTGTCAGAAAGCTCTTTCCTGTCCTTCATGAATATGGGTAGTTTACCGTATATACAGATGAACAGGGACAAGCCCTTAATCGAAGAGAAAAAATTACAGGTACGCTTTCATTTCAGATTTGAGTTGTTTCAGTGCAAGCCGAATATGTGTTTCGATGGTTTTTTTTGAAATGTTGAGCTTTTCAGCTATTTCACTGTGTGAGCGCCCCTCCTCCCTGAGCATGATGTAAACCTGCCTTCGCTTTTCCGGCAGCTTTTCTACGGCAGCTTCGAGCATGCTCCGGCATTCATCAAATAAAACACGGTTTTCCGTATCAAGGTTTTCAGCAGTCAGATATATATTCAGGTAGTTGATATAGGCACGCTCATTTACCCTCTTCTGGTACTTGTTAAAGATGATGTTTTTTGCGATTGTAAAGAGAAAGTTACCGATGGAGCGTTCCGGATCTATGGTTTCCCTCTTCTCCCACAGTTTTACAAAAACCTCCTGTACAACTTCATCAAGATCCGAGGTCGTATCGAGGTACCTGGAAGCAAATCCTTTTACCTGTTCGACAAACTCCAGGTACACCTCTTTGAAAGCTTGCTGATTGCCCGCTTTTAACCGTGATAATATTTCATTGTCAAACGATTGCAACCTATTTTGAATAAGTTCCTCTCCTGGTTATCGATCCTTCACGCATCATGATCTGTCCGCCTGCAAATACATATTCCGGATGAAGCTCCTTGTTGAGTATTACCATGTCGGCATCCATCAGTGTACTGATCCTGCCCTTTTGTTTAAGTTTGAGGATATTTGCCGGATTCAAGGTAAATGGCATCAGCGCCAGCGGGATTTCGACCCCTTCTTCCAGCACCGCATCCCTGAATTCGTAAAGCATACTTACAGGCGCACCACATTCCAGTCTGACCAGCTCACCAGCTTCATTGAAATGAGGCAGCGAACCGTTCCCATCTGATGTCATCGTTATATGTTCCGGGGGCACTCCAGCATCGATCAGTTGCTTGAATGCCACGGAGGGTTTGATTTCAAATTCTTTGAAAAAAGGATAAGAGCTGGTTGTAATATCAATCCACCCAAGTTGTCCATATTCCTTTGCATCCTCAAAAATGTATTCGTTACGGTTAATGTGCGTCGGAAAAAACTGTTTGTAGTTCAGCTCGCTGTGTTTCACGGCATCGTGGATCGGCCTGAAGGGGTCTTTTGCATCACCCATGTGGATGTTGACAATTCCTGCCTTGCCACCAAGCATTCCACCCACCCTTGCCTGTGCTGCAAGGCGGATCAGCTCATATGTATCCGGATGTGAGCTCCTGTGGTCTGACAATGCGATTTCCCCTACACCAATCACTTCATCGATCATGGCAAGGTCTTTAGCAGGATCCCCGAGTATGGTGGGCGTGGGTACCTGGTAAGCACCGGTATACATCCAGGCCGAGATCCCTTCACTTCGCAGGCTTTTGGCTTTCATCAGAACGGATGCAGGATCTCTGGTGATCCCGTCT
>CAKZNC010000090.1 GCA_937129385.1 uncultured Bacteroidota bacterium
TCAGCCGACAGCGCTATTGGGGAGAGCCCTTCCCCGTGATCCACTGGGAAGATGGAGAGATCACGGTTCTCGATGATGCGGAGCTGCCGCTGGAACTACCGGAAATGGAAAAGTTTGCACCGGGTGCCAACGGGGAGTCTCCCCTGGCCAACGCGGAGGAGTGGCTGTATGTGACAGACAAAAACGGACGCAAGGGGAGGAGGGAGACCAACACCATGCCGCAGTGGGCCGGGTCGTGCTGGTATTACCTGCGGTACATTGATCCGAAAAACGACGAAGAACCCTTCTCGAAGGCAAAAGAGAATTACTGGATGCCGGTGGATCTTTATATCGGGGGTGCCGAACATGCGGTACTGCACCTGCTGTATAGTCGCTTCTGGCACAAGGTGCTGTTCGACCTGGAGATTGTATCCACTGATGAGCCCTATAAGAAACTGTATAACCAGGGCATGATCCTGGCCTTTGCCTATGAAACCGCCGCCGGCGCGAAAGTGGCCAGTGACCTGGTGGAGGAACGGGACGGGAAGTTCTTCCATACCGAAACGGGAGAAGAACTGAAGCAGATTGTTGCCAAGATGTCGAAATCACTGAAGAACGTAGTGAACCCTGATGATGTGGTGAATACATTTGGTGCCGACTCCCTGCGACTCTATGAAATGTTCCTGGGTCCGCTGGATGCCGTGAAACCATGGGTGGAGAACGGCGTGAAGGGGGTCTATAATTTCCTGAACAAGGCCTGTAAATTCTTTGCTGATGAGGCGCATTATTTTGAAGGCGAAGAAGATGCAGAAGTCTTGAAATCCCTCCATGCCACCATTAAAAAAGTGGGCGGGGATATTGAGCAACTGCATTTCAATACCGCGATCTCGCAGATGATGATCTTCACCAACCTGGCTGCCAAAAAAGGCAGGGTAATCCGCGAAACCGGCAGAACCTTTGCACGGGTACTGGCGCCGTTTGCGCCCCACCTGGGGGAAGAGCTCTGGTCGGTCCTGGGTGCAGAAACCTCTGTGGCACTTGCTGAATGGCCGGAGTATGATCAGAAATACCTGGTGGAGGATGAGATGGAGTATCCCGTGATGATCAATGGAAAATTGCGATTCAAGCTGAAGGTTCCGGCGGATACCCCGCCTCCTGAACTGGAGAAAATGGCCCTCGGGCATGAGTCAGCCGCGCGGTGGACAGAGGGCAAAACACCCAAAAAGATCATCGTTGTACCGAAAAAGATTATTAATATTGTTGTCTAAACCTGTAAATTGTGAGAAAAGGTTGGATCATAGGAGGTTCGGTGTTGCTGGTTGCCGCTGCGGTGGCCTGGGTTTTCTTGCAGAATCTCCCCGCTGGCATGACCACCGTCCCGGTAGTGTCCGAGGAAATTCCCGAACCCATTGAAGAGCGGGTAGAGTATTTTTACGGAGTACCTGTGGATTCCTTCGAAGTGGTGGAAGGCACGGTGAGGCGGAACCAGATGCTGGGCAGTATCCTGCATGAGTATGGTGTATCCGCCCAACGTATTTACGAAATTTCGCTGATTCCGCGGGAGGTCTTTGATGTCAGGAAAGTCAGGGCAGGAAACCGCTATGCCATCTTCCTCGACAGTGCAGGTGTCCGCTACTTTGCGTATGAAAAGGATGATATCAATTATGCAGTGATTCATCTCGAGGACAGCATCCATGTGGAACTCAGGGAGAAACCGGTAATCCAGGTCACGGAAGCAGTTTATGGTGAGATCACCACCAGCCTGTGGGAAGCATTCCAGGAGCAGGAAAAAAACCCGCTGCTGGCCAATGAACTGAGTGATATTTATGCCTGGTCCATCGACTTTTTCGGTCTTCAGCGGGGCGACCAGTTCAAGGTGATCTATGATGAGGCATATGTCGACTCTTCCTCGGTGGGGATCACGAAGATCCATTCTGCCTGGTTCCGCCATGCCGGTCATGAATTCTGGGCGATTCCATTTGAGCAGGACAGCGTGGTGAGTTTCTTCGATGAGGAAGGGAACAGCCTGAGAAAGGCTTTCCTGAAGGCGCCTTTGAAATACAACCGTGTCAGCTCCGGGTTTTCAAACTCCAGGCTGCACCCCATCCTGAAGATTCGCCGGCCCCACCACGGCGTGGATTACGCGGCGCCCAGGGGCACGCCTGTTCTTGCCATCGGCGACGGACAGGTGATTGCTGCAGCCTATGAACGTGGCGGTGGCAATTATGTAAAGATCAAACACAATGGGGTGTACCGGACCACCTATATGCACCTGCAGGGTTTTGCCAGGGGTATTCGAACAGGTGTCTGGGTAAAACAGGGGGACGTGATCGGGTATGTGGGCAGCACGGGTCTTTCCACAGGTCCGCACCTCGATTTCAGGTTTTACAAGAACGGCTACCCTGTGGATCCGCTCAAAGTGGAAGCGCCGCCGGTCGAGCCGGTACATGAGGCACTTCTCACCGACTATCTTCTCGTGAAGAACAGCGTGATGCAGGAACTGAAGGGAGTAGGGTCCTACCGCCTGATGGCCTCTTCTAACTGAAAAATGATCGATTCCCAGCAGCTGTTATTGCCCGGATTCTCCATGCCAGATTGTCTGATGATATGTTATATCTGTATCCATCTCCTGTTCATTCCATAGTGGTATTTTAGCTGGATTTTATTCCTTATTCTTTCGTAAGGTTTAAATTTCAGTTATGAGAATTCAATACCATTATTCAAGAACATACTGTTAATGAATAT
>CAKZNC010000091.1 GCA_937129385.1 uncultured Bacteroidota bacterium
GAACATTACGCGGGGGTCCAGGGACACTGGCAACAGGACCAGGGTGGATACAAGCTCCGACCTTCCACGGTCAATATGATCCAGGCCACCCAGACCAGTCACCTGCCTGATCCCTACGATCCCACCCCGGTTGGGCAGGACATCGGGGTATATTATACCGATCTGAATTACGGCAGGATCAGTTTTGCGATCCTCGAAGACCGCAAATTCAAATCAGCACCTTCAGTGGTGTTGCCCCAGGCAAGGGTCGTCAACGGTTTTGCACAAAATCAATATATCAGCGGACGCGGACTGGACGACCCGGATGTACAGTTGCTTGGGGAGCGTCAGCTTGCATTCCTGGAGGATTGGTCGGCCGACTGGAAGGGTGTGGATATGAAGTCGACCATTAGTCAGACCATCTTTGCCAATCTATCGACCTATCCCGATACCTTCCGGACCGACGCAGGAACACCTGCACTGAACGCCCCGCCGGCCGGTGTGATTCCAGATGGCTACAGGAAGGCAAAAGATATGGATTCCAACGGATGGCCACAGTCTGGCAGAAACCGTGCCCTGGAAGTGATCCGCAAAGGTTTCGCTATCATGATTGCCGGTGACCAGCATCTTGGTTCGCTGACCCGTATGGGGGTAGACCGATGGGATGATGCAGGGTATTCCTTCTGTGTCCCCGCAATCGGCAATCTCTGGCCACGCCGGTGGTTTCCCCAGGAACCCGGAAGAGACCATATTGAAGGAATGCCTCCATACACCGGCAAGTATTTCGATGGTTTTGGCAACCGCGTTACCGTTTGGGCGGTAGCCAATCCGGTGGAAACCGGAATACAACCTTCTTCGCTATACAACAGGGCGGTCGGGTACGGTATCATTCGATTTAATAAACCGAAGGGTGAGATCACCTTCGAATGCTGGAATAGAGATGCCGGACCGACTGCAGGAGAACAAGGCATGTACCCGGGCTGGCCAAAGACAATCAGTGTGCTTGAAAATAATGAAAGACCTGTCAGGAGTTGGCTCCCACCCTATAAAGTCAGCGGTCTGGATAAAAACCCCGTCTTCCAGGTAGAGGATGCTGCCACCGGGGAAATCCTTTATACTGTAAGGGTTCCATCCAACCATTACCAGCCAGGCGTCTTCGATTATGGCGGCGAATACACGGTCAGGATCGGAGATCCCGACAACGGACTCCTCCAGGAATTTCAGGAGGTAAATGCAAGGTACAGGAAGGAGCAAGATACCGTGCAAATCTCATTTTAGCATGAATTGCCACCGATTCGGCTGAATGAGCGGTCTGTCCTATGGATGCCGGACACATTAGGTATCAGTCTTGCTTCAGGAATTCAGCCAGACTGACAACTGTGACATAGGACCGCAACGTTGCCAGCGTGGAGAGATGCACCAGCTCAGCCGGGACCACCCGATCATTCCAGGTAAGGTCGCGTGTTGCGCAGGCATCTGCCACCACGGTACACTGGTATCCAAGATCAGCTGCAGCCCTTGCAGCTGCCTCGAGGCACATGTGGGTTTGCATGCCACAGATCACCAGCTCGCTGATCTTATGGGCGCGCATCAGGCTGTCAAGCCCGGTATCCAGGAAGGCATTCACATGCTCTTTTGTTATCACCGGTTCCGATTTTTCCGGTTTGAGTAGGGTGTAAATACCTCCCCCGGGCTCAAAGTTGTGACGTACATGCACTACCTGTTCGCCCCCAGTTCTGAAGTATTGCAACAACCTATCAGCGCTTTCAGCAGCTGCTTCCACATTTTCCAGGGGTACTGCCCCTCCCGGAAAATAGAAATCCTGTATATCAATGATCAGCAGTGCGCGGTTCTGTCCTGCCAATGTACCTGCCCATACCAGGGCAATCGCTGATAAGAAAATCCTGATCCGTTTCACAAGTATATATTTAAGTTATAGTATTTATTTACAATTAATTACAGACTTCGTTTTTAGTCAGGATGATTTGTTGCCTCGCAGAATGTTTATATAGTAAAGGTGCTCGGCGAACCGAACATACTGAGCTCACGAATACCGATAAAACCTTTATTCTATGAGTAACCCTCATCGAAGGTCCTTACATTACATTCCATACCATATATACATGTTCTTTTGTCATTGCTCCGCTGAAAAATCTGCTCTCAATGATGAGGGTTTCATTCATCTAAATTTCCGGTAATATAACAAATTACATGGAGCTCTCCCGGAACCAGGAGTTTTGCCCCATCACCTTACGATTATCAAATGAATAACCATTTTTCGAAATAAATATGTGTTATTCTTGTAACACCCCTACTTTTAGATAGGGTTGAATAATATTTTTAGTCTTTTTTTATTTCTTACCCCCCTTTTTTATATGGGTATTTAAAACTTTTTTTCACTTTTTTTCACTTTTACCCCCAATTTATTTGGTGAAATGAAATTATACATCTAGTTTTGCTTCGAATTATTATTATTAACCTATAATTAATTACATTATGAAAGTATTTACATCTTCCAGGCGCGCATTTGTAATTGTATTGGCATTTATAGTTGGATCTGTTAATCTAAATGCGCAGGATGAATCAAGTGTATCATTTGATGCAGGTGCTGACCTGGTGAGCAATTACATCTTTAGGGGTGTTAAATTTGGAACCGGACCTGCTGTTCAGCCATATGTTGAATTCAGTGCAGGTAATTTTTCTATTGGATCCTGGGGTTCATTTGGGGTAACTGACAATGAAGCTGCTGAAGCAGATTTCTACCTGTCTTATGGATTTGATTTTGGACTGAGTCTTGGATTGACAGATTATTACTATCCCGGAACTCCTTTTTCGGATTTCTCAACAGCCAGTGGTTCCCATGGATTCGAGATCAATGCCGGATATGAGATCTCAGGCTTTTCCATTGGCGCGAACTACATGCTGAATGAAGCGCCGGGAGCAGGAACAGCAGGTGGTGACATGTATTTCGAGCTTGGCTACGGATTTGAATCAGTAAGCCTTTTCGTAGGTGGCGGTGACGGATGGCACACCTCTGACGGGGAATTCGCACTCTGTAATATCGGACTCACGGTTTCGAAAGAGATTGAGATCACTGAAAAATTCTCTTTGCCGTTAAGTGGTTCGATGATCTTCAATCCTGACAGTGACCAGTATTACGTGGTTGTAGGGGTCTCCTTCTAAGCGAATAAATCTTAAAACAACTCTGAAATGAAAAAAATTGAAGCAATCATCCGCAAAACCAAGTTTGAAGAGGTCAGGGATGCTCTTCACGACAATGGTATAGAATTCTTCTCTTTCTGGGAAGCAAGGGGTGTCGGGATGGCACGCCAGAGCAGGGTGTACCGTGGCATTGCATATGACACGGGTACCATTGAACGTATGTACCTGTCCATTGTAGTCAGGGACATCAACCTTGAAAAGACCATCGAAACCATCACCAGCTCAGCAAAAACCGGTGAAGTGGGCGACGGAAAGATATTTGTCTCCAATGTCCATGAGAGTATACGGATCAGAACAGGGGAAAAGGGTGACGAATCCCTTTACATCAAGGATTAAGTAAACAGATAATCAAATACAAAAAGAAATTATCATGGAAGGAATAACAATATCAATCGATACCATATGGATCCTTGTGGCAGCTGTACTGGTAATGTTCATGCAGCCGGGATTTGCACTTGTGGAGGCTGGTTTTACACGCTCCAAGAATACTGCAAACATCTTAATGAAAAACCTGATGGACTTTTCCATAGGTTCCCTGGCCTTCTGGCTGATCGGGTATACCATAATGTACGGTGAAGATGTAGGCGGATTTATAGGCAAAATCTCCCTTTTCTTCGGCAGCGATGAAATAAATGGCGTTCCCGACAAAGCATCGCTGATGTTTCAGACTGTTTTTGCTGCAACAGCGGCCACCATTGTTTCCGGGGCCGTGGCAGAACGCACAAAATTTTCATCATACCTGTTTTTCAGTATCGCAATCACTGTGATCATCTACCCGATTTCCGGACACTGGGTTTGGGGAGGCGGATGGCTTTCAGATCTTGGATTCCACGATTTCGCAGGATCAACTGTTGTCCATTCAGTTGGAGCATGGGTAGGCCTGATGGGTGCTGCACTTGTTGGTCCCAGGATCGGGAAATACAGCAATTCAGGTGAACCCAGGGCGATTCCGGGATCAAACCTTGCATTTGGTGCATTGGGTGTATTTATCCTCTGGTTTGGATGGTTCGGATTCAACCCCGGATCCCAGCTGGCCGCTGCAGGTGAAGAAAATGCAGTTGCAATCTCGCATATCTTCATCACAACTAACCTCGCAGCTGCTGCAGGTGCAGTGACCGCAATGATCCTTACGTGGATGAAATACAAACGTCCTGGTCTGTCCATCACACTGAACGGTGCGCTGGCAGGACTCGTGGCCATTACAGCCGGTTGCGACGCAGTAAGTCCGGGTGGAGCCGTCATCATCGGAATCATAGCAGGTATCGTACTGGTCGTAGGCGTATCCTTTATCGACAGGGTGCTGAAAGTAGATGACCCGGTTGGTGCCGTGTCAGTACACGGACTCAGTGGTGCAGTCGGAACCCTTCTCGTCGGATTCTTCAGCACATCAGAAGGACTCTTCTATGGTCATGGCGCAAAACTCCTTGGCGTACAAGCCATTGGTGTACTTGCTGTTGCTGCATGGGCAATGGGCCTTGGATTCCTCTTGTTCTTTGTCCTGAAGAAAACTATCGGTATACGTGTCAGCAGGCGCATCGAGGAAGAAGGTCTGGATGTATACGAACATGGTGAATCAGCCTTTAATTAAGCATTTCTCCTCCTCTTTTATATAAATGGTAGTTTGGTAAGACGGCGCTCTCGGGCGCCGTCTTTTTCTTTTTACTTATATTTATGCTGTAAGAAAAACTGAAACGCTTTAACCCAAACAACATGAAACCAATTATCATTTTCGTTTTAACAGGGATCATTGCCATCACGGGATGTACGGACCAAAAACCTGCAAGGACTTCCGCACCAACCGAAGGAACCAGGTTCGTAATGCAGAAAGAGATATTGAAAGACAAGATCATGGGTGCCTGGGCCGGCCAGGTGATCGGCTGCACCTATGGAGGACCAACAGAGTTCCGTTTCAAGGGAACCATGATCCCGGACGATCATTTCATTCCGTGGTATGACGGAGTGATCAAGTGGTATTATGACAATGCCCCGGGATTGTATGATGATATATATATGGACCTGACCTTCGTCGATGTATTTGAAAAATATGGCCTTGACGCCCCGGTTGACTCCTTCGCTATGGCATTCGCCAATGCCGATTACATGTTATGGCATGCCAACCAGGCAGCGAGGTACAACATCCTGAACGGGATCATGCCCCCCGCCTCCGGACATTGGAAAAACAATCCGCATGCAGATGACATCGATTTCCAGATCGAAGCTGATTTCGCCGGGATCATGTCTCCTGGAATGGTTCGTACAGCAACCGATATCAGCGACGATATTGGTCACATCATGAACTATGGCGACGGATGGTACGGAGGCGTATACGTTGCCGCGATGTACTCCCTCGCATTCATCAGTGATGATGTAAATTTCATTGTGTGTGAAGGACTGAATGCCGTTCCCGAACAAAGCTCCTTTTACAAGCTGATGGCCGATGTGATAAGATGGTATGATGAATACCCGGATGACTGGAAGATGAACTGGTTCCAGGTACAAAAGAAATGGGCATCCGAGGTGGGCTGTCCAGACGGTGTTTTTGCCGATTTCAATATTGATGCAAAGATCAACGCCGCCTACATCATCATCGGGTTGCTTTACGGGAACGGTGATTTCGGTGAGACGGTAAGGATAAGCACCCTGTGCGGACAGGATAGTGATTGCAATCCGGCCTCGGCCGCCGGGATCATCGGAACCATGTCGGGCTATTCAGGAATTCCGGCAGATTGGCGTATCGGACTCGATGATGTGGAGGACATGAATTTCAAGTACACCGACATATCACTCAACAAAGCATATGATTACAGCTACAGTCAGGCACTGGAACTCATTGCGCGTAACCAGGGTTCCGTTTCAGGAGACAGTGTCGATATCCGCTACCAGCCACCGGTACCAGTCAGACTTGAACAGGCCTTCACAGGTCATTTCCCGGCAGAATTCAAAGACATCAACCAAAGACTCAATACCACGGAAAGTGAATTTGAATTCAGTTTTAATGGCAACGGGTTTGTACTCAAGGGTGGATGCACCTGGGAATCAGAAACGGAATACATTGGTATGATCGAAGTATATATTGATGGAGAAATGCATGAGGCCGCAGAGATCCCTGCCAATTACAGTATTCGCCGACATGATCTTACCTGGGGTTACGATCTTACACCCGGATCACATACTGTAAGGGTAAAGCTACTCAATCCAGAAGAGGGGAGTGAGATCCATGCAAATAAGATCATCGTATATGCCGCGAATGAGGAAGAAAGGGTTACACCCGGCATATCTGTGAATGGTAAAATTTGAGTACTAAAATTGTGATATAATGAGAAGATATCTGCTCCCATTACTGGCAGGCCTGTTAATTTCCGCAAACACCTGGTCACAATACGCTTCGATTACCTACAAATCGTCTGACTCCGTAAAACTCGCTCTGAATATTTACTATCCCGAAGGTCAGCAGCCTGAGGAGCCGCTCCCTGCAATCCTTTTCTTTTTTGGCGGAGGCTGGGTACAGGGCGATCCCGGTCATTTCTCGGAACAATGCGAATACCTGGCCAGCCATGGAATCATTGCCATTGCAGCCGACTACCGGACAAAGAACAGGCACGGCACAACGCCCATGAAAAGCCTTCACGACGCAAAATCTGCCGTTCGCTGGATACGTGCCAACGGTGACAAAATAGGTGTGATTCCAGACAGACTTGCTGTTGCAGGAGGTTCGGCAGGCGGCTACCTTGCAGTGGCTTGCGCTGTTGTGGATGGATATGATGATCCTGGCGATGATCTCTCCGTATCCCCGCGTCCGGATGCATTGGTCCTTTTCAACCCGGTGATCAACACATGGAGAGGCGGTTACGGGATGAAACGCTTCGGCGAAGTTGCTCGCGAAGTTTCACCGCTGCATCAAATTTCACCAGGACTACCCCCTACCCTGATCTTTCACGGAAGTGATGACCAGGTCGTTGACATCATGGACATCCGGGATTTTACAGAGAAAGCCATGAAAAACGGCGACTCCTGCAAACTGATCGAATTCGAAGGCCGACAACATGGATTTTTCAACAAGCGACCAGGCCAGAAAGAAGATTTCATAAAAACCCTCTGCGAAACCGAAAAGTTCCTAATAAACAATGGGTTTATGGCAACAGGCCTGCCTGGAGAAACATGTCATGAATAGGTCAGTTTACTTTCAGTTTATAAGTTATCAACGATAATTAAATGTTAATTTATAATTATTCAAGATTCCGGACTTTTGATTCGTAATATATATTAATTATCTTTGCAGTTGCATGAGAACCACCAGACACCATAATACAAAAGACCTGATCAAGATCGCATTGAATATGCGACAGTCCGGATAAGAATGGTATAAAAGTATGATTAAAGACCGTTCCCGGATAAAACAAGGAACGGTCTTCTTTTTAAGTAAGAGGAGAGATTCAATGAGAAATAATCGTCCAGCACAGCAGGGTCTGTACAGACCATCATTTGAACACGACAATTGTGGAATTGGTTTTGTAGCGCACCTGAAGGGTGTCAAATCCCATTCCATAATAAGTCAAGGGTTGGAAACCCTTGAGAACATGACGCATCGTGGAGCAGAGGGAGCAGACAGCAAAACCGGTGACGGGGCCGGGATCCTCATCCAGGTACCAAGAGATTTTTATCTCATGCAGGGGTATACCATCCCCCACGAAGGTCAGTTTGGGACCGGACTGGTGTTTCTTCCCCAGTCAAAAAGTGCGGCAAAGGAGTGCGAGGAGATCCTCATACAGATCATCAATGATGAGGGGGTTGAATTCATTGGATTCAGGGAAGTACCAACCGACAACTCTATTCTTGGAGATATATCCCGTGCAGCAGAACCAACGATCAGGCAGGTCCTGCTTGGAAGTCCGGGAATGGAACAGGACGAGCTTGAACGGAAATTGTATATCATTCGCAAGCGGACTGAGAAATACATCGCAGGATCGAAGATCAGGCAAAAGGATATGTTCTATTTGCCAAGCCTGTCCACCAAAGTCCTTATTTACAAGGGGATGCTTACCAGTGAACAACTTGGTGATTACTTTCTTGACCTGAAGGACGAACGGCTTGACAGTGCAATTGCGCTTGTCCACTCCAGGTTCAGTACCAACACATTTCCAAGCTGGGACCTGGCACAGCCTTTCAGGATGCTTGCCCATAACGGTGAGATCAACACGGTAAAGGGAAACCGATTCTGGATGGAAGCAAGGGAGTCCATACTGAAATCCGACAAACTCGGGGACCTGTCAAAACTCTATCCGATCATTGAACCGGATAAAAGTGATTCGGCCTCGCTCGACAATGTTCTGGAATTCCTTGTAATGAGCGGAAAATCAATACCATACGCAATGTCGATCCTCATTCCGGAATCGTGGAACGATAAAAATCCGATCTCCAGGGAGCTGAAAGCATTTTACCAGTACCACTCTACCTTCATGGAACCCTGGGACGGTCCTGCTTCACTGCTCTTCTCGGATGGAAGGTATATTGGCGGAACACTTGACCGGAACGGACTCCGGCCCTCCAGGTATGTGATCACCAAGAACGACCTGATGGTCATGGGATCCGAGGTTGGGGTTCAGACATTCCCGGCTGAGGAGATCAGGGAAAAAGGCAGGTTGCGGCCTGGTAAGCTTCTATTGGTTGATACGCAGGAAGGAATCATCAAATACGATCCGGAGATCAAGAAAGAGCTGGCCAATGAGTACCCTTATATAGACTGGATCAAGGAAAACATGGTGAGCCTTGAGAAAATTGAAACCGGTCAGAAGGCACCTGCCAGTCTGGGTGAAGCCCATGAAAAGTTTGCAAAGACCTTCAATTACAGCAGTGAGGAGATTGAAAAGATCCTTGTCCCAATGGCCACTACCGCCAAGGAGCCCCTGGGATCCATGGGAAATGATGCTCCCCCTGCCGTGATCTCGCCCCATCCCTACAGGTTGTTTGCCTATTTTAAGCAACTGTTTGCCCAGGTTACCAATCCGGCAATCGATCCGATACGCGAGGAACTGGTAATGACCCTCACAGGCTACCTGGGATCCACGCAGACCAATTTACTGGAGACACATCCTGACCTTGTGAAGCTGGTGAAGTTTAAAACCCCGGTGGTATCCAACACCACATTCGAGCTGATCAAGCGACTCAGCTACAAGGGATTTTCAAATACCAATATCCCGATCCTCTTTAAGGCTGAAGATGGAGCGGAGGGACTTGAAGAGGGTGTTGAGCGGATATGCAAACAAGCCGAAGCAGCCGTTGATGAAGGGAAGAATTATATCATCCTGAGTGACCGGGGTATCAGCAGTGAAATGGCCCCCATTCCCTCCCTGCTGGCTGTCTCTGCGGTGCACCACCACCTCATCAATACCAGGAAGCGGATGCAGATAGATATCGTACTGGAATCAGCTGAACCCAGGGAGGTCATGCATTTTGCACTACTGTTCGGTTATGGTGCCAGTATCATCAATCCGTATATGTGCTTCTCTTCCATCGATAAACTGGTGAAGGATAACAAGATCCAGATGGATTACGATCGTGCGGAATGGAACTTCCTGCATGCGATCGAAAAGGGATTGCTGAAGATCTTGTCGAAGATGGGAATCTCGACCCTGCGAAGTTACCGGGCAGCTCAGATCTTCGAGGCGGTTGGAATTGACAAATCTTTGATCGATAAATATTTTGAAGGCACAGACTCCAGGATTGGCGGGATCGGGATCGAAGAGCTCGCAGAGGAGACACTGATCCCACACAGGACAGCTTTCAGTCCTGAACCACTTGATGGACCGCTGACCGAAGGGATCTATCATTACAGGAAACATGGAGAACTACATGCATGGAACCCGGAGTCAATTGCATTGCTTCAATGGGCGACGCGCACAGACAGTTATGCAAAGTTCAAAGAGTACAGTGCCATTGTCGACCGGGACACCAAGAAACCCGGTTTCCTGAGGGGATTGCTGGAATTCAAGAGGGATCCCATAGACATCGAAAAGGTGGAACCCGTTGAAGCCATCATGAAAAGGTTTGTCACCGGCGCCATGTCGTATGGCTCCATCAGCAGGGAGGCACATGAGGCCCTTGCAGTGGCAATGAACAGGATAGGCGGACGAAGCAATACGGGTGAAGGGGGTGAAGATCCGAACAGGTTCAAACCAATGGAAAATGGTGACAGCGCCCGGAGCGCAATCAAGCAGGTGGCAAGCGGCAGATTCGGTGTGACAGCAGAATACCTGGTGAATGCCGACGAAATACAGATTAAGATCTCACAGGGCGCCAAGCCGGGTGAGGGCGGACAGCTGCCCGGGCACAAGGTCGACCAGATCATTGCGAAGACCAGGTATTCCATTCCTGGCATTACATTGATCTCGCCACCGCCGCACCATGATATCTATTCCATTGAAGATCTTGCGCAGCTGATCTTTGACCTTAAAAATGTCAATCCGGATGCAAATGTGAGTGTCAAACTCGTCTCTGAAACAGGCGTGGGGACCATCGCGGCAGGAGTTGCAAAGGCTTCGGCCGATCTGATCACCATCGCCGGTGCTGAAGGAGGGACCGGAGCCAGTCCGAGCTCATCGATCAAGCATGCGGGGCTGCCCCTGGAGATGGGGCTGACCGAGACGCAACAGATTCTCGTGATGAACAACCTCAGGAAGAAGGTCGTATTGCAGGCAGACGGACAAATGAAGAATGGACGGGATGTGATCATGGCTGCCCTGATGGGTGCAGAGGAATTTGGTTTTGCGACAGCTGCACTGATCACCCTGGGCTGCATCATGATGAGAAAGTGCCACCTGAATACCTGTCCGGTTGGCGTTGCCACCCAGGACAAGGAGTTGCGGTCAAGGTTTAACGGAAGTGCCGATTATGTGGAGACCTATTTCAGGTTTGTTGCACAGGAGATCAGGGAATATCTTGCTGAACTTGGATTTGAAAAATTTGAAGACATCGTTGGAAGGGCTGATCTGCTCACGAAAGATGAAGCAGTGGTCAACTGGAAGAGCAAGAAACTTGACCTCTCTTCCATCTGCTACATGCCAGGTGAGGCAAAGACAAATCCACTGCGCAATACCGAAACACAGCATCATAAGATAGAACAGATCCTTGACAGGGAACTGATCGAAAAGGCCAAACCGGCGCTCGAATCCGGCGAAAAGGTCACCATACATCTACCGATCAGGAACACCGACCGCACAACAGGAGCAATGCTTTCAGGACAGGTCGCAAGGAAATACGGGTCAGAAGGACTCCCCGACGGAACCATCAAGTGCAGGTTCGCCGGATCGGCCGGACAGAGTTTCGGTGCATTCCTCTCCAGGGGAATGGAATTCTACCTGGAGGGTGACAGCAATGATTACCTTGGCAAAGGGTTGTCTGGAGGAAGGATCGTGGTTGTACCCCCCGAAAAATCGACCTTCGAAGCCAACAAGAACATCATCATCGGTAATACGGTGCTTTATGGTGCAACACAAGGCGAGGCTTTCATTTCAGGAATGGCAGGAGAACGTTTTGCTGTCAGGAACAGCGGAGCCACAGCAGTTGTTGAAGGTGTGGGAGACCACGGATGTGAATACATGACTGGCGGACGAGTCGTTGTACTCGGAGAGATCGGAAGGAACTTTGCTGCCGGTATGAGCGGCGGAATCGCTTATGTGCTGAATGAAGGCGGGAACATCGACTATTATTGCAACCTCGGGATGGTGGAACTCTCACTTCTGGATGAACAGGCGGATATACGGGAACTTACTGAACTGATCTCCCGTCATTATGAACATACAGGAAGTAAGATAGCAGAGAAAATCCTTTCAGAGATGCATCTATACATTCCTAAATTCCTGAAGATCATACCTTTTGAATATAAGAAAGTGTTACAGGAACAGAAGCTGGCTGATTTGAACCAGCGCATATCGGAAGTTGAAAAGGACGTGGAACATATGTCCACCGACTAGGAATTGCTGAACGTAAAAAGAAATCGAATATGGCTGATCCAAAAGGATTCATGAAAGTGGCGAAAAAGGACGCGGGTAACCGCCCGATCCACGAAAGAATATCTGACTATAGTGAAGTTGAACAGACACTTAATACGGAAGACAGGGCGTTGCAGGCTTCCAGGTGTATGGACTGTGGTATTCCTTTCTGCCAGTGGGGCTGTCCGGTTGACAACCTCATCCCGGAGTGGAACGACAAGCTTTATAAAGGAGACTGGAAAGCTGCGATCGACCTGCTTCATTCCACCAATAATTTTCCGGAATTCACTGGACGTATCTGTCCGGCACCCTGTGAGCACTCCTGCGTTTTGAACATCGGTGAAGAACCTGTGACCATCAGGGAAAATGAGGTTGCGATCATAGAAAAAGCATTCGCGGAAGGGTATATCAAGCCCAAACCACCCACACACCGGACCGGGAAAACTGTTGCCGTGATCGGCTCCGGACCGGCAGGTATGGCCGCAGCTGACCTGCTGAACAAAGCAGGACATACTGTTACGCTTTTTGAGAAAGATGAAAAGCCGGGCGGACTCCTTCGTTTCGGTATTCCAGACTTTAAACTGAACAAATGTACCGTAGATCGTCGCATCCATCTCATGGAGGAGGAAGGCGTGGAGATGCGCTGTAATGTCCAGGTAGGTAAAGACATCTCTGCAAAAGAGCTGGTAAGTAAATTTGATGCAGTCTGCCTGACCATCGGAGCCATGAAACCCAGGGACCTGCCGGTTCCGGGAAGAGACCTCGACGGTGTTCATTTCGCCATGGATTTCCTGACCCAGCAAAACAGGGTGGTCGCCGGTGCTGAGATCCCGTATGACGGCCGTATCTCGGCAAAAGACAGGCATGTGCTGGTCATCGGAGGTGGAGACACCGGTTCTGACTGCGTGGGTACATCCATCCGGCAGAAGGCAAAAAGCGTTACACAGATCGAGATTCTTCCCAAACCACCCGAAAAAAGAAGTGCAGACAACCCATGGCCATTCTACGGTAAAATACTGAAAACATCCACCTCACATGAAGAGGGATGCCAGAGAAGATGGGGACTCTCCACCGTAAAATTTAATGGCCTGCAACAGCGGGTTGTCTCCGCGGAAATAGAGAAAGTGGAATGGGAACTTGTCAATGGAAGTTATTCCATGAAAGGTGTACCCGGAAGCAAAGAGACTGTTGATGCCGACCTCGTACTGCTTGCCATGGGCTTTATTCATCCCGTGCTTGAAGGCCTTGTGACCGATCTTGGATTGGACTTATCGGACAGAAATAACATCAAGGTTGGTGCGAATCATCAGACCAGCATTGAAAATGTATTCGCAGGGGGTGATGCCATCACAGGCGCCAGCCTGGTAGTCAATGCCATCGCCAGCGGCAGAAGAGTCGCCAAGGACGTCAACAAATTTCTTTTAAGCTGAGCGTCGAAGGTCGAGCGTCGAGAGAAGGGTGACCCTTCAACAAACCACAGGCCCCCATGGTATCTGATTGCTGACCACACTGGCAGCCACCCACAACCTGGAACTAACGACCGGCAACTGGCGACTGGCGACTGGCGACTGAACATTGCCCTTTCCTCTTTTCTCCCTATCTTGCAGGTTAAACAAACCTGCTGACCAATCATGAGAAGTTTTAAGTATTTCCTGGGGGCAATACTATTGCTGACTGCTTCATGCGAAAAACGTGCATTCCCTGAGTTACAAAATATTGTTGTCATCCTGTCCGACGATCATGCGCTGAACGTCACCGGCACCTACGGCAATGAGATCATCCGCACACCCAATATCGACAGGATCGCCGATGAAGGAATCACTTTCGACAGGAGCTATTGCAATGCCCCAATTTGCAGTGCTTCGAGACAGTCCATGCTTACGGGCAAATATCCTCATGCAACCGGCGTGAACCTACTCTTCACCCCCTTCCCTGATGAGCAGAATACCACCATTGCAGAACACCTCCAGGGCCAGGGATATGAAACAGCAATTATCGGAAAAACACACTGGAACAACTGGGTCTGGTACAACCTGTATAAAGAGGGATTGCCCACCCATGGATTTGATACGGTAATTGGGGGTGCGCAATACAACAAGTTCCTGAAAGAAAATCCTCCTCTGCCCCTTCCCGGGAAGATGGATTATTATGCGAGGAAAGATATTGAAGCAGGCAGTGTTGCAGAATTGATGAATTACAAGGTATTGCCCCACCCCATCGATGATGCACACAGCAAGGGTACCTTCTATGCAAACGAAGCTGTCCAATTCATGAAAAGCAACAGCGACAACCCTTTCCTGGTCTGGCTTGCATTTCACGAACCCCACCAACCCTACTACTTCCCGATCGAATATCGTGATAAATATGATCCGGAAATGATGCCACTTCCAGAAGGAAGTCCGGAAGATGACCGCTGGATACCTGCAAAATTCAGGAACATGACTGATGAGCAGAAGCGTGGAATTATTGCCTCCTACTATACCTCGACAGAATACATGGACAAGAATATCGGGATCGTCCTGGATGCCATCGATGAGATGGGTCTTGCAGAGAATACGGTGGTCATCTACCTGAGCGATAATGGCTACCTGCTTTATGAGCACAAGCGGTTTGAGAAACACACCATGTGGGAGGAGGCCACCCACCAGCCGATGATCGTTAAAGCAGGTAAAAGATACAGGGCCGGCGAACGCGAGGATGCCATAATCGAATACATCGATGTGGTTCCCACCCTCCTGGAAATGGTGGGAGCTGAGCCACTTAAGGAAGCCCAGGGAGAGAGCTTTGTGGAGGTTATCACCAATGAGAGTGAAGAGCACAAGACCTTTGCTTTCTCGGAATACCTGACCGATAACCTGGCGATGATCACATCGGACAAGTGGAAATACGTCTTCCATACCGGCAGCCGTGACCTGGGGATTGACTATGCAACAGGTTACGGACCATCCGGTATCGTGCACAGACTCTATAACCTTGAGAATGATCCAAAGGAGTACATGGATGTTTCAAAACGTCCGGAAAACAAAGAGATACGCACGCAAATGCAGAATGCGATGCTGCAGCGGTTCATTGAGACCCATCCTGACGCAAAAAACTGTCCGGAGGGGTTGACGCTGGAAGGCAAGCTTGTATGGTTCTGTGAACCCAGGGATGTTGGTGATGACCAAGGGCCTGATGATGTTCCAAAAAGAGTTTTCACCTCAGAATAAATCATCCTATCTGGACCTCCGTAAAAAGCCTAAAACTCCTAATCACAAAAAGCAATGTAATTATGAAAACAGAAAGCCTTAAAGAAACCCTTTTCGTCGCGGCTATACTTCTCATGACCAGTCATATTTCGGCCCAGATGGAATTCACTCAGCACACCATTGTCGACGGAGTAGCCACACACTGGTGGGCACGAGCGCATGCAGATATAAATGGGGACGGACTGGTGGATTTTTTCGTAATTACAGAGAATGCCTCCGGTGGAGAACTCTGCTGGTATGAGACTGTTGAAGGCGGAGAACCCTCGATCAGGCACCTGGTCGCCGCAGCAGGTCCGCAAGGAGGCGAGTTTGCAGCCGGGGACCTGGCCTGTGGAGATGTGGACAACGATGGCGATATCGATGTCCTCGGTCCGGTACATACCGGGGAATGGGACGGGAGCAGCGAACCAACAGATCTTTACTGGTATGAGGCGCCTGACTGGAAGCCGCATTACATTGGCAAATATCCCAGCTGCATCAAAGACCTGGACCTGGTAGATCTGAATGCCGATGGCAAACCTGATGTGGCAGGAACCACCTTCGATGCACACCGGATGATCGTCTACAGACAGGATTTTCCTGAGATATGGAACAAGGCAGCTGATGTGTTTGTCCCTAAACTCCATGAAGGTCAGCACGTCGGCGATGTCGACGGCGACGGGGATGTTGATGTGGTCTCCACAGCATTCTGGTTCCATAACCCCGGGGGAGATATGCGCGGAGACTGGAAAGTCACCAATATTGATCCGTACTGGAACAGCGATAGCGGAAAGACATGGGAATACAATGCCACAAAGATCATCTGCAAAGATATTGACAGGGACGGCATGGACGAAGTTTTTATCTCCTGTTCAGAGAAGTTCAGGAACCGCATAGCCTGGTATGATCTCATGGATCCAATGTCAGATCATTGGGCCATGCACAAGGTGGGTGAAAACACATTTGCACACACCCTGCAGGTCGGAGACGTGGACGGGGACGGAGATTTTGATGTGCTGTCGGGGAATAATGCAGACCAGGGCGATCCCCAGGACAGCCCCGTAATCCTTTTCCTTAACCAGGGAGACAACCTTACCTTCAGGTCACAGGTCCTTACCACCGAAGGAGCCTACAACTCCTACCTTGAAGACGTTGAAGGTGATGGCGATTTTGACATTTTCAGGTATGACGGCCATGAGGGAGTTGACTACGAACTTTGGCTGAATGAAGGCACAGGTGAATAATTTATGAAATCTGACCATAAAAAGGACATTTTAAATGCAGCGCAGCTCCTGGTTCTATTATTAGGAGCACTTTTTATCAGTCTGCTTGAGGGATGCAACAGGAACACAGAAAACAAGGGGGAAGAACGGGATGCACTGATGAGCTACCGTTCCATCTCCTTTCACAAGGAACCTGACAGCAGCCTGATCAAATTAGCTGCTGAGATCGGGTTCAATGATATCTGTTACCAGGTAGAGGGAAATACGCTTGAAAAACTGCAGGAGATCAGGCGTACAGAGGATTCAAAGGGATACATGGAGATAGCGCATAAACGAGGCATGACCATCAGTATCTGGATGCGGGAGATCAGTAATTATGATCCTGACTGGGGTCCTGTATCAATGGATAATGACATCTTCTGGAACAGGACAGCGGAGAAGTATGATCGAATCTTTACAGAACTCGTTCCCGAAGTGGACCACATCATCTTTACGGTTGTGGAATCGCAGGTCAACATTGCAGACAGCCCGGCAATCCTGGAGCGCATGGTAAAGCTGGTGAATGACAAGTGCAGGGAATACGGGAAGCAACTTGTGCTGCGTACATTTGTCCACCTGCCCCATGAGCTTGATTCACTGGAGCGTAAGGTCAGTACGCTACCTGATGATATTATCATCATGTCAAAATATGTAGAGTCTGACTGGAACCTGCTGGGTCCG
This sequence comes from uncultured Bacteroidota bacterium, assembly GCA_937129385.1. Classification (GTDB taxonomy): domain Bacteria; phylum Bacteroidota; class Bacteroidia; order Bacteroidales; genus M55B112. The sequence goes on from CAKZNC010000091.1 coordinate 17,359, forward strand.
GATCACCGGATGATCGGCAGAACCGGGGAGAAAAAGCAATTCGTGGAGTTGGATATCACAGGCGAGTACTTCAGGGTTACCTATGTTCCCAATTGCTTTACAGCTAACCTGGAGCGCCGTTTCGAATACTGGCGGGAACAGGGCGTGGACGGAATTTCCGTGCGTGTAAGCCGGGATCCCAGGCCCGGAGCATGGTGGGAACCACTCCAATTCGCACACAACGTATATGCAGAGCCCAATGAAGTGAATCTATGGGCTTTGGGCTATATGGCGCTGGGAAAAGCGGACCCCGTGGAACAGGCCTGGATTGATTTCACGCATACTTATTTCAATGACAGTATTGCAGACAGGGTCATCTCCATCCTGGAACCCCAGGGAGCGATCCTTGCCGAGGCTCTCAACACCGGAGCCCAGCCCTTTGGATGTGGCCGGTTATTGATCCCGGGAGAGTGGACCATGAACGGACAACACTGTGCATGTGCGGATACCATTGCCGTAAAATACGATGATGACGATGATATGCTCTATCGCAACCCCTTTTATCACAAATACAGTCCGCACGTCTGGCACCCCGAACTGGCAGAACAATACCATCGCATCAGGAAAGGAGATCCGGAGGTGATCCGCCAAAAGGAACAAAGTACGCGGCAGATGCTTCAACTGGCCGACTCACTCCTCGGGGAGTTCGGGAAACTAAAGGGGAAGATGGATGATAAGACGTACCGCTATTACCTTTTTAAGCTGGAAGAAAACCGGTGGCACCTGGAGGTGATGAAACACTGGCAACTGGCCTGGCTGAAAGCCTCCAACCTGCTCTATTTTGATTCTGACAAATCGATTGGGCGTAAAGAGATCCTGCACCACCTGGAAGAACTTTCAAGGCTCAGCGAACAGCAGGATAATCGTCTTACCATGCAATGGTATGGGAAGGATGTGGATATTGGCAAGGGTGAATACCTGGACATCCAGGGCTATACCAGGATGTTCAGAAAGTACTGGGCAGAGGTGCTTTCATAGCGGAATGGTACCATGTTGTCACCATTCGCTCTGAACAAGCAAGCCTGCCAGACCGTCATTTTATCACATCTGAGGCCAGTACCGGTCCACTTGCAGTAATGGTATCAGCGCCGTACTTCTCGCCTGGCATCTCCCTGACCTCGAAATCGGGATTCTTTACCCTGTAGACATCTTCACGGTCGGGTGTGGGGTTGTCCGGAACATTATCGCCGGTTGCGTCGATCCAGGCATCCAGGATCTCCCTGCAGCTTTCAAGCTCAGCATTGTATGCAGGATCTTCGGCCAGGTTATAAAACTGGAACGGATCGGTTGCCACATTGTATAGCTCTTCCCGTGGCCGAGGGACCATAAATATATCCTCCTGTTCCGGAACGGTTTCGTCAGCTTCGTAGGCTTCCCAGAGCTCCACGCCTGCCGGAAAGACTGGGGCTGATTCGACACACATGTTCATTTTATCGTTATATGCATTCCGGATATACATGATGTCTCCTTTACGGAGCATCCGTTCATGGTTCCGGAAGACGTGCCAGTTGTGCTCGGCAAAAACATAATCCCTGGTTTTGCCCGAAGGATCGCTAAACAGTTCAGCAAAGCTCACCCCCTGGAACCGATCATGGGATTTCAGGCCCGCCAGTTCAAAAAGTGTCGGGGCGATATCGATGGAGGAGATGAGTGATGCACAATGGGACACTTCCACGTTCCCCGGGCTCCAGACGATAAAAGGTGTTTTCATCCCACTGTCATAGACACGGGTCTTGGCCCTCGGGAAAGGTCTGCCGTTGTCGCTCATGTAGATCACGTATGTATTTTCGGCGATTCCCTGTTTCTCCAGCTCATCCATGATGAGCCCCAGGTAATAATCGGTCCGGCTCACCTCGTGGTAGTAATTCGCCAGGTCCTGTCGTGTTTGGGGACCGTCGAACAGCATGGGCGGTACCTGGACGTCGGCGGGATCAAACACCGGCGCCGTGCTGTCGGTTTGCCACTCGCGGTGTGCATCGAAAGAGGCCAGCCAAAAGAAGAAGGGCTGGTCATCCGGCCGTTCCCTCAGGTGGTCGATCCAGAACTGTTCACCCCCGGGTCCTCCACCCCAGTCAATTGTATCGAAGGCGCGTTTTGTAGCCGGACCCATGTGGTTTTTTCCTGAAAGTACCGTGTAGTAGCCTGCTGCTTTCAGCAATTCGGGAAACATCACCTGGTTGTCGGGCAGATTGACATGCAGTTCCGGGGCGCCGGTATTGTGAGGGTAACGGCCTGTGATGATGCTGTTCCGGCTCGGACTGCAGCTACTGGCAGTGAGATAGGCATTGGTGAACAGCAACCCCTCCTCCGCCATACGGTCAATATTAGGAGTTTGGGCGGCTTCATTTCCATAACACCCCAGGTCGTTATAGCTGATGTCATCGGTAATGAACAGGATGAAATTCGGGGGAGAAATTATTTCCTCCTGTTTGCTGGTGGTATTATTGCATGACGCGGTAATCAATACAAAGGCAGTCGAAAAAAATAAAAGGTACTTCATTGGATCCGGGTTTGGTTTGTCAGCTCAAAGGTAAAGTTATGAATTATCAGGAAAAAGATGTTACATATCTGGAAAGAAGAGTATTCGGGGATCAGGGTTGTTGCAAAGAGATGCACGGAGAAAATGGAGAAGCACGGAGAAAAAAAGAGGGTGTCCATTCCGGACACCCCCTTATCTCATTTGAGGCTGATTCTGATCAAATACGCCAACAAAACTACTGCTTAATAAGTGTTTTGCAGTGTGTTTTATCTTTTTCAACCACCTCTATAATATAGAATCCGCTGGTGAACGAGCTCATATCTATTTGTGCTTCCATGGCGTTCACATTGTACTGACGCACCAGGGTTCCTGTTTGATTGAATATATTGACTTGCTCAATGATTTGTTCACCCTGGACAGTCAGCTCATTGCTTACCGGGTTCGGATAGATACGGAGAGATTTTCCGATAGCTTCATCAATCCCCGACAGGTTAGCGTTAAATTCCAGCTCATCAAAGATCGCCGGATCGTCCAGGCTCGTCCCCCGCACTGTAAAGGATCCACTGTTGCTGACAGAATTGATGCGCATCCAGTTTCCAAATTCCGCAAATTCCACCTGGATATCATCCTCGGTCGATATACTCCAGTACACATTTTCCCCCAACGCATCTGCAGGGGTAACTGTTGCACTGACAGGCAGTGATGGACTTTCGGAATTGATTTCAGTTGTTTCGGCGGATATTTCAATACCCTGTTGCTTGATGTAGTCCACATACCCCAAGGGTTTGATATCAGTGAATTCTTCGCCCGTAAAACTTAAGAAAACCATTGAATACCCGGGCACTTTCACAATCATTCCGTCTTCTATATCAGTGATCGTCTCCACAGTGTCGATATACGCATCCCGGCTATCAACGGACTCCCCGGTGAATACATAATATTTGAGAGAAGATGCTGTATAACTAAACCCATCCGGCAGGTTGATCTGCACATAATGGTCGCTGGTATAATCACGACTATTGAGGATGATGGTATAATCGGTACCATTTGCAAATACATGTGTACCTACAGGCTCAAAATCTACTGCAGTGCCAAATCCGTTTACAATCGTCTCGGTGGTTACATATGTATCTCTCAGGTATTGTCCTACAGCATAGTCGTTTATGAATTTTCCAAGGACAAATTTCGGCATCCGCTTGTTGTTTTCACTCAGGTTTACCATTGCCCATTTGCCGCCCGTCAATGAGAAGAGTCCGGGGTATATGGATCCGTATTTGATATTTTCCAGGGCATGATCCATTACCGGGATTGCCTGTCCAACCCGACCGAAATAGGTATTTGCGCTACAATCGGTTTCATAGAAATAGGTTTTCTTGATCTCCCCGCTTCGATTCAGCATTTCCCCGTTATAGTACTTGAGACCATTGACATTGTTGGCTACTCTTTCAAAAACATTCCTGTAATAAACAATGCCTTCGCCTTCAACCTCTCCACCATCACCAACGTTGGATGAAATATACCCACCTAATCCTATTACATCCATGTGGGCGGTATCTACCTCATCAAAGAGGGTATGGTTGATACCATAACTTCTATCCGGGTCAGGGTTACGACCACTGTAGACGAATGAAATTTTATCTGCATCGTAATATGGAGATGTCTTCATCAGTTCTTCCATTTCCATGCACCATTGTGCATAGTTTGCCGGACCATGCAGGTCTTCGGCAACGTTATGCGAGGCATTCCCCCAGGTCTCATTTCCAAATTCGAAACTCAGGTGCTTCAAACGGGACAGGAAAGGCTCAGGGTATCCTTCAGCGATACGCTTGGCTCCCCATGTGGTTGATTCGTCTCCCCCAATATAATCGAGGAAGTGGAGGAACGTATTTTCATCCGTAATCCAGTCACTGCCTTCACTCACACCACAGGTGAAAGAGACAGCTGCATCGAGGGTATCGATGACAAAACTGAAAAAGTCAGCCACCGTATAAGGAGCCGTGCCGCTGAATTCACTCAACGAACGTGGATTGGCACCGAGGGTTCCCCATCGGACTTCTCTTGGCTTCAGATCTTTGAGAAGTGTGCGGTTGAGTTCAGTGTTGACCGTCATTTCGTTGACACCGAAGCCATCAAATGCACCCACCGATTCCATTTCAATATTCAACTTGCCTGTCTTAACACCGAGGTTGTCCGCAAGCGGATCAAAAGTGGTTGTTGTAAGGTCTACCGGACTGCTCTTGGCCGTGTTTTCTCCAACATCAATGGCTTCTACTTCAATGGCATAGGTTGTCTCTGGATCCAACACAGATACAATCACTGAAGTCTCCAGGATAATATCTTC
>CAKZNC010000092.1 GCA_937129385.1 uncultured Bacteroidota bacterium
CTGGAGTATGAACATTTCCCTAAAGTGGTGGAAAAGGTGCTGGAAGGAAATGGGTAATGCGGTGTGCGGTGTGCGGTGTGCGCTTTCCTGGCTGACTAATAAGAGGCGATCTCAACTGAAGGCACCGGCACAGACCTCAACTCAGCCATCACACTTTTCATCACGATACTGTAGTCAGCAAGATTATCTTCATGCACAGGCTCCACCGGAGGAGCCTCCACCTTTAGCGGATCGATGGGCTGACCGTTCTTGTAGAATCTGAAATCGAGGTGCGGACCGGTGGACAATCCAGTGCTTCCCACATAACCGATCACATCTCCCTGTTTAACATACACACCTGTTCGAATCCCCCTGGCAAATCCGTGCAGATGCATATAAGTGGTCCTGTATACACCATTATGTTTGACTTTAATATAATTACCACCACCTCGCTGGTAGGCTGCTGCAATCACCTGGCCATCGCCAACGGTGTGCACCGGCGTCCCTGTTGGTGCGGCATAATCAACACCATGGTGAGGGCGCCGTATCTTGAGGATCGGGTGGTACCTTGAGTTTGAAAACCTGGAGCTGATCCGGCTATACCGAAGCGGCGCTTTCAGAAATGCTTTACGCAGACTGTTTCCCTCTTCGTCGTAATAGCTCACCACGCTGTCCTGTTCGAACGGAATGGCCCAGAATTCGTGCCCGGCATGCTCAAACCATGCAGAATGAATTTTCGTTATACCTGCTGAAGCGGAATCTACAAATGACTCCTCGTAAATTACCCGGAACCGGTCCCCGGCCTGCAGACCAAAAAAATCAATGGACCAGGCATAGATCTCACTCAACTCGATGGCCAGCATCGGGTTTGCCTCCTTCTCCTTGAATGCTTCCCAGAGACTGGAACTGATCGCCCCGGAGATGCCGGAAGTTATGCGTTTAACCTCTTTGGTATGGTTCTCAACATGAATACTGTCCTCAAAATGTACCATGACATAGTTCACCTTGTCCTTCTCATAGGCCAGGTACTTTACACCAGCGGTATCAATGAACAATGCAAACCGGTTCCCTGCCTTGATCCTGCGAACGTCAAACTCCTCCCTGGGCAGAAGGGAGAGTTCATAGATCATCTGCGCAGAAACGCCATGATCATTCAGTATATTTCCGAGCATCTGGTTCCTGCCGATGGTCCCCTCAACAATATCAAAGGAATCAACCGGAACCCCGTACAGGTATTCCACCTTCTCTTCAATGGGTATACTTACGGGCCGGGCCTCGCTGACAGGAGCAACCGGTTTTTCTCCCGTGATCATCAATGCCACCAGGCCCATGGCAATAACCAGCAGTCCGAGTGCTATGTAAACGATCTTTTTCATGGTTCCTTACAATACAATATTCACGATCTTATTTGGAACTACAATCACTTTTTTAGGTTTCTTACCTTCGGTCCATTTGATGGCCGCCTCATGCGCCAGGGCTTTCTCTTCAAGGATGGCCGGCTCCGTTCCGGCAGCCACCTTCAGTTTGAACCGCAGTTTACCGTTGATCATTACCGGGTATTCTACCGAATCCTCCACCAGGTACTTCTCTTCATAAGCAGGCCATCCGGCGAGGACCACAGAAGTTTCCTCTCCGAGGGCCGACCAGATCTCTTCCGCCAGGTGGGGCGCAAAAGGAGACAGAATCTTTGCGAATATTTTCCCGGTCTCCTTGGTGACACTACCTTTTTTCACTGCCAGGTTGGTAAAGATCATCATCTGCGAAATTGCAGTGTTGAAATGAAGGTCTTCAATATCCTGACCCACCTTTTTGATCGAATAATGGAGCGATTTGAGTATCTCTCCGTCCTCTTCCTCACCGGCATAGTTTCCGTCGTCAGTGAAGAACTTGCACGCCTTATTCAGGAAATTATACACGCCCTTCACACCATTCTCGACCCAGGGTTTCACTGCATCCAACGGTCCGAGGAACATCTCATACAGCCTGAGGGAGTCTGCCCCATAGCTCTTCACCACATCATCGGGATTGACGACATTTTTAAGTGATTTCGACATCTTGGCTACGATCTGCTTCAGCTCCTCGCCGGTTTCTGAATGATAATACTTGCCATCCTTCTCGTTGACAAGGTCGGAAGAGACCTTTGCCCCTGTTTTTGTCTCGTATGCAAACGCCAGGATCATCCCCTGGTTGAAAAGTTTCATATAGGGCTCATCCGTCGAAACAATCCCAAGGTCGTGCAAAACCTTGTGCCAGAACCTGCTGTAAAGGAGATGCAGTACGGCATGCTCAGCACCCCCGATATAGAGATCCACCGGCATCCAGTAATTTTCTTTTGCCTTTGAAAAGGGCTCCTCGTCATTCTTCGGATCGATATACCTGAGGTAATACCAGCACGAACCTGCCCATTGCGGCATGGTATTGGTCTCTCTCCTTCCCTTTCTGCCGTTCTTATCAGTAACTTCGAGCCACTCCCCTGAATTGGCAAGTGGTGATTCACCATTTGCACCTGGTTTGTATTTTTGCAGGTCGGGAAGTTCCACGGGCAGGTCCTCATCGTCCACCAGGCTAATCTCACCATCTTCCCAGTGGATCACGGGGAAGGGCTCTCCCCAATAGCGCTGTCGGCTGA
>CAKZNC010000093.1 GCA_937129385.1 uncultured Bacteroidota bacterium
GCACTCACATCACCATATCCGAGGTCATCGAGATAGATGATCACGATGTTGGGATGATCCGGAGTGACAGTATCGCTTTTACTGGCGCTGTTGCATCCGGAAACCAATAGTACCATCGCAATAACACCAGGCAAAACATAAGAACAAAATCTTTTCATATACTGATTATTTTATCATTTAAACATTGATCTCCTTTTGTAAAGATAATACAAAGCCACTGATATCTGATTTCGATATGCTGCAAACTGGAATCAGTATCTACTGTTACTCTTCCCTGAAAAGGTCCCTTACTGGCTTCTTCACCGACCGATGGAGATTGAAAAACAGTGAGCGTAAGACCAGGAAACTGTCAGCTAATCACGCTGCCAATTGCACAGGGATAAGGGCAGCTGCTAAGCCTGGAGAAAAAAGATTGCCACCTGGCAGAATTTGAATGGAGTGGCATCCATGCAAATAATTATTTAACTTGGAGTGCCCGAAAAACTGTATGGAATGCAAAAACACCTGTCCTTCATCCTGGTACTTTACTGCCTGTCCACACATCTGCAAGGGCAGAGAACGTTGGAAATCGCTCACCTTTCTGAACCGCTCAGTATTGATGGTGAACATGAGCCTGGAAAGTGGAAGGGAATCGACCCGGAAGGCGGTTTTGTCCAGATGGAACCCGATGCAGGTGCCCCCGCATCTGCACCTTCTGAAATCTACGTGGGCCAGGATGATCAAAGCATCTATATCTCAGCCATCTTTTACTTTGAAGATCCCCCTGTAGCCAGGATACAAAAGAGGGACCAGTTATCTGAAAGTGACGACAGCTTCATATTGATACTAGACACATACAATGACAACAGGACCGGCTATGGGTTCTGGGTCACTCCCCTGGGCACCCAGGCGGATTTCAGGCTTACCGATGATGGCAGGACCGTTGACCTCAACTGGGATGCAGTATGGGAATCAGCAGCAAAGATCGGAGAAACAAGCTGGGTTGTTGAACTGGCCATTCCATTCAGCAGTCTGAAATATGACAGCAAAACCAGTACATGGGGTGTCAATTTGGGGCGCCTGATCCGTTCTAATTTTGAAAAGAGCTACTGGTCAGGTAAATTGACTGGCGATTTCAGGATCTCACAGGGAGGCAAGCTCACTGGAATTGATTCACCGGATCGCAAAGCCGGCTTCACCTTATTCCCATACCTTACCATGCAGTACACCCGCGAACAGGAACCCGTTCCCAATTCATCCATACGTCCAAATGCCGGGATGGACCTGAAATGGAAGATCAATCCCAACATCACGGCTGAAGGCACGGTGAATCCAGATTTCGCAACAGTGGAAGCCGACCAGGAGCAGATTAACCTCACGCGATATGAACTGAATTATCCCGAAAAACGCCTCTTTTTCCAGGAAGGGAATGAGTTGTACAATACCCGAATCAAACCATTCTATTCACGCCGCATCCAGGACATCCTTTACGGGGCAAAAGCTAACGGGAAAGCAGGCCCTTACCAGTTCAGCATGATGAATGTCCGCACGTTACAGCGCTCCCCGGAAGACGAGATACCTTATTTTCTCTCCACCGCGCGGGTGAAACGTGACTTCCTCTCCTCTTCATCACTGGGATTCACTGCCGTGGATAAGAGAAACGACTCCTCCTTTGTCACCACCTTCAGCGGAGATTACATGCTGAATCTTGGGAAAAACTGGAAACTCACTGGTCAGCTTGTCGCCAGCCTGCCGGGTGATTTCAACTCCCACAGTGCCTGGTTCATGCGGTTTGCGCATGAAAGCAATATCCACCATGTCCATTTTCGCTACACGGAGGTTGGCGAAAACTTCCGTGAGAATGTCAACCAGACCGGCTATGTGACCGACGACGACCGGCGTGAAATGGATGCTGATCTCTCCTATCGCTGGTGGCTCAACAACGACATGTTCCGTTACATTCGCATCTCGTCAAGAAATAACATCTTTTGGAGTCGTGTAAACGGAAACCTCAGGAGCTGGTACATCACAGCAGGGGCACGTGCCTACCTGGAAAACCGCCTCAGCTTTGACTATTACTACAACAACGAATACAAGCTATTTGAAAAGTCCTATTACAATCACCAGCACAGCATTGGCGTGGGTTACAATACGGACGAATGGAGCCAGGCCTCCGTGGATGTTTCCTTCGGGGACAATTTTGACCGGGACTTTTTTCGACTAAAGGCAAATGCTTCCGTAAAGTTGTCGGAAAATTTTGCACTCGGCTATACCTTTGATCATGTCTCCTTCGATCCTGACACAACCAATTCCACCACCTACATCAATGTCATCAAACTCAGTTACAATTTCACCCGCGATCTATGGGTGGAGCTCTTCGGGCAGACACGCTCCAACAGTGGCAAATTTTACCTTTATGGAAAATTCGGATGGCGCTTTAAACCTCCATTCGGCACCTTGTTCATCATCTATTCGCATGACGAGGAGTACTTTTTCGACATCCGCAATGAAGTAAATGCTGTTTTTGTCAAGTTTCAATTGCCCATCACTCTCGGAACCGGCAAATAATTAAAGAATACAGTTCTGCTGTTTTTTGTTGAAGGCACAACCTTAACCTACAGATCATTAAATACAGCAAGAACAAAATCCTGCTTCACCGGTGGTCCGTCGATGCTCCACTCACCATTCC
>CAKZNC010000094.1 GCA_937129385.1 uncultured Bacteroidota bacterium
AGTGTTTCGGCGATGATCGCCCATCCCTGGGTGTGATTGAAGATCCCGGCATTCTCCTTCATCCCGGGATTCATCAAAGTGGCACGGATCACCGTGTAATCGGTCTTTTCAAAGGGTGGTGCACATACCATCAACCCGTATTCGGTGGCCAGCTGTTCGGCGACCGACTCCATGGCCTGCCGACCCTTCTCCTGGCGGCAGTGACCACTGAACACGGCCCATGACTGGGGATTCAGGAAGATCCGTCCCTCATCGCTTTCGCTGCTGCCGAATTTCAGTCCGTCGTCCCGGAAAGCGCGCAGGTACCAGTTGCCGTCCCATGCATGTTTGTCGATGATCTCATCGACCCTGTCGAGCTGCTCCTTCGCCCATGCGGTTTCCTTGTCCAGCTTTTTCATTTCAGAGATCTCCAGGTAGGTATCCAGCGCCAGCCTGAGCTGCATGGCAACGAACACGGTCTCTCCCTGGTGACCAAGCTCCAGGCAGTCGTTCCAGTCGGCCTTGAGTCCGCATGGCAACCCATGCATACCGGTACGCTCCAGGTTAAATTCAATGGCCCTTCTCAGGTGACCCAGTACCGTAGCCTCCCCTTGATCGGCGTAAGGCAGGACCTTGTCAAAGAAATCCAGCTGTCCGGTCTCCTTCACATAGGCAGGCACCGCGTTGAACAGCCACAGGCAGTCGTCCGACCGCATCTCCTCTTCCGGGGGATAGGACTCCTGGCCTGGGTGATGTGCAAACTGCTTCACCACGGGGAGTGCGCCCCCGGAGGAGAGCTGACCGGTAAGCATCAGCTCCAGGCGCTCCCCGGCCTCATCTGGAATGGTAGGCATCACGCCCATGAAATCCTGCACAGTATCACGGTACCCCAGTCCGTCGCGCTCACCGGCATACACCAGGCTGGCTGCCCTGGACCAGGCGAAGGTAATCAGGCTGTTGAAGGGGTTCCACATGTTCATCATCGAATTGAATCCCTCGTCGGGCGTTTTGATGGTCATCCCGGAGATGCGTCCGTGCCAGTAATCAACGAGCTGCTTGAATTCATCCTCCACGACACCTGGTTGACTGAAATGGGCAACGGCCTCCCTGCCCTCTTTTGCCGCCTCACCGATTCCCAGTACGACTGTAAATTCTTTTGTTTCCCCCGGTGCCAGGTCGACGTCCACCTGGATGGTGCCACAGGTATTATCGCCCGAAGCGAGCGTACCTTTGCACTTCCCTGTTTCAACGACTTCGGGGTTGGCATAGGTGCGGTACCTCCCGATGAAAGCCTCCCGGTCGGTATCAAACCCTGCCGGTTCAGCACCAGCAATCCCTTTGAAGGTGTGTCTTCCCTGGTCCTTCTCCTGGAAATTATCTGGCATGGCCGGGATATGAACGTTGGTGCCATGATCAATGATGCCGTCCACCACCGACATTTTTGCCGTGTATTGCGTATATTGTAGGTTGATCAGGTCATCAACTGCGTTCCAGTTACCGACGTATTCGACATAGGTAAACAAGCTCAGTTCACGCTTGACCTTATCCCTGTTTGTGACCTTCACATGCCAGCATTCATAGTCTTTATCCAGTGGAACGAAATAGAGTGTATTCGTTTCAATGTGGTCGTATTCCGAGGTGATCCGGGTGTATGCTGAACCAAACCGGCACTCGCTCCGATACTGGTCAAGTGGTTTGCCAACAGGCTGCCAGCTTCCCGACCAGAAATCGTTCTTTTTCCTGTCCCTGAGATAGATGTAGCGTCCGGGCTGATCCATGGGGACCGCGTTGAATCTGAGCCGCATGAAACGCCCCTGGGCTGCCGATTTGAAAAAACTATACCCACCGGCATTGTTGGTTATAACTGCTCCGTAACGTGTGTTTCCAAGGTAATTGGTCCAGGATCTCGGGGTATCCGGACGCGTGATTACATATTCTTTGTTCTTGTCATCAAAATGTCCGTACTGCATTGTATATGGTTTTTTCGTGTTCTTGGCTAAGGCCAGGGGATGATCAATCTTCCTCTTCTCTCCTTTTTTCCAGGTCCTCCTTGATCGTATACATGGTCTTTTCATCCAGCTTGTAGATCAGCATACCCAGGAAGGTCAGGATTGCCATACCCGCAGGTATGATGGAGATGAGGTAACGGATTCCCTTGATGGTTTCGGCAGACTGTACAACGACTGCGGTTGGGTCCAGGGCATTTTTCTCTTCATACCCAAAGTATGCAAGCATCCAGCCCAGCACTGCGCCACCGATGGTCCATCCGAATTTCTGGGCCATGGTGGAGGCGGACATAACCAGGCCGGTTGCCCTTCTCCCGTTCTTCCATTCAGAATAATCGGCAATGTCGGTATACATCGACCAGAGGATGGGGGACATCGGGCCCATGATCAGGGAGATGAGCACCTGGAGGGCAAACATCACCAGGACAGCCTCGGGGCTCAGGACCATGAAGGCAGCTGACAAAAAGATGGTAAGAAACATCAGTCCGACAAACGCTCTTTTCTTTCCAAAAAGCTTTGAGATATAGCCAGTGATCAGCACACCAACCAGGTTGGCGCCTGTACCAAGCACCATGAAAGTGGATGCCAGTCCGTCGGTCGACAGGTTAAACTCCCTGCCCAGGATGGAGAAGGACTGTTCTCCCACGTAATATTTGAAATAATACATGATGCTGCCGTTCCTGATGGTCACAAATGTGAGCAGGAATATGCCAACAAGCACCAGTACGAGCCACGGGATGTTTGTCACCAGGTTCCTCAGGTCGGCCTTCAGTGATGAGACCTGGCTCTTTGGCGGACGCACCCGCTCCTTTGTCATTGCAAATGTTGAGATGAACAGTACTGCGGCCAGGAAAGCGAATACCGACATTGAAAGTTGCCATCCCAGGGCCTCGTTGTCACCGCCCAGCACCTTGACCAGCTTCAGCGCCGTTGCCTGCACGACCAGTCCTCCTGCAAAAGCTGCCACGAACCGGTATGATGCGGCCTTTGTACGTTCCAGGGGATCAGCTGACAACACGCCCATCAGGGCGGAATAGGGAATGTTGATGGCTGTATACACCACCATCATCAGGGAATAGGTGACATAGGCATAGACCAGCTTTCCTGATTCGCTGAAATCAGGGGTCGTGAAGGTTAGGATCCCGATCACACCAAAGGGAACAGCCAGGTACAGCAGGTAGGGCCTGAATTTCCCCCAGCGTGTTTTGGTCCGGTCAGCCAGCACCCCCATGATCGGGTCATTGGCAAAATCGAAGAAGCGTACCACGAGGAACATGGTTCCGGCAGCAGCTGCGGTGATCCCGAAAATATCGGTGTAGAAATACATCAGGAACATGGAGAAGGTCTGCCAGAAGAGGTTGGAAGCAGCATCTCCTAATGAGAAGCCGAGCTTCTCCTTAAAGGTTAGTTTGGCTGACATCAGAGTTGTGTTGGTTTGTTAGAATTTCCGATGACAATAATACAAAAAAGATCGGGAAAACTTCATCCTGGCACCCGAAACCAACTGATCGGGACGGGCTGCCCCGGCAGAACAATACCGGGCCTCTTAGATAAAAAAAGGGTGCCTGGAAATCCAGGCACCCTTTATATGTTGGTTTGAATTGGCGATTACATCATGCCGCCCATTCCACCGCCCATTCCGGGTCCGCCGGCTGGCATCGGTGGTTCATCTTCAGGCTCATCCACGATCACACATTCGGTGGTCAGGAACATACCTGCGATTGAAGCAGCATTCTCAAGAGCCACCCTTGTTACCTTGGTAGGATCGATCACACCTGCCTGCAGCAGATTTTCATATTTCTCTGTACGGGCATTGTAGCCAAAATCATCTTTGCCCTCCTTGATCGCCTGCACAACCACGGATCCTTCCATGCCTGCATTCTCCACGATCTGACGGAGCGGCTCTTCAAGCGCCCTGCGGATGATGGCAATACCAGTGGTCTCGTCATCATTTTCACCGGTCAGTTTTTCAATTGCAGCAAGTGCGCGGAGGTAAGATACCCCACCACCGGCAACGATACCTTCCTCAACTGCTGCGCGTGTTGCGCTCAGTGCATCGTCGAATCGGTCTTTTTTCTCTTTCATCTCAACTTCAGATGCTGCACCTACGTAGATCACAGCCACTCCTCCAGCGAGTTTTGCAAGACGCTCCTGCAATTTCTCACGGTCATAGTCTGAAGTCGTGTTTTCGATCTGCTTGCGGATCTGGTTCACGCGTGCCTCGATCATCTTCTTATCACCTGCACCATTCACGATGGTGGAGTTTTCCTTGTCGATGGTCACTTTTTCTGCCGTACCCAGCATATCCAGGGTTGCTCCTTCAAGTTTCAGACCTTTCTCCTCGGAGATTACGGTTCCGCCTGTTAGGATGGCAATGTCTTCCAGCATCTCTTTCCTCCTGTCACCAAATCCCGGAGCTTTCACAGCAGCGATCTTCAATGATCCGCGAAGCTTGTTCACTACGAGTGTAGCCAATGCTTCTCCGTCCACATCTTCAGAAATGATCAGCAACGGACGTCCGTTCTGTGCTGTTGCCTCGAGCACAGGAAGCAGGTCTTTCATTGTAGAGATCTTCTTGTCATGGATCAGGATGTAGGGGTTCTCCAGGACAGCTTCCATCTTCTCTGTGTCTGTCACAAAGTATGGAGAAATGTATCCGCGGTCAAACTGCATTCCTTCAACAACATCCACATAGGTGTCTGATGATTTTGACTCTTCAACGGTAATAACACCCTCTTTCTTCACCTTGGCCATTGCTTCAGCAATCATTGCGCCGATTGTGTTATCGTTGTTCGCAGATATCGAAGCAACCTGCTCGATCTTGGAAGTGTCATCTCCAACAGGTTTTGATTGTCCCTGGAGGTTTTTCACAACTTCAGCAACAGCTTTGTCGATACCTCTTTTCAGGTCCATCGGATTTGCTCCCGCAGTAACATTCTTAATTCCTACATTTACGATCGACTGTGCCAGGACAGTGGCAGTTGTGGTTCCGTCACCGGCATCGTCGTTGGTTTTGGAAGCAACTTCCTTCACCATCTGGGCGCCCACATTCTCAAAAGGATCAGCGAGTTCGATCTCTTTCGCAACGGTAACACCATCCTTGGTTACTTGCGGTCCGCCAAATTTCTTTTCAATCACTACGTTCCGACCCTTCGGTCCGAGTGTCACTTTAACTGCATTGGCCAACGCGTCAATACCTTTTTTCAGGTTGTCGCGTGCTTCAATGTCAAATTTCAGCTCTTTTGCCATAATACTTATTATTTAGATGTTTTTTCTTTATGAAATGAATAATACGTCACTTTGAGCGATCAACAGGTAATCGTCTCCATTGATTGTAAGTTCCTGGCCGGCATATTTTCCGTAAAGAACAACATCCCCCTTTTTGATTTCCATGGGTTCGTCCTTTTTATCAGCTCCAACCATTACCACAGTACCTTGTTGCGGTTTTTCCTTTGCTGTGTCAGGAATAATGATACCACTTGAGGTCTTCTCTTCAGCTTCAGAGGGCTTCACGAGAATTTTACCTGCAAGAATACGACCTTTAAGTTCTGCCATTTTTAAAAATTTTATAGTAGTTCAACATTATCAAAATCGCTATAGCTTTATCACATTCTGTGCCAAAGGGCAAATTGGAGCATTCCCCGGACACATCAGGACAATATTGCATTCAAATGCTGGATCCCCCGACAGTTATTTTGATCATTTTAATTATTATCATATTGATTTACAGCATCTTTAAACGAATGCGGTGAATGAATAGAGGACAAAAAAAAAGTGTCAGTATTTATGACATACTGACACTTTCTTTAAGTATTATTTTATACCGTTACTGGTTATCCCCTGGTGCTTCGTTTTCGTCGCCAAATGATTCGGGAAGAGTGATGGGTTGTGATGCCGGGTTATTCAGGTTGCTCTCATCGAATTGACCCTGCATTCTTGGGTCTTGTGATTCATCAGCTGTAGGAATCGTGATCCCGGCCATGAGGCTGAATACGATCAATGCAGCACCCAGCGTCCATGTTGCTTTTTCAAGGAAATCAGTGGTCCTGCGTACCCCCATAATCTGGTTAGATGAACTGAAGTTGGCAGCAAGTCCGCCTCCCTTTGAATTCTGCACCAGCACGATCAGGATGGTCAGAATACAAACAATAACGATCAGAACAGTAAAAACTATAAACATCTTCTTGTGAATTATACGTTTGTAATATTCTTAATTTTCTCAATTTGAGCTGCAAAGTAAGCACTTTTTTCCGGATATTTCAAACTTAATCTCTCGTAGGCATAGATTGCCTTTGCATGCAACCCCTGTTTCACGTAAATCTTTGCCAGTGTATCAGTTATATAACTGTCATCTTCCTGGACAGAGCCTTCTGAAATGTCTCCTTCCAGGTTGGTTTCCTTATCGGCCTTGATCACTCCCGGTTCATTTTTCAGAAACCGTTCGATCAGATTCGGCGAACCATTTTCCTCACTGTTGGTCTCACTTTGCTGCTGCACTTCCTTCTCCGATGCTGTACCTGCCGGATCTTCTGATAAAACAGTCTCCTCATCATTCTCCGCGGGAGCAGACTCTTTTTCTTTTGCAATGGTTTGATCCGGGGATTCCTCATGCAGTCCATCGGACTCATCATCATTTTCATCCAGTGGATCCATGACCGGCAAGGCTACCGGCTCCTCTGTCTCCGGCTCTTCCATCTCCGTCTCCTCCTTCTCGGGAATTGCCTGCACATCGGCATCATCTCCATGATCCTCAATGTGATCATCCATCAATGTAAATGCATCTTCTTCAACTTCAGGATCTTCGGCATCTGAGTGCTCATCCAGAAATTCCAGTTCGCTGTGAAGCAGACGTGATGTTTCGATCAGCGACCCGGCTTCCCCGTTGATCCACTTGTACAGGTGTTCCCTGTTGCTGCTAAAAACAACAGTTTCCCGGGTCTCTTCTTCGGCCGTTTTTAATCCAAGCTGATTTGCAGCTTTCAATTTCAGGTAACGGGGCAATGCAAACCATGGATATTCCGTAACCAGTTGATCAAGTTCTGCATGATCTGCTTCGGACAGAGAGGCCGACCTGATGATATTTACAAACTGCTCGCTGTTCATCATATTGTTGGGTTACCAGTTTACAAATGCTTTATTGAAGATATCCTCGAGGATATTCTCGATGATGAGGTCGATCAGTTCTTCCTCAACATCGGCCAGGCTCTGACTGGAATCGTATTCTTCATAACGTGAGAAGGTGCTTTCAAAACTCGATTCGGGTTCAATGTTATTGGTATAAATCACCCTTATCCCGATTGTCAGCCTGTTCCGTGCAGCCGTCTCCGCCCCGGTAATGGCTGTGGGCCTGGTTTCATAATTCCTGATCTCTCCGGAAAACGCCACGTCGCCCCCGGCGGGTACAAGTTCAAGGCTGGTGTTTGACTGGATCTTGTCGACCAGGGCATCAGTGAAAAGCTGACTCAGTTGTGCCTGCACCACCGGTGCCCGGTTGGGAAAGTAATCTACCGTCACGGTCTGGATATCCGGACTGATATTCACTCCGCTGAAAGAATAATTTATGCTCATGGTTTTGCATCCTGCAATGAGCATGAGGACAGCGAATACAGCGATCCATCTTATGGGTTTCCTGATCCTTCTCATTTTGATTTCCTTATTCGATATTGTGCTCCTTGATCTTCCTGTATAGAGTACGTTCAGAAATGCCCAATTCTTGTGCAGCATACTTTCTTTTCCCACGGTGTTTATCAAGTGCCTTCTTGATCAGTTCTATCTCTTTGTCCTCAAGTGACAGAGATTCTTCGGTGATCTCCTCGGTGTCCTGGATATGGTCTTCCATCGGTTCACGTCGCGGTGATTCCCTTCTCATAAATTCCTCCCGTCCCGGAAGCACCTCCTCACTTTTGCCATACAGGTTCTGGATGATCTTGGCATTATCGTCCTGAACCTCAGATCCCACGTCTCCTTTCATCATGATCTCGCCCACAAGCTTTTTCAGGTCATTCATATCCCTCTTCATGTCAAACAATACCTTGTAGAGAATCTCCCTTTCGGTATTAAAGGCCTCCTCGGAGATGCCATCCTTTTTGATCAATGCGGGCAGTCTTGTATCATTATATTCAGGCAGGTACCGCAGCAAGGTTTCAGGGGTAACTTCCCGGTCTTTTTCGATGATCGACAGCTGTTCAGTAATATTTTTGAGCTGCCGTACATTTCCCGGCCATTCATATTTCAGCAACACCTGTTTTGCCTCTTCCGACAGGAGGACCGCCGGCATTCTGTAATTCTCGGCGAAATCTGCTGCAAACTTCCTGAACAGAAGCAGGATATCATTTCCACGATCCCTCAAAGGCGGAATACTGATCGGAACCGTGTTGAGTCGGTAATAGAGATCCTCCCTGAATTTACCGCTCTTGATCGCCTGGGGTATGTCAATATTGGTCGCTGCTATGATCCTGACATTTGTTTTCAGAACCTTGGAAGAACCGACCCTGATGAACTCTCCGGTTTCCAGAACCCTCAACAGTCTCACCTGCGTGGATAGTGGCAGCTCTGCTACCTCATCCAGGAAGACGGTGCCGCCATTGGCCTCCTCAAAATATCCTTTCCGCGTGTCATGTGCTCCTGTGAAGGATCCTTTCTCATGTCCGAACAATTCAGAATCAATCGTGCCATCCGGAATGGCACCGCAGTTCACCGCAATGTATGGACCGTGTTTGCGGGAACCCGAGTGATGGATGATCTGCGGAAAAGCCTCCTTACCTGTTCCGCTTTCTCCTGAAATAAAAACGGAGAGATCGGTGGGTGCTACCTGCTTTGCAATATCTATAGACCTCTCCAGTCCTGGATCATTCCCGATGATTCCAAAACGCTGTTTGATTTGTTGTAAATCCATATACTGACAAAATAACCTGAAAAGTATGACAAAATTACTATAATAGTTTGAAAAATAAAGGACGAGGGTCCATGTATGGCTTACCGCCGGAAGTTCAATGGAGCAAATTCCTTACATTTGTCGGTATATTTGGATGTTCACATGGATAGAAAAGGACAGGTAGCAGGAGTGATCCCTGCCAGGTACGCTTCCAGTCGCTTCCCGGGCAAACCCCTGGCTATGATAGCCGGCAAGCCGATGATACAATGGGTGTATGAAGGGGTCAAAGGGGCATTTGATCAACTGGTAGTGGCAACCGACGACAGGCGGATCGGGGAGGCTGTGGATGCATTTGGAGGCGACTGGGTCATGACCGGTACGGATCATCATACCGGAACGGAGCGCTGCCTGGAGGCATTGGACATCCTGGTTGCAGAAAAGGGTGCCGATCCTTCGATCGTTGTGAACATCCAGGGGGATGAGCCCATGATCAGTTCAAAACAGGTGGAGGAATTGCTTGGCTGCTTCTCTTCAAATGAGACAGAGATCGCGACCCTGGTCAGACCACTGGCTGCAGGAGAAGATCCTGCTGATCCCAATATGGTCAAGACGGTGCTTGGGAAGGAGATGCAGACCTTATACTTTTCGAGAGCTGTTGTCCCTCATTACAGGAATAAACAAGAGCCGTCCGGACACCTGTACCTGCGTCACATCGGCATCTATGGCTTCAGAACCCGGGTACTGAGGGAAGTTTGCAAGCTGCCGGTTTCAGATCTTGAAAAAGCAGAATCCCTGGAACAACTCCGCTGGCTGGAAAATGGTTACATCATCAGGGCTGCACACACTTCTTATTCAGGAATCGGGGTTGATGCTCCCGGAGATATCGAAAAGATTGAAAAGCTGATTTGATAATGCTTACACTATTCATGGTAAAGTGAATCCACAGGGTTGCTCCTGGCGGCCCTGAGCGTTATGGCATTCACTGTGACCATCGTAATGGCAACTGCCACGAGAGCAGCAAGCAGATATACACCGGGGGTAAAGCCAATATTATATGGAAATACCTGGAGCCAGTTTCTCATAAAGAAATATGCTATCACCCAGGCGATAGGTATGGAGATGGCCAACAGGTACAATACCTCCTTCGAGATGATCATCAACAGATCTGTCAATGTAGCGCCCATTGCTTTCCGGATGGCGATCTCCCGAAGCCGCCGTTCGGTATTGAAGATCGTCAGCCCCAGTAGTCCGAGACAGGCAATAATGATGGCCAGGATGGAGAACAACAAGGAGATCCGCCCTGTGCGCTGCTCTTCCCGGTAATATTTGTCAAGTTCCTCGTCCAGGAAAAAATACTGGAAGGGCTGATCTCCGGTCATCCTGTTCCATAACCCATTGAGCTTTTTAATGGTATTTCCGTTATAGATGTTACTTTTTTCGAACCTGATGCTTATGTAACCTGATTGAGACCTGGTATCGGTCTTGTAGAAGAACATGTAGGGGGAGATGGTCCTGCGCAATGTCCGGTGATGGAAATCCTTCACCACCCCTATGACCCGGTATTCCTCATACCCACCATCACCCGTAGGACTTTGAATAATCGTCTCCAGGGGATTCTTGAAACCATATTCCTTAACAGCGGTCTCATTCAGAACAACGGCCATTGTATCTGATGGTATTGATGGACTGAAGAACCTTCCTGTATTTTTCCAAATCCCAAGCCCGTAGGCTTCCATAAAGTCCGGATCAACAAAATTCAGATCGAACATGAAATTATTGGACCGATCTGCCCCTTTCAGCTGGAAGGTACTGGATATATTACTGAATCCGAGATACGTGCTGGAATTGGAGGCACTTTTTACTCCAGGGATCTTTTCTGCTTCCGTGCAAAATGTCTGGATCTTGTTATCCAGCGGATAGATCCTGTCGATCACAATGATACTTTCATCCCTGAATCCCGGATCCATGTTTACCAGGTAACTGACCTGTTTTGTAACGATCAGGGTCCCCACGATGATGGCCACTGATATGGTGAACTGCAGAATCACCATCGCACTACGGAAGAAGGCCGACCTTTTTCCCTTCATGGCACCTCCCCTTAACCCGGTCAGGGGATCATATTTAGACAGGTAAAAAGCGGGGTAGACTCCACTCAATAGTCCCACTGCGATGGTTAGCAACACAACACCACTCATGATCACCCCACGTCCCAGCGAACTGAAATTCAAGGTCATGTCCATAGTGTTGTTGAAATAGGGAAGTGTCAGCTCAACGATAAAAAGAGCAAGCATGAGGGCAAGAAAACTGAGGATAAGCGATTCGATCAGGAACTGCCAGATCAATATCTTTCGTTTTGAACCCACCACCTTTCGAATGGCGATCTCACGGGCGCGGATGGAAGAGCGGGCAGTCGAAAGATTCATGAAATTGATGCTCGCGATAACGAGAATGAAGAATGCGATCAGGGCAAAGATGTAGATATATGTCCGGTCATTGACCGGTCTGAAGCAATTCTCTTCCCCATATTCGATTTCCGGGTTCAGGTGTATATTTGTCACCGGTTGAAGAAATACACCAAATGCATTCCCACCCTCGACCCATTCTTCAGGTGTGATGTCCAGAATCTCCTTGAGCTGACGGCGCATATTCTTCAGCATCACCTGGTTCATCTTCTGTTCTACTTTCAGGCTTTCTGCACCCGGGGCAAGCAACAGGTAGCTATAGATGGAATTTGAAAGCCAGTTGTCGCTCCGGCTTTCAGGGATATTTGACATGGAAAGCAGGAAATCACAGAAAAAATGAGAGTGATCGGGGAATTCTTCCATGACACCGGTAACGACATAAAAATTGTCCTTTGTATTGAACTCCAGGGTCTGGCCCAGCGCATTTTCGGTTCCAAAATATTCAAGTGCCTTGGTCCTGGTAATTACAACGGAGTTCGGGTCCCTGAGCACATTCTCCCTGTCACCGTAAAGGAGGTTGATTGAAAATATTTTGAAAAACGAAGAATCGGCAAATACCACGTTGTCTTCAATCGCCCGAACATCATCGTTCCATACAAACTGTTGCGGATAAACTTCCAGCCTTACAAAATCAACAATGTTATCTATCTCCCTGGTGACAGATGGTGCAAGGGTATAGCTGGTCCATGCTCCTCTGAATTTCTGTCCCCCGATATTTCCATCCACATAGGCACGATAGATCCTGTCAGAATGCTTATGAAAACGATCGAAGCTGATCTCCTTGGCAATGAAAAGGATAATGAGTATGGCACTGGCAAGTCCTATCGCCAGTCCGGCAATATTGATAAAGGAGAAAATACGGTTCTTACTGATGTTCCTTAATGCAACACTAAAAAAATTCCTCCACATATCTTCATTTTCATATAGACTTCAATCCTGGTGCCATGCCCCTTACTTCTCTGTGCAACTGGTATTTAAAAAATATCTCCCTGCCCGTTATTGTACGAATTGGGACACCCCTGTTCACTTTCGTCCAGTACTGGTTCTCAGATTGCAAAGGTAACAATGAATGTATATAGTGAGTAATCGTCGGTGATCGGTTTGAAAGAATATTCCAGGTTATTGCCTGATGTTTTGGCCATTTCCACAAAACCCAGACCAGCACCTCCTTTTGCGGAAAACTCTCCGTTGGTAATAATTTCGAGGTACATACTCTTCAGTTCATCCCTGTTCTTGTCATTTACCTGGTCAATCTTTTTCTTCAGCCGGGGAACATCTTCATTCTTTACCGGGTTCCTGGTAATGAGCCGGATAGACTGCACATTTTGGGTGATCTCGAAATCCGGCATGAACTCACTTCTTTCCTTTACAAATGACTCATACACATCTGAATATTTGTACACATTCTCCAGGGACTCGATCATCACAGTGATGATCCTTTTGTAAACGGGAAATCGCAAATCCAATTCCTGCGAAACATACTTGAACCTGGACAACAATGCATCTATGGTGCTGAATGTAAGAAGGCCGGTATGAGCAAGGATGCTATTATTCAATGCACACTTTTTTAAGGTTCAACAAGTTAAAAAAAACTTTTTAATTTGTCTCCTTCTGTGCTTCATATCCGGAATCTGCCGGAAGGTTTTCCTGCAAGCTTGCATTCACAGCCAGCTCATCACATCTTTCATTTTCCGGGATACTGGCATGTCCCTTTACCCATTGAAAGTCAACATCGAACTTGCTGTGCAACTGAATATAACGCATCCAGAGGTCCTGGTTTTTCTTTTTCTTGAACCGCTTTCGCTGCCAATCCCATATCCAGCCTTTGGTGATTGCGTCCACCACATATTTGGAATCTGAATAAACCTTTACCTTCAGGTTGGTACGTTTCAGGGTTTCCAGTCCCACGATCACAGCCAGGAGTTCCATCCTGTTGTTCGTGGTGAGCCGAAATCCTGCTGACAGCTCCTTGCGGTGACCGTTAAACAGCATCACGACACCATAACCACCAGGCCCCGGGTTTCCCCGTGCTGCTCCGTCGGTATATATCGTTACCAGGTCCATGTGCTTCATAAAAAAATGCACGCACAGTTCAGCGAGGAGCTGTGCGTGCATATAAAATTATACTGTTCTAATTCACGAGTTTCATCTCCTCGATGAGGTGTGATGCACCGGCAAATTTATCGATGATAAACAACACGTAGCGGATGTCCACATTGATGCATTTCTGCAATTCCGGCTCAAATGCCACATCACCGCTCATGGCCTCCCAGTTTCCGTCGAAGGCAACGCCGATGAGTTCACCCTTTGCATTGATGACGGGACTACCGGAATTACCACCGGTAATGTCATTGTTCGTGGTAAAACAAACATGCATGGTCTCTCCGGATCCATATGGTCCGTAATCCTTCTCTTCGAATAATTCCCTGAGTCGTGGTGAAACTACGAATTCATAATTGTCAGGATCCTCTTTCTCCATCACTCCTTCAAGTGTTGTGTAATGCGCATACCATACTGCATCCCTGGCTTTATAATCACCCACCGATCCATAGGTCAGCCTCATGGTTGAATTGGCATCCGGGTAGTAATCCTTATCCGGATTCATCTTGATGAGACCTTTCAGGTACAACCTGCTGCCCTGTCCGATCATTTCATTTTGTTCGATCATGCTGCCGCGCATCTCGTCAAAATTCTCAAAGAAAGAGTTTACAGCAATATAAGTCGGATCCTTTTCCAGTTTTTTCAGACTCGGATCATCCAGGAATGCAATATACCTCTCCTGGTCAACGATCATTGATTTGTCGAAATACTTCTCAACATATTTGTCAATGTTCCCTTTGTATTTTGAGTTGACCTGCAGTACAAATTCAGGCAGGTACTCAGGGTCCACATCCTTAAGCAGCAATTCGATCATCGCTTTCATCACCTTCTTATCGGTGGGTGCATGATAATCCTTGTAGAAATCAATTGCCTGCTCCTTCATTCCCGAGGTGATCTTTTCAATCATCTCATCATCCACCTCATCCTGATCAAGAGCTGCATGAAGTTGCCTGAGGGCGAAACCCTGGTTGACAGACTCCATACCGAGATAGATGCATTCCAGTAGGTACTGCCATGCATATTGAGATTCCCTGCCCTCTTCTACTGCAGTCCGGATGAGGTCAAGCGCATCTCCGTACATTGCCTCACGATCTTCGTCCTGATTCACCCAGTTCGTGAATTCCTCTTCCAGTTCCTGCTTTTTCTCCACAACATTCAGATTTTCCAGTCCTCTCGATTGTCCGATTGAATATTTCCAGTAGTTACTGGACCTGGAGTATTTTGATGCATACTGGATCCTGACTTTGGGATCTGCCTGCATATCCTCCATCATCAGTTCCTGCTTTTTGCCACGAATCTTGATCCTTACCGGGTGATCAATATCCAGGAGTCTCTGCACTTCCCATGAGGTCATGTACCTTGTTGTTGTTCCCGGAAATCCAAGGACCATTGCAAAGTCTCCTTTTTTATATCCATTCAATGAAATGGGAAGATAGTGTTTAGGCTGGAGCGGGATGTTGTCCGGACTGTAATCAGCAGGTTTTCCATCTGGTCCGGTGTACACCCTGAAAATTGAAAAATCACCAGTATGGCGCGGCCACATCCAGTTATCTGTGTCGGCACCAAATTTACCGATTGACTCCGGTGGGGCACCTACCAGGCGAACATCCCTGAAGGTTTCGATGATAAACAGGAAGTACCTGTTACCCTCAAACATCGGTCTTACCTGGGCTTCATAATGATTGCCATCAGTGGCATCCCTGCGGATCTTCATGACCTCGCCACGAATGATCTGCGAACGTTCCACCGCATCCATTCCAGGTTCAACATCCTCCAGTACCTCGTCGGTCACCTCTTCCATGCGTACAAGGAATGAAATTGTTTTACCTTCATTGGGAAGCTCCTCCTCCCTGCTCATGGCCCAAAAGCCATCCTTCAGGTAGTCATGTTCGATGCTGCTATGGTACTGGATCTCTCCATAACCACAATGATGATTGGTCAGTAAAAGACCGTCGCCTGAGATCAGCTCTGCGGTACAGCTTCCATAATCAAGTGCACCTACAGCATCTTTCAAACTTGCGTTGTTCACGCTGTAGATCTGTTCCGCTGTAAGCTCAAGGCCCATCTCTGTCATCTCATCCATATTCACTTTCTGGATCAGGCTTAAAAGCCACATGCCCTCGTCGGCATGTACCTTCACCTGGAATGTCAGCAAAATGGCCACACAAAATGTCAGTACTCTTTTCATTGTTCAAAGTTTAATTTTTACTGAATTAATAACATGTCCTTTTACATTCAGTAACGATCAGCAATATGTCAGGTCCGGGTTATAAGTGGCGATACTGAAGAGACAAGCAGTGGTTAAAAATGTTTATAGTTCACCTGTCCAACAATATTTTTAAAGCATACAAATATTAAAAAAAAGATTCAGAAACCTTGTCTGTACTGTTGAAGAATATGAATTTCAGCATTATTAAATCAAAGCTCCAATGACAACTGTTCATCGGTAAGCCTAAATGATCTCCGGTGGAAGGGAGTCACTCCATGTGATTTGATCGCCTGCCTGTGCTCCCGTGTGGGATATCCCTTATTCCTTTCCCACCCATATTCCGGATACTTTTGATGCAGCATCTTCATGTGTTCGTCCCTGTAAGTTTTTGCCAGGATCGAGGCAGCTGCAATGGCCAAAAATTTTCCATCCCCTTTTACAATACAATGGTGGGGAATATCACGGTATGGTCTGAACCTGTTGCCGTCTATCAGCAGCTGTTCAGGCACCCGGGCAAGCTGATCCAATGCCCTGTGCATGGCCAGGAATGAAGCATTCAGGATATTGATCTCATCAATTTCTCCAGGATCAACGCTTGAGACAGCGTAAGCAAGGGCCTGCTGTTCGATCACCTGGCGCAAATGAATGCGTCTTGACCCAGTAAGTTTTTTTGAATCATCCAGACCCGTAATTTCCACTTCAGAAGGCAGGATCACTGCCGCTGCATATACCGGTCCGGCTAAACAGCCCCTTCCGGCCTCATCACATCCCGCTTCAATGGTTCCCGCTGTTAAAAAAGGATCAAGCATTTGATTCGAGTGCATGTTCCATGGTCTTCCATAGCTCCCTGGCGGTATTGTCCCAGCTGTAACGCTCCCTGCGTTTCTGTCCCCGGAGGACCAACTCATTTCGTAACCCCTCCTCGCGAACAATTCTGATCATACCGTCGCGAATACTTCCCGGACTCTCAGGTTCAGCATAAATTGCAGCATCGCCTGCGATTTCGGGCAGACTGGTCACTTTGGAGGCCAGGATCGGGATATCACAATTCATGGCCTCAACCAGTGGAATGCCAAATCCCTCAAAGTAGGGCACAAATGTGAGCGCCCATGCGGAGGCCATCACATCATTCAGTTCATCAGACTCCAACCGACCGGTAAAGATCACGTCGGATTTGAAATTCATCTGTTCAAGCTGTTCTTCCATGGCCTTTGTAAGAAAGAATTTCTTTCCTACGATGACCAGTTTAAATGAACCTTTATATTCCTCACGGAACAGTTCAAATGCTCGCAACAGGTTCTTTATATTCTTCCGAGGATGCAGGCTGCCAACGAAGATAAAATAGGGTGCTCCACCCGTATATTTGGTTCTCACCTGTTGTGCCTGCTCTTGGGGAACCGGGGTAAATCCCTTGCTCGCCCCATTGTACACAAGGTCTACCTTTGATTCATCTATATCGTAAGAATTGATGATATCCCTGCGCGAATACTCTGATACAGTGGCAAGCCGGTCTGCCTTCCGGGCATATTTCGGGTAGAAATACCTGTAATATGCCCTCGTAAGCAAAGGAAGATCCTTTGGCCGGTGTTCAAAATTGATGTCATGGATCACATTCACCACAGGGATATCTGACCTCAGACTGATAAAACCGTCAGTCGACAGGAACAGATCGGCACCAATCTTCCTGAGCAGCCTGGGGATCCGGAATTCAAACCAAAACCACCAGAGAACAGGGTGTCGCGTTACAGGTGAGAGCACAACCGGGACCACATTGTCTGAAAATATCACTTCGTCATCATATTTCCGGTCAAAAATGAAGTAAAAAGTATGTTCAGGGTGTTCCTTCACCATCCTCCTCAGGGTTTCGAATGTGAACCATCCGATACCATCCAGTTTCCCGGGCATTAATAGGCGGGTGTTCACCGCAATCTTCATCAGCTGTAGCTCTTTTATTTAAGCAAAATATGGGGCGAACTTATTACATTTGTATTGAAATAAAAAATATATTTGATAAGCCAATCAGCCACACTGAATAATACCATAACAGTTTGAAAAAGAAATTCCTCTCTAACCTCCTCCTGCTTGTAATGCTGAATCTTCTTATAAAACCATTCTGGTTTTTTGGAATTGAAGTAGCGGTACAGAACAGGGTGGGTGAAGAGATGTATGGATTCTATTTCTCACTCTTTAACTGGGCATTTATACTGAATATTATCCTCGATCTGGGCATCACGAATTTCAATAACCGTGCTATTTCAAGGGATCAACGGCGCCTTGGCCCTCACCTTGCCTCCATCGTACCCCTGAAATTCCTACTCAGCATCCTCTATGCTGCGATCGTCTTCATCGCAGGTGCCATCATCGGGTATTCAGCATTACAATTCAAGCTGCTTGCCGTCCTGGTATTCAATCAGTTCCTCTCCTCATTCATCCTGTATATGCGTTCCAATATCAGTGGTTTGCAGCTATTCCGTACCGACAGCCTGCTTTCTGTGCTGGACAGAACACTCATGATCATCATGAACAGTATCCTCCTCTGGACCTCAATTACACAGAAGGAATACAGGATCGAATGGTTTGTATATACACAGACGCTGTCATATTCACTTACCCTGATGGTGGTGGGTTTTGTTGTCATGTTCCATGCCGGAAAACCAAGGCTCGAGTTCAACCTGCGAAAAGCACTTCATATCCTCCGCTATAGCTATCCATTTGCCATCCTGATCCTGTTGATGTCCTTCTTTAACCGGCTCGATTCGGTAATGATCGAGCGTCTGCTTGATGACGGGAAGGTCCAGGCGGGGATATATGCACAGTCATTCAGGGTACTGGATGCACTCTCCCAATTTGCCGTCCTGTTTGCAGCACTGTTGTTACCCATGTTCAGCAGGATGATAAAATCACGTGAAGAAACCGGCGACCTTGTCAGGATCTCCTCCTCCTTACTTTTGGCCGTGGCCCTGGGGGTGGCAATAGCCGGACTCTTTTTTAACGAAGAGATCATCAGACTGATGTACCATGAAGCGGAATTGAGATCAGAGGCCATATTCAGCATACTCATGTTTGGGTTTATATTTATTTCCACCAGCTATATATATGGTACGCTGCTCACGGCAAACCGAAACCTGAAACAACTGAATATCCTGGCAGGGATCACCGTATTATTAAATGTGACCCTGAACCTGATCCTGATACCGATATTCAAGGCATACGGTGCAGCCATCGCAAGCCTGACCTCCCAGGCTTTTTATGCACTCAGCCAGGTGATCCTTGTGCATCGGATCATCAACCCCGGGATCAGCCTGAAGGTCTATGGTAAGATCCTCTCCTTTGGCCTGCTCACATTGGTAACGGGATTCCTGCTGGACAGGTATATGGAATGGATTCCTGCATTTCTCCTGCTGGTCGTTTTCAGCGGAGTCAGTGCCGTTCTCACCGGACTGGTACGTCCGGGAGAGATCATATCCATCTTCAGGGAGAAATAACCAGGTCATATGATCCCGGAGCGAAATTGTTTACTGCTTTCTCTTCATGGCTCCTTCCGGCTCGCCAAAACATTCATGAATCTGCATCAGTCAGCCGGTGATCATGAGAATCCTCCTGGGTCCGGCCAATGATGCTATCAGAATCCCGGCCTACAATATTGATAAAGCCTGATCAACCATATTCATGAATTTTCAAGCCTGCCCCTGACGCCCATCCCATACCGATGCCGATCCACCATATCACCAGGGATCAATAGGAACTGATTTGATCAACAGCTGCGTCGCCCTTCCAGGTCTCCATTGTAAAGATGGAAATTGAAGGCCTGCTATTTCAAATCATCCATGAGAAATTCAAATAAAATTACTATTTCATGTTTTTTTTCACCGCTTATATTTTTTATTTATCTCTTTTATTGATATTTACTGTATACTTTATAGCTTTTTTTACTTCTATACATTATTAAAATATTGATGTTAGAATCTTGTTAATTCTTTCAACTTGCAGTTGAGCGTCAAAAGGAGAAACAATTGTACATTTAGCCAAATAAAAGAAAAGGTCTGCCGATGTCTGAAAAAAAAGGGAAACGGGATGAAAAACTCCTGAGAAGTAACAGGACCACACTCCTGTTTAACCAGAGGGAGCGCGAAGCAATTGATTTATATTGTCAGAAGTATGGCATCACCAACAAATCGAAATTTATGCGGGAGACAATACTTACTGAGATATTGAAGAAATTTGATGAGGACTATCCTACCTTGTTTGAATTTGAAAAACCCAATCTATTTTACCATAAGTGAGCCG
This sequence comes from uncultured Bacteroidota bacterium, assembly GCA_937129385.1. GTDB lineage: Bacteria > Bacteroidota > Bacteroidia > Bacteroidales > M55B112. Next base: position 19,918 of record CAKZNC010000094.1, read on the forward strand.
GGAGCGTCATCAAGATGATTGCTTACTAAAGGAGATGTCAGAAGATCTCCATCGAATAGATGATCGCCTCAAGTTGTCTGACCTTGATCCGTTTTTTCTGGTTGGGGAAATAAACATAGCCCTCTACCGTCACGATGCGGCCCCGTTCCTGGTCGTATACAGAATGACTCACAAAGGGTCCGCCCATGTAACCTCCTTCCAGGTCCCAAAGCCCCCTGATCTCAACGATCTCTATGCCGTCCTTCTTGAGGTCATAGAAAAATGGCGGGTAGACCATCGAAGTGGTCATGTATGAATCATCACCAGGTCCTTTCACATATTTTTTAACAAACATATTCCTTTTCTCCAGTAATTTACCAGACTGTAATTCGAGCTTCCCGGAAGCCGGATATTCATAGACATGGATGACCTGGGAAAACTCAGGAGTTTCGATGGATACGGAGGAATAATCGTCTGTTGACACATCAATATTGTATCCCCTGGGGATTGCCAGCCTGACCTGGTGATTTTCAGACATCATCTTCTGAATTTCAAGATCCTTTGATTCCTGATAGCTTTCTGTCAGCCGCTGCCTGTCATATTGTACCAGGAATCCCTGGATCTGGTCAGCATTTGAACGGATCACCTCTTTCAACGCTTCGATATTCGGAGCAATGATCTGTGCAACGATTTGTGGTCTGGCCCATACGTTCTTCCTGTACCTCACATCAGCCTCACCGGCCGACTCCTTCAAAGTGACAAGGACCACGGAACGATGAAACCTGAACATATTATCAAAGGAAGATGCACTGATCTGTGTCACATCAAATAATGGCTCGCTTTGTGGAAGTGCCGGAAATTCTTCTTTCAGGATATCCTTCAGCATTTCACCAGTCTCGCCATCCCAGATATATTTATCTATTACAACCAGGACTTCACCGGCACCTCCTGTGATATTGGGAAGGATTCTTGAACTGCTGTCTCCTTTTGTCACGGTCGTGTCACAACCAGCAACCATGGCCATCATGAAGGCGATCAATACAAGGTATTTTTTCATAGTGTTATTCGAAATGATTTCTAACAATATAACGAATTTTTGTACAATGAAGTATAAAAAAAACCTGCTTCAGGTGAAACAGGTTTTCAATTCTTTTTTAATAAGGATTTACTCCTTGCTGTCTTCAAGTTTTTTATCTTCCACGGTTTCTGCTTTCTCATCATCGCCGGTGGCCTTCTTGAATTCTTTCATCCCCAAGCCAATACCACGCATCAGTTCAGGTATTTTCTTTCCACCGAACAATAACAAGATTGCAATTACCACCAACAGGATCTGTGACCATCCCGGCATGCCTAATAACACGAAAGCTTCCATAGTAATTGATTTTAATTAGTGTACAAAATTAGTTATTTATTTAAACCCTGAAAACTGACCGGCAACAAACATTCCGGTTTTATCAAGTTTTATTGAATAATCCGATCACATCATTCAGATTGGCATAGAGCAGCAGGGCGATCAACAGCACCATCCCCACCAGCTGTGCATACTCCATGAATTTATCCCCGGGCTTCCTGCCTGTAATGATCTCGAACAGCAAGAACATTACATGTCCGCCGTCAAGCGCAGGGATGGGCAACAGGTTCATAATGGCAAGCATGATGGATAGGAAGGCGGTCAGCATCCAGAACCGTTGCCAGTTCCACTCCGCAGGAAAGATGCTTCCGATGGTGATAAATCCTCCCAGAGACTCATGGGCCTTGTATTTCTTTGGTTTAAACAGCTTTTCCAGGCTCTTCAGGTAATCCGTGGTTGTCTTGGTACCCTTTTCAATTCCTGCAGGAATGGATTCCAGGAAACTGTAATGGATCTCCACCTCGTCATAGACTTCAAAGAGAAAAGCGGTATCTGACCTTGGACGAACACCAATCAGTCCTTCTTTATCGGGTGACATGCTGATCTCAAACTCTTCTCCATCCCGCAAGGCAGTGATGCTGATCTCCTCACCCACCTCTGTTTCCATCCGCTTTTTGAACTGGTCCCAGAACCGGATCTCCTCACCATTCAGCTCAATGATCCGGTCGCCTGGTTTCAATCCGGCCACGTGCGCGGGTTTATCCACCACAACCTCACCGATCACAAATGGAATCCTCGGTATTATGGATAGATTTTCCTTGGTAAGCCGGGGAAGATATTCATCATCCACCTCGATTTTCACGATCTCACCGTCACGATCTACTGTAATTTCACTGACCTCGTTTAACCATATATCACCCGGGATATTCTCCCATCGTTCCACCTCTTTCCCGTCAAGCATTAGTATTTTATCACCGCTCTGGAAACCGATCTCACCGGCCAGGCTGTCCACCATCACACCATATTTGAGATTGGAATTGGGTACATATTTTTCACCCCAGACAAAGGCCACCATGATATAGATCACCACGGCGAGCAGGAAATTAACAAGCACTCCTCCGAGCATGATCAGCAATCGCTGCCAGGCTTTCTTTGACCTGAACTCATAGGGCTGTGGAGGCTGAGCCATCTGCTCCTTATCCATCGACTCATCGATCATTCCGCTGATCTTCACATATCCGCCCAGCGGCAGCCAGCCAATCCCATACTCGGTATCACCGATCTTCTTCTTAAACAGAGAAAATTTGATGTCAAAAAAGAGGTAGAATTTCTCCACACGGGTCTTGAATGCCCTGGCCATCAGAAAATGCCCCATCTCGTGGAGTACGATCAGTATGGATAAACTTAACAGGAATTGACCTAATTTTATTATAAATACCATGTTTTCTATCTGCTCTTAAATAATTTGTTTTGCTATTTCCCTGGCTTGCCGGTCCGATTCCACCAGATCGTCAAGATCCGGATGTGCCACAAAACTTGATCTTTCAAGCGTGGATTCAATGATATCCGGTATCGCCAGGAAACCCGTCTTCTCTTCCAGGAATGCCTCAACAGCAATTTCATTTGCTGCATTCATCAGACAGGGCCAGTTACCACCCTTCTCCAGTGACCTGAAAGAAATTGCAAGATTACGAAAAATTTTGTAATCGGGGACCCGGAAACTGAGATTTGGATATTTCGTAAAATCCATCCTCGGAAAATCCGACCCGATCCTTTCAGGAAATGCCAGTGCATACTGAATAGGCAGGCGCATATCGGGCTGTCCCATCTGTGCTTTCATCGACCCGTCCCTGAAAGCGACCATCGAATGTATGATAGATTCGGGATGTACCACCACATCGATCTGTCCAGGTTTGAGTCCGAACAGCCACTTCGCTTCGATCACCTCAAGTCCCTTGTTCATCATCGTTGCAGAATCGATACTGATTTTTGGACCCATGCACCAGTTGGGGTGATTCAGTGCCTGTTCAGGTTTTACATCAGCAAGGGTCCCCGGGTCTGCGTCGATGAACGGACCTCCCGAGGCAGTCAGCACGATCTTTTCAACCGACGAGGCCACCTCACCGACAAGGCACTGGAAGATGGCCGAGTGCTCCGAATCAACAGGAATGATCGGTACATTCTTCTCCTTTGCAAGCTCCATGATCAGGCTGCCTGCCACAACCATGGTCTCCTTGTTGGCCAGTGCGATTGCCTTCCCCGCATCGATTGCCGCGATCGTCGGCTTCAGTCCGGCAAATCCAACCATGGCGGTAAGTACCATCTGGATAGACTCCATCGCAACGACCTGCTCGATCGCCTCTATCCCGCAATATACCTTTACAGGGAGATGTGAAACTGCATTTACAAGCTGATCGTAATGTGCCTCGTTGGAGATCACAATGGTGTTGGGAACAAATTCAAAGGCCTGCCTGATCAGCAGTTCCACGTTATTGTGTGCGGAAAGCACCTCAACCTCGAATAATTCCGGGTGAGACCTGATCACTTCAAGTGCCTGCGTACCGATCGATCCGGTAGATCCCAATATTGCGATCCCTCTCTTCATCTGTTCAGAATACAATATAATCAGTCGGATTCAAAGGTACACCGTTGTGCCACAATTCAAAGTGCAGGTGCGGACCTGTGGTCAGTTCACCCGAATTCCCGATCACAGCTATCACATCACCGGCACTTACTTTCAGACCGACGCTTTTAAATAATTCAGCGTTGTGCTTATACACCGACATCATGTTGTTGGCATGCTGGATCTGGATCACATACCCGGTCTCAAGGGTCCATGTGGCCATGGTGACTGTCCCGTCCAGGGCGGCCTTGACCACCTCATTCGGACCGGCAACCAGGTCAATTCCGAAATGATTTTCCTGCGGATTGAATGGATTTGTGATGATCCCTTCCACAGGTGTGAAAAAATGAATGTCATGAAGTTCATAGCTGTCGGCAGACTGCTCACTGATGCTCAGTCTGAATTGCTCCTCTGCCTCCACCTGTTGCCGAAGGACAGAATCATTCGCCGACCGGGCAAAGACGATCTCATCCGGACGCTGCACCGACGTGGTGTCATTCAGAAAATCCTCAGGCCTGTCCCCGTTTATGATCCTGTTAATGTTCATGAAATACTGGTCCCGCATCGCCAGCTCCCGCTGAAGCGAATCCAGTTTCATCGCGTTTTGCCTGATATGATGACTCATCATCGCATCGGGATATCCGGGGATCAGTTCCCTTACAGGTGTATAGGCAATTGCCAGGTAGACCAATGAAATGAGAAGGACCGTGAGAAACCCGACAATCCCCAGTATATTCAATCTGGAAAGCCTGATGAATCCAACCTCTTCATACGATTCTTCGTTGAGCACCACCAAGCGGTACTTCTGCATCAGCTTGCGAAGAAATCCGTTCTTTTTATTCCTGGTTTTCGCCATGACCAATTTTGTAAGCCACAAAGATAGTAAAGATAGTGGAGAGTTGAGAGTGGAGAGTGAAGAGAGAGTTGAGAGTGGAGAGTGAAGAGAGAGTGGAGAGTGAAGAGAGAGTGGAGAGAGGAGAGTGAAGAGAGAGTGGAGAGAGGAGAGTTAAGAGAGTTAAGAGTAGTCGAGAGTTTACAGAAAAAAGTATCTTCACGAAAAAAATGTCGCACGGAAGATTTGACAACCCGGTGGTAGCTACACTCACCGGGATTCTCGACTTGTTCAGGAAACAGAAACTCTCTGAAAGACTGACCGATAAAGATCGGATCGATGGAAAAACCTGCATTGTAACCGGTGCAAATTCAGGTCTCGGGTTCGCAATTTCCGTAGATCTTGCAAAACGCGGAGGTGAAGTGATCATGGCATGCAGGAGCCAGATACCGGAGGCAGGCGAAAAAGTAAAAGCACTTTCGGGATCAGGCAATGTGCGAATGATGCGGCTTGATCTCTCGGATCTCGATTCAGTCCATGAATTCTGCCAGCATCTCGAATCTGAAAAAATCCGCACAGACCTCCTGGTCCTCAATGCCGGCGTGGCCTCACCGAAAGCAAAAAAGACTGCTGCCGGACTGGATGAGATATTCCAGGTAAATTACCTCGCCAACTTCATACTCCTCAACCTGTTGATCAACGATGGAGTCATACCGAATGCCAGCTGCAACGGGAACAGGAAACCCGGAACACCTGCTTCAAGGGTCATCTTCATCTCATCCGATTCTCACCAGGGCTCCTCCGCCATCGACCACGATGAATTCGGGAAGTTTTTCGACTACGGCATCAAAAAAGGTATGAACAATTACAGCTACTACAAGCTGGTATTAAATACCTTAGCTGTCGAATTTTCCAAAAGAATCAACACAAAAGAAACCGATGTCTCCATGAATGTGATCTGCCCGGGCCCCGTAAATACCAACATCATCCGCAGTGCCCCGTGGATCGTCAGGGTGATCCTGCGTGGCATCTTCACCATCTTCTTCCAGTCGCCGGCCAGGGCTGCAAAACCAGTGATCTACATGGGGATATCGGAAGACTACACCAACAAAACCGGGGAATACCTCCATATGTTCAACCAGAAAGAAATGGATCCGAAAGTGTATGATCCCGAAGAAGGAAAAAGGCTGTGGGATCACTCTACGGAAATCTGGAATAAGATCGACCCGAAAGCCCGGGTGTGTGAATTCTAAAAATCAAAAAGCGGAAGAATATCCTTCCTTATATAGGCCTGCCCCTCATAACTCTCAAGGAAAGTCTCCCTGAGATAGGCTTCACTCTCCTCAGGGAACAACTCCATGTGCACAAGCGTCCACGGCTGATACCCCGAGGTCCAGTCTTCCGGCGTATCACTGTTGTGAGACAGCATCCGGTCACCCAGACTGGTGGTCATGCCCGTGAACAACTTGTCATGGTCTTTCGCATACAGTACGTAAACTTTGTATAACATATCAGCTGAGGTTGGATTTTAAAAATAGTTATTATTCCTGCATTTACTATAAATCAACCCTATACAACCTCCACTTTTTGACAAATGGTGATTTGAAGGATGTGACCATCTCACAACCGCCATGTTACCGCAACAATGCCATTCCAATCCTGATATGTGTACTCATGTAGGGGTAAATGTGTACCCATGTTGTACCCGTAAATTAGTGATCCACCTGCTTTTAGCCTATCTTTACATTACATCATTGATATACAAATTATGCCACATTACCGACCGGTCATTTTTCTTTGCGCCTCACTATTTATTTGTATGCTGAATGTTACGCCGGTTCAGGCGCAGATCACATCCGTCGGTGAAGGGGGCTACACAACCACCTTCCCCGGGGTGGATGCAGCCAACAGGAATACTTATCCTTCCGGAACTCCCCAGCTAAGTGGAAACGCACTTGGCAAACCTGTGCCCACAAACGACTGGTGGTCGCTGCTGCTGAAGTCAAACCATGCCGGGAACCTGTTCAACTATCCCATGGCTCTCAAAACAATGAATCCCGGACTGATGCTCAGCTATATCCCCTGGGGTGTGCTGGATGATCAAAATCCCATCGTTGTGGGGGTAACAGGATTGGATGCCGACAGGGCCACCGTGGCGGATTATTCCGACTGGACCGTGACGATGGACTGGGACGACGGTACCCACCATCTCCAGGCCACCACCGGCGTGGCCATGCCCTTCATCTATTTCGAAAAGGAGAGCAGCGACATTGCACAAATCACTGTCAACCTGGGCGACGTGACTGTATCCGGCGAAATGCTGATCATCGCCAATGCGCGCAATGATGCCGATTTCGTTATCTATGCCCCCACAGGCAGCTCCTGGACCCAGTCGGGCAACACCTATACCTCCAACCTCAACAACCAAAACTATTGGTCAGCCGCCATGCTCCCCCTGTCCGTCTCGGACCTGACGGCAGTTGCGGAAGCCTATCAAAAATATGCCTATGTGTTCCCGGTCAATACAACCGCCGACTGGAGCTACGACCCGTCCACATCCGTGGTGCGCACCGATTTTGTCGTTGAAACAGAGGTCAAAGAGGGGACAGACACCACCATGCTCATCGGACTGCTGCCACACCAGTGGGCCAACCTGGCAAACGATTCACCCGTACCGGGGGAACAAAGTTACTTTTCGGTCCGCGGCGAGATCAGGACCCTGGCCGGTAACGTATTCAGCATAAATAACACGTTTAAAGGAATACTTCCTGCCCTGCCGTACCTGGCAAATTACAGTGACGGATTCAGCCCTTTCGAAATGAATCGTAAGATTTCGCTTATCGAAAATGACCAGCTGGCAACGTGGACCGACTCCTACAACGAGGGCCAGGTGATGAACCGGTTGATCCAGACGGCGCGGATCGCCGACCAAACAGGGAATATCGAAGCGAGGGACAAGATGCTCGCTACAATAAAGGAGCGGCTGGAAGACTGGCTGACGGCCGAACCTTCCGAGATCGCGTTCCTCTTCTATTACAACAGCGACTGGACCACCATGATCGGCTACCCGGCAGGACACGGTCAGGACGGCAACATCAATGACCACCATTTTCACTGGGGGTATTTTATTCATGCAGCAGCCTTCCTGGAGCAGTTTGAGCCGGGATGGGCCGACCAGTGGGGAGAGATGATCAACCACCTGGTGCGCGATGCCGCCTCACAAAACAGGGACGATGCGATGTATCCCTACCTGAGAAATTTTAATCCTTACTCCGGCCACTGCTGGGCCAATGGTTTTGCAACGTTTCCTCAGGGAAATGACCAGGAATCCACCTCGGAGAGCATGCAATTCAATTCTTCGCTGATCCATTGGGGCACGGTCACCGGCAATGATGCGATCCGCGACCTGGGGATCTACCTCTATACCACCGAGCAAACCGCCATCGAAGAGTACTGGTTCGACATATACGAGCGCAATTTCGCTGCTTCCCAGCAATACAGCCTCGTCTCAAGGGTATGGGGAAATTCCTATGACAACGGGACCTTCTGGACATCCGACATTGCTGCCTCCTATGGCATCGAGATGTACCCCATTCACGGCGGATCCCTCTACCTGGGACATCATCCGGATTACAGCACGAAGCTATGGAACGAGATCACCGAAAATACCGGTATCCTGAACAACGAAGTCAACGATAACCTGTGGCACGATGTGATGTGGGCCTACCGCTCATTTACGGATCCGGAAGCTGCCATTGCACTTTACAATTCCTACCCCGACCGCTCCCTGAAGTTTGGCATCTCCGATGCACACACCTATCACTGGCTGCATGCAATGAATGCACTGGGGACGGTCAGGCCGGATATCACCGCCGATTACCCCATCGCAGTTGCTTTCGAGAAGAACGGGGAGGTTACCTATACCGGGCACAACTATTCATCAGATCCGCTGGAAATTCATTTCTCAGACGGCCACGTGCTGCATGTACCGGCAGGACAGATGGCCACCAGCAGGGATATCGGGACCACAGGCATCCTTACATCAGATTTTAACCAGGCATATGTCAATGGCAGTGTCAGGCTTACCGTCACCATCTCCGGTGACCCGGCTACAAGGGTGGAATTCTGGGATGGCAATACCCTCCTCGGTACCGATGCCGATGCGCCGTATGAGATGACTGCAACGGACCTCTCCCTGGGTGTACATGGCATGTATGCCAAAGTGTTTGTCGATGAAAATTTCAATGTCACCAACCTGCATTCAGTGGTTGTTGGCGAGCAACTCCCATATTTCAATGCCCCGGCAGCCATACCGGGAACAATAGAGGCCGGACATTACGATAAGTTCGAAGGAGGAACAGGTCAGGACATCGCCTATGTAGACCTGGACCAGGAAAACAGAGGGGGTTTCAGGCCTGGAGAATATGTCGATGCTGTATCAGATCCCACTGAGGGTGACAATATCGGGTGGATATCTGCCGGGGAGTGGCTGGAGTATACGATCGAGGTACAGAACGCCGGGATCTATGATCTGAGCTTCCGCTACGCATCCGGCAATGAGAACGGCGGCGGTCCGTTCCATTTTGAAATTGATGGTGCACAAACCGGTCCGGATATTTTCCTGGATTACACCGGGGACTGGGATGACTGGACCGATAAAACCGTCGATGGTATCGAACTCAACAAGGGAAAACATGTGCTGCGCCTCGTGTTCGAAGGTGGCGAATTCAACCTGGGTAGACTAAACTTTACTTACGCAGGGGAACTGGGGTATGCCCCACCGGTGGCAAATGCAGGAGACAACGTGGTGGTGCTCCTACCTGAAACCACTGCCCGGCTGGACGGCTCTGCAAGTTATGATCCGGATGATCAGCCGCTGACCTATTCCTGGGAACAGGTATACGGACCCTCCCAGGTTCTATTCTCCGATCAGGAGGCAGTTGACCCCGGTCTGTCCAACCTGGTTGAAGGCATCTACAAGTGCAAGCTCACTGTCAGCGATGGCACCTACACATCGATCAGCTACGTCCTAGTGATCGTATCTGCAACCACCGATATTCCACCTTCGGTGACCATCATATCGCCTGCCGATGGCTCCTCATTCTACGGGGGATCCGACATTGTCATCACCGCGGCAGCGAGCGACCTGGACGGGGAGATCGTTTTGGTTGAATTTTTTAATGGTGCGGAGAAGATCGGGGAAGCATCGACCGATCCGTTTGAAGTGACCTGGTCGGGTGAAACAGCTGGCACCCATTTCTTCCACGCCCTGGCCACCGATGACAGCGGTGCTACAGCAACATCTGATTCCATTCAGATTGAAATACTGCCGCCTCCGTCTTGTGCTGGCGGACCGGAAAACGGGGATTACACCTACCTGTTCTCGGAAGACAAGGACAATCCGACCCTCACCTTTATTCCGGGCGCCAACGGTGTGGGTTCGCCCACCTGCATCCTCTACTACGGGGCCACCGAACCCTTCCCCGGCTACAATGTAACACCGGGCGTACCCTTCAGGATAAATGCCGAAGAGGGAAGCGTGGTCCATTTCTATTACACTTACTCTTACCAGGGGATGGAGAAAAATACGGCGGCGGACAAACATACCTACACCATCGGGACCTGTGCGGGCGGTCAGCCGGATGTGATCCTGGAGATCGAGGACCAGTTGTTCGCGATCGATGAAAATATCCCCGAAGGAACCCGCCTGGCCACACCGGCATATACCTATACCGGGTTCCTGCCGCTTACCTTCTCTTTGATCAGTGGGAATGAAGCCGGTGCTTTCAATATCAACAGCTCCACCGGGGAGATGACCGTTGCCGATCCGGCACCCATTGACTATGAAACAAGTCCGGAAATATACCTGGAATACGGGATCAGTGATGGGTTGCTGAATAGTTCAGCGATCATTACATTGATGCTCAATGACCTGGATGAGACCCTTGTGGAAGACGGACTCGCGGCTTCGCCCCGTGTGTATCCAAATCCCGTGACTGAGAGATTGTTCATCGACTGGACAGACTTTGCAGAGGCGGCTGTCAGGGAACTGACGGGACGAAAATTATTCATCAGTACAAAAAGTGAATTAGACCTGGGCATGCTGCCGCAGGGAATTTACATCCTTGAGCTAACAGGAAAGGATGATCAACACATCAGACTTAAAATTGTGAAGGAATAACGCAGATCATCACCAGTCTTTTTTTCAGGCCAATCTGTTATCTTTGAGAGAATCCGAAAATCCCGGACTGATGAAAAAACAGATCTATTTAGTGATTACGTTCCTGGTGATCTCCCTTTCGGGACATGCACAGCAGTCGAACATTGTGCATGAAAAGAGAACGTATAAGCATGTGGGCGGACAAGAGCTCACTGCGGATATTTTCTATACCGCGGAAACAAAACGGGAAAGCGGGAACCCCGCCATCGCCCTCTTCCACGGCGGCGGATGGGCATTCGGGAGTCCGTCTGAATTTTTCTCCACCTGCGAGCGATATGCTGAAATGGGGTTTGTGACCTTCTCATTCTCTTACCGGCTCTCGATTAAAGCAGATGGTACTGTCCCACATCCCGAAATCACCCCGGTGGAGAGCACAATGGATGCGCGCAGTGCATTGAGGTGGTTGAAGGAGAATGCTGAAGAGCTGCGGATCGATCCTGAAAAGATCATTGTGGGCGGACAGTCGGCAGGCGGACAACTGGCGCTTGCCACAGCGCTGCTGGACAAGGTGAACGATTCTTCCGACAACCAGGAAATTGATCCGGAACCCTGTGCGCTGCTGCTTTTCTCAAGCAATGTGAACACTGTTGAAGCCTGGCTGGATCGCCTGCTGGACGACCGTCGGGATGAAATATGGTCCATCTCCCCCTTCCATAACCTGAAACCCGGGATGCCCCCCGCAATTGAATTCCACGGTTCGGAGGATAACCAGGTGCCCTACTGGGTGGTGGAGTACTTTATGTTCCGTACCCGCCAGCTGGGTAATCATTTCGAACATATCAAATTCGAAGGGAAGCAGCATTACCTGGCAGAAGGGGACGATACCTATTCGACCTATTACGATGAGGCCATTCTTGAGCGGGTCGACCGGTTCCTGGAAGAGCAGGGGCTGATGCCGAAATAGCAAGAACTGAAAAATCTCTATCTTTATCTTCCTAACTAACCAAACATCTCGTCATGAAACCAGTCAGACTACTTTTTCTGCTGCCGGCATTCACCTTTGCATGCAACAGTATAAACCAATCCGTTGAGATCCCCTCTCCTTCAGAAAACCTGGAAGTAGAGATTAAGACAAATGAGAACGGGGAACTCTTTTACAGCGTCCTGGGCGGAATCGGCACTGCACATCAGGTGGTCATTGAATCCTCCCGGCTTGGGCTGATGAGGGAAGATACAGACTTTACAGAGGGGCTTGAACTGACAGGTATTTCGGAGGTAAAAAATATCTCAGACGCCTACACGATGCGTTCGGGAAAGTTCAGTGATCTTGCCTATGAAGCCAATGAGCAAACGCTCACCTTTACAAATACTACGGGTCACGAATTGCAGATCGTTTTCAGGGTGTTTGATGAAGGGGTGGCTTTCAGGTATGTCATGCCCGGAGAATCGACGGACCTGTTCAGGATAAAAAAAGAACTCACATCATTTAATGTAGGACCCGGACTGGAAAGCTGGATGTCCCCCTACCAGTCGGCCAAACCCTGGGGAAACCCCGGATACGAAGCCGATTACATGCCTGTAAAGTCCGGCGCTCCCTCAACGGAAGAGGTTGGCTGGTCATTTCCGCTGTTATTCCAGAAAGCGGGTCAATGGCTCTATATTTCCGAAGCCGGGCTGGACGCCTCCTACTGCGGCACTCATCTTGCTCATGATTGCAAAGGCGGAATATACACGATCGCCTTCCCGGAACCGGATGAACGTTACGGCGATGGTGAGGTCATGCCAGCATCGGCACTCCCCTGGGAACTCCCCTGGAGATTTGTACTTGTGAGCGATTCTATCGCAGACATCGTCGAATCATCCATGGTCTATCACCTTGCACAACCTTCAATGATCGAAGAAACTTCATGGATCCTGCCGGGAAGGGCTTCATGGGAATGGTGGTCCTCAAAGGGAGGCAGGACCGTGAAAAGGCTGAATCATTATATCGACCTGGCTGCTGAAATGGGCTGGGAGTATTCCCTGGTCGATGCCGGATGGGAAAATATGCCTGATGGAACCATCGAAGATGTGATCGCCTATGCGGAACAAAAGGATGTTGGGTTGTTGCTCTGGTACAGTTCAGGGGGAAGAAGGGACAGTACCAGTACCAGTGAAGATTTTGTGCTGTTCAATGACGATACCAGGAAGAAGGAGATGGCCCGTCTGGAAAAATGGGGAATCAAGGGGATCAAAGTCGATTTCTTTGCAACCGACAAACAAATTGCCATCGATCTGTATGAAAAGATACTCGGTGATGCTGCCGATCACCATCTGCTGGTCAATTTCCATGGATGTACCCTTCCACGTGGCTGGACCAGGACATGGCCCAATTTGCTGACCATGGAAGCGGTCAGGGGAGCAGAGTGCTACAGGTTTTCCGAACCGTACCCGGACATTGCTGCCTTTTACAATTCCATTGCGACGATCCTGCGCGGCACAGCCGGACCAACAGATTTTACCCCGGCGACATTTTCAGACAACAGGTATCCGCACATCACCACCTTTGGGCACGAACTGGCGCTTACAGTGGTATACGAATCAGGGATTATTCACATGGCCGACAACCCGGAAAGCTACTTTTCGCTTCCCGGAGAAGCGGTTGATTTCCTGAAAAAAGTGCCTGCAGCATGGGATGAATCCAGGCTCATCGAAGCAACCCCGGGCGATAAATTCGTGGTGGCAAGACGAAACGGAGACCAGTGGTTCATCGCCGGGATCAACGGGAAAAATGAAGCACAGGAGGTCAGTTTCAAACTGCCCGGGCAGATGAACAGAGCGATTCTGTTGGCGGATGGCGATACACCGCGGGAACTGAAGATCGAAAATATGCAGGGTGACGATGGTACCATCACCGTAACAATGAAACCCAACGGCGGATTTGTGCTGTACCCTTCAGAATAGATAAGACTTAATTTTTCTCTTCTTCCTCCCGGATGATCTCAAAGGATTGCATGATCACCTGTGAAAAACAGGTATCCATGCCATCATTCTGTTCATCATCGAAATGCTCATTCCGGTAGGTTACTGCATCAGGCACCGTGCTCACCAATACACAGGAGCGCCATTAACAGATTCTTAATGATTTTTTAAGCATAGAAACCTATTCTTGCCTTAAACGGGGTCGACAAGCTTAAACCGGGCCCCCGATCGTTGCCCCTGAATCGAATAAAAAAATCTGAACAATCATGAAAATCAAGTACCTGAAATTAATCGGCTCCATCGCAATTACTTTCCTGCTTATTCTTGCCGGATGTGCTTCAAAAAACAACGGTGAATCCCAAAATGAAAAGGCCAGCTCATTTGTAAAACACACCATGTCGCCCGGACTTGTGATGGCGGGATACCAGGGATGGTTCAATGCTCCCGGCGACGGGGCTGATCGTGGCTGGTACCACTACCAGAAGCGGGGTAGGTTCGAGCCGGGGTATTGCACGATCGACATGTGGCCCGATATGAGCGAGTATGAGAAACAATATGAAACATCTTTTCAATATGCCGACGGCACTGCAGCCAAACTATTCAGCTCTCACGATGAGAGTACCGTCAGGCTCCACTTCAAATGGATGGAGGAGTATGGACTCGATGGCGTCTTTATGCAGCGTTTTGTGGGCGAGGTGAAGCGTGAATCCGGAAGGAACCACTTCAACAAGGTGCTGAGATCGGCAAAACAGGCAGCCCTTGATCATGACCGGACCATCGCTGTCATGTATGACATGTCGGGGATGCGTTCCGAGGATGCGGATGTACTGATCGAGGACTGGAAAAAGCTGAAAGAGGAGCATGGATTTACCAACCGCTCGGAATACCCGAACTACCTGTTCAATGAAGGCAAACCACTGGTTGCCATCTGGGGTGTTGGCTTCAATGACAACCGGAAGTACAACCTGGACGATGTCGAGAAGATCATCAATTTTCTCAAATCTGACGAAGGCGGTAATTGCTCCGTACTGCTGGGTGTCCCCACCTATTGGAGAGAACAGGGCAACGATTGCATCAAGGATGAGAAAATGCACGAGGTCATCAAAATGGCCGATGTGGTCCACCCCTGGTTCGTTGGACGATACAATGAAGCGCGTTATGACAGCTTTAAGTCATTGATCGGCAAAGACAAGGCGTGGTGCGATGCAAACGGACTCAAATATATCCCGGTGGCATTCCCGGGTTTCACCTGGAAAAATATGTATCCCGAAAGCAACAGCTACATCGACAGGAACGAAGGAAAATTCTTCTGGAAGCAGCTGAGCGGCATCTCCTCTGAAGGTGCGGAGATGGTCTACGTATCCATGTTCGATGAGGTGGATGAGGGCACCGCCATTTTCAAAGTGGCAAAAAAGGTACCCGTGGGCGAAAGTACATTTGTCCCGCTGGATGAAGATATTCCCACCGATCATTTCCTCTGGCTCACAGGTCAGGCTGCTGCGATGATGAAAAAAGGTCAGCCACTGCCCGTTGAGAAACCGGAACAGAAATAAAAACATTTATACCAATGCAAAAGTATTATTTCATAGGAATCTTATCTGCCGCTGTTGTCTTGATCATGACCACCTCCTGCGGCAGAACGGAGAACGAACCAGAATTCAATCCTGCTGATTCAGGGGTGATCATAACTGTCAGCGGACCCATTGTACCGGATGACCTGGGAGTGACCCTGACCCATGAACACCTGCTCGTCGATTTCATCGGTGCTGATGAGACCGGGTACCACAGGTGGAACCGGGATTCAGTTGCAGCCACCCTGCTTCCCTACCTGGAGGCACTGGAAACACATGGTGTTGTAACGTTCATCGACCCAACACCCGCCTACCTGGGCAGGGATCCGGAATTGCTGAAGATGCTCAGTGAGAAGAGCGGTCTGCACATCGTCACCAACACCGGGTACTATGGCGCCCGCAGCAACCAGTTTATCCCGGGAGAGGCGATGGACATGTCTGCCGGCGAGCTTGCAGATGCCTGGATACAGGAGTTTGAAGCGGGGATCGAGGGCAGCGGGGTACACCCCGGTTTTATCAAGATCGGCGTGGACAATGCTGAGACACTGTCGGCCTTCCATGATACCCTGATCACCGCCGCTGCACTTGCCAACAAATCCACCGGCCTGGTCATTGCCTCCCATACCGGTCCGGATGCCCCCGCATTTGCGCAGCTTGAAGTCCTTGATCGTATGGATGTCCCGCTCTCCTCATTTATCTGGGTCCATGCTCAGTCAGGAACAGAACAGGGAAACATCGAAGCGGCAGAACGGGGCGCATGGATCTCCCTGGACGGGTTCAATGCAGCACGGGATGAAACCCCGGGGTCTAAATTCAGTTCTGCATGGTATGCAGAACGGATCTCGGCACTGAAGGAGGCAGGTTATCTTAACCGGGTTCTGCTCTCTCATGATGCAGGATGGTACCGTCCGGGAGAACCGGGAGGTGGAGAGATCCGGGGATATACCGGAATTTTCACCCACCTGTTACCGGAACTCGAAAGCCAGGGATTCACAGAAGCGGAGATTACACAGCTACTTGAAAAAAACCCGGGCGATGCATTTGCGGTAAGGGCACACTGATCCGGGGATTTATTTGAAAGGCAGCATGTCTTACTGATCTCAGTTGATGGTCCTGATGTTCCAGGCCTCAAGGGAGACAAGTCTGGCAGTTCCCCCCAGGGCCGTCAGCGCGACATGGTCCCCTTTCACGAATTGTTCCTGCAGCTGCCTGGTGATGCAATATTTTCCGCCGTTGACGAATACCTCGACGAACTTCTTGTCGACAAAGATCTGCAGATACAGCTTTTCCCCTGTTTTCCAGTCTTCCATGGGTACCATTACGCCATCCACATTCAGCTTGTCACCACTCCAGGCGATGGATAATCCGCCGTTCCCCTTTTCATCGGTAAGCAGAGAGATGCCGCAGAATGAGGCGGTATGCAGATCAAATGTCGCCTGGATCTCCAACTGGTCTCCCGATATCTTTTCCAGTACCTGTGTGGCAGTGGTCGGACCGTCAACCGGGATCTCCCTCCCATTCAGCCGGGCATGATCCCTTCTGAGTTTTTTGAAAGATTCCACGGGCTGCTGGAACAGCACGTCATCTTCAGCATACAATATTCGCGGAATGGCGAAGCACCCGTTCCAGCGCGGATTGGAATTTTTGATGGGAGTATTGTTGTAATATGGCAGCCACTCCCGGTCCCAGCCTGGCATCCAGGCGAGCAGGAACAGATTCCCCTCATCATCCTGGATGGTCTCCTGGGCGTAGTAGTGGCCGCTGTAATCGACAATTCCCTCGGATTTGATGTGGAAAGTGAGTGTTTTTAGGTCCAGGTCACCCAGGAAATAGTTGACGCGATCGACCGGGGCATCGGTGGAGGCCATGAAGATCCATTGGTCTCCGAGCTTCCGCAGTTCCGGGACCTCCAGGTTCCTGTACTTGTGTTTCGGGACGGTGAAAAGGATGCCGCGGTATGCCCATTCAGACAACTCTTTGTTCAACGCTTCGAAGATCGGAACCGAAACTTTGTCATCTTCAAACAGGTCGGCACATGCGATCAGGAAGGTCCTGCCCTCCGTGGTGAAGACGAAAGGGTCCCGCCAGAAATCATCAAACGGCGGCAAGCCCGGGTGGTCGAGGGTCAGCACCGGGTTTTTCCCTTTGTGGTTCCAGCGGGTCAATGAATCGTTGGTAAATTCCGCCCTCCAGAATTCCATGGGACCTTTTCGGCTGTTGGAATGAAAAGCGAGTTTTTTCCCGTTTTCCGTGATGATGGTCGAACCGGACCCAATGGCATCCAGGCCAAGATCAAACGCCGGGGTGACACTGTTTGGCATATGCTCCCAGTGCAGCAGGTCCTTACTGCGGGCATGCGCCCAGTACCAGCCCCCGGGATGCCAGGCAAAGGGTTGGAGTCCGTAAAAAATGTGGTACCAACCATCCACGTAGATACCCCCGTTGGGATCCCCCATACATCCGGCTGGCGGGGTGAGATGGTAACCTGGTCTGAATGGATCCTCCTCCAGTTGCGGAGCAGAGACAATGATCGCACTGTCGATGTTTTTTTGGGTCAGTTTCCAGCTTTGCGCAT